>JAEWBW010000217.1 GCA_023390955.1 Pseudomonadota bacterium
CGACAAGGATCGGCGGCGAGAGCGGCAGGATGATGCGCCAGAAGATGCGGAAGAACCCGGCACCGTCGATCCGCGCGGCCCTGATCAATTCCTGCGGGATGGCCACGTAGTAATTGCGGCAGAACAGGACGGTGAAGGAGAGCCCCTGGATGGTGTGGATCAGCACCAGGCCCGTGAGCGTGTTCATCAGGCCGGTATCGCGCAGCACGATCGTCCAGGGCAGAAGACGCATCTGCTGCGGCAGGAAGATGCCGAGCGTAACGATGCCGTAGATCCAGCTGTCGCCGCGGAAGCGCCAGAGCGAGACCGCGTAGCCTGCGACCGCACCAAGCAGGGTGGAGAGGATCGTCGCGGGAATGGTCACCAGTGCTGAGTTCAGCATGTAGGGCCGCAGGCCCGTGCAGGTCTGGGCCACGCAGAAATCGGTCCAGGCGGTGAAGTAATTGCCAAAGGCCCATTGCTGCGGCCAGCCGATCATCGAGGTCTGTGCGATCTCCTCGTTGCTGCGGAGCGAATTCAGCACGACGACGATCAGCGGGACGAGATAGGCGGCCGCGACCAGTGACACGGCGAGATAGATGAGGCCGCGGCCCGGCGTGAAGCTGCGATCACGCATGGGCGGCTCGCCGTCGCTGGAGATAGCGCCACGCCGCGTAGGGCAGCAGCACCGCAAGAAGTATCAGCAGCATGAGGACGGCTGCGGCTGCGCCCCGGCCGAGCAAATTGCGCTGGAACATAAGATCGTAGACGACGAGCGCCGGAAGCTGGGTCGCAATACCCGGTCCGCCATTGGTGAGCGCGCGGACGAGGTCGAAGGTCGAAATCGCGAACTGCAGCTGGATGACGATGACGGTGACGGTGATCGGCCAGAGCGTCGGCAGGATCACGCGGCGATACATGCGGACCGGTCCGGCGCCGTCGATCTGCGCGGCCTTGATCAGATCGGAATCGACGGAGCGGAGGCCGGCGAGGAACAGCGCCATGGCAAAGCCGGAGGATTGCCAGACCGCAGCGACGACGATGGTCCAGATCGCCATGTCGCGGTCGATCAGCCAGTCGAACTTGAAGGCGGTCCAGCCGAGGTCCTGGACCAGCTTCTGGATGCCAAGGCCGGGATTGAGCAGCCAGCTCCACACCGTGCCGGTGACCACGAACGACACCGCAAGCGGATAGAGGAAGATCGAGCGCAGCGCGTTCTCGCCGCGAATGCGCTGGTCGAGCAGGATCGCGAGGATGAGCCCGGTCGCAAGACTAAGCAGCACGAAGGCGCCGCCGAACAGCAGCAGATTGTCGAAGGCAATCTGCCAGTTCCGTGACGACAGCACCGAATTGTAATTGCGCAGGCCCACCCATCCCGAGACCGGGATGAGTGTCGAGGGCGTGAACGAAATCCAGATCGTCCACAGCGAAAACGAAATGAGGTGCGCTGCCGAGAGCAGCAGCGGCACCCAGATCGCCAGATATTCGGGCAGCCGGCTCACCGCTTCCGCGGTGGCCGTCCGGCCCGGTCTTGTCAGGGCAGTGTTGGTCAACGTGCGCCCTCGACGGCCTCGGCAAGGCGCGTGACCGCCTGCTCCGGCTTGATCGCCTTGTTCTTCACGAACTCGGTGATGACGTCGATCATCGCAGCCGTCATGCCGTTCTCCTGCGCCATGTTGTGGGCGACGCTGAGGACGGCCTGGTTGGCGGCGATGGCTTCCTTCAGCGCTGCCGCGGTTCGGCGCTGACCGTCCGACCAGCCTTCGCCGGACAGATCGACGTCTGTGCGCACGGGGATCGATCCCGTGATCTGCGAGTACATGGTCTGGATCGCGGGATCCATGACGAGCTGGGCCATCAGCGTCTGGCCGGCCTGCAGATCGGCCTCCTTGCGCTGCCAGAAGATGAAGGCGTCGGCGTTCAGCAGGAACACCGGCTTGCCATTGTCGCTGGGGCCCGGCGCAATCGTGAAGTCCTCGAACTTGAAGCCGGCATTGCGGAGCACGCCCTGCGCCCAACCGCCCATGATCATCATGCCCATCTCGCCCTCGACGAAGCGCTTCAGATTGGTCGAGAAGTGCTGGGCGCCGACATTGGGGTCCATCCAGTCGGCGATCTTGCGCGTCTGCGCGAACGCGGCCTTGATCTCCGGACCCTCCAGCGCCTTCTTGTCGAGGTTCATGATGGCCGCGCGATAGGCGGCGGGACTGATGCCGGCGAGCGAGGCTTCGAACTTCTGTCCGTCATCGGGGCGGGTGCCGCCGTTTGCGACGGGGAAGGCGACGCCGCCGGATTTCATCTTTTCGGCAAGGTCGTTGAACTCGGCCCAGGTGACGGGGATCTTGTCGGCCTTGGCCTTGTCCATCGCGCGCTTGGAGAGGAACAGCATGTTGGTGCTGTAGATCTGCAGCGGCAGCGCGATCCATTTGCCGTTGGGCTTGTGCAGTTTCGCGAGGTCCGGCGCGACGACCTTCTCATAGCCTGCCGCTGCGACGACGGCGTCGAGGTCGACGGTCGGGGCGATTTTCGACCAGGCTGCAATCTCGGGGCCCTTGAGCTGCGAACAGGCCGGCGGATCGCCGGCCATGATCTGCGCGCGTAGCTTGTTCATCATTTCGGTGGTGAAGCCGGGGACGGGCGAGTGCTGCCAGACACCACCCTTCTCCTCGAATTTCTTGCCGAGCGCCGTGATGGCCGCACCGTCGCTGCCTGCGGACCATTGCGAGATCGCGGTCAGGCGCGGCTTGGCAGCGGTTTGCGCGCGCGCAATCGACGGCAGCGCGAGCGTGGCAGCGGATCCAGCAAGCAGATGGCGCCTTGTGAGTTTGATCGGCATGGCAAGTTCCTCCCGGGTGTGAACTTCATTGGCGCGAGAGCCGCGCGGTTTCAGAGTGTCTCAGGCGGCCTCCGTCGAGGCGGCTGGCATGCCGCCGCGGGTGGCGAGGCAGAAGGCGGCAAACGCAAGCGCGGCTTTCGGATCATTGCCGTTCGAGGGCGGGACGAAGGCGAGCGACACCTGCGCCAGTTTCCGTCCGCCCAGCAGGCAGGCGTCGATCCCCTCGATGACGGCCTTCCGGTCGTCGTCCGCGAGAAGCGACGGCCAGCCGCTGATGACAACGCCGCGGCAGGGCTTGACGTTCAATGTGTTGCCGATGGCAAGGCCAAGCCTGAACAGGCGCTGCCGCAGTTCTTCGCGCACCCGCGCGGTGAGAGGGATCGTGCTCACCCAGTCGCAGCCGTGCAATTCGGCCTCGCTGACACGCAGCAGCTCGGCCAGCGCCGGCAGCGAAATATAGGCCTCGACGCAGCCGTGATGGCCGCAGCGGCAGCGCGGTCCCTCAGTGCCGAACACCATGTGGCCGAGCTCGACCGGCTGGAGGGTATCTTCCTCGATCGGATCGTCCATCCACGTCCCCGCGACGCCCTGGCCGACAAAGACGAACAAATGCGCATCACTGATCGGGTAGTTCTCGGTGCGGCAGCGATGATAGGTGGCGTGCGCCACCACCGAATTGGTGAAGGCGACCGGGACGTCGGCAAACAGTTCGGCGAACATGTCGCCGATACGTTCGATGTCGCACGGAATGATCGGATTGCCGAACTCGCTGAGACGGCCGAGGCCCGGAATGGTGATGCCGATCTGCGCGAGCGTGATGCGGCGGCGGCGTGTCCAGTCGCGCAGCAGGGTCATGGCTTCGCCAAACACGCGGCCGACGGTCTCGATAGTCGGCTTCTTCGGCAGCGGAACACGCTCGGTGTAGTGCATGTCGCCGGACATGCCGCCGACGCCGACGCTGAGCCACTGGCTGTTCAGCTCGAGGGCCGCAAGCGCGACCGCGCCATCGAGCGAGACGAGGCCCGTCGGGCCGCCAACATAGGGAGCAGGGCGCCTGACTTCCTCGATCAGGCCTTCGGCTTTCAGGTCGAACAGGATGCGCGACAGGCTCGCTTCCGACAGGCGCACGGCCTTGGCCAGCGGCGGCCGGAACGAACCGCCGCACTGAAGCAGATGAGTTAAAATGGCAGCGCGCGTCTGCCGCCGACTTCTCGGCTGCTCCGGCATTTCCATCCCTGTCGTCATTCTTACTTAGTGTAAGAATTTGCGCGCGAAGCATTTCGACTGTCAAGCGTTTGCCGACGGGATGCCTCGACTTGTTGTTGTGCGTGGCAGCAATAATCGATGCGCCCGCAAACGAAAACGGCGCCATCTTGCGATGGCGCCGTTCCGTAAAGCCGTGATGGCGTTGCTTACTTGCGCTTGTCGATCGGAACGTAGTCGCGCTTGGTGACGCCGGTGTAGAGCTGGCGCGGGCGGCCGATCTTCTGCTGCGGATCCTCGATCATCTCGCTCCACTGGCTGATCCACCCGACGGTGCGGGCGACCGCGAACAGCACGGTGAACATCGACACCGGCAGGCCCATCGCCTTCAGCGTGATGCCCGAATAGAAGTCGACGTTCGGGTA
>JAEWBW010000257.1 GCA_023390955.1 Pseudomonadota bacterium
GTGCTGCGGCGGGCGGTGGGCTTGCGGGCTGCGGATCGACCTTGGCCTGGCTGTTCGGAGCGGCCTTTGGATCGTTCTTGGTGTCGGTCTTCTTCTTCGCCTTCTGCCCCGTGTTGTCGTAGACGCCGGGGATCTGGACGGTGCCGCGGTCAGGGTCGATACGGATGGTGTGGCCGCCATACTCGAAAGTGTATTGCGCCTGCGCGGCTGTGCTCGCCAAAAGCAGAGCGGCGATCGCCAACAGCTTCTTCATTTCCGTCTCCTGAGCAGGTGGTCCCCGCACCGACGCTTACGCGTCGGGCCCGTCGTGAAACGTGATCTAGATCACTATCCCGCTATGAGTCGTGCGCCATTCGGTCTTGGTTCAATAAGCCGCAACCCGGTCGCAAGTTTGACGGCCGGGGCAGGTATTTTGGGGACGTTTTGTCGCTTTAGTCGAACCAGGCGGCGTAGATCTTCTTGTAGCTGCCGTCCTCCATGGAGACGTGGAGCCACTGGTCGATGAAGGCCTTCAGCGCCATGTCGCGCTGCAGCCAGTAGGCCTTCTCGGAGAAGTCGAACGGCTTCTCGGGATGCACGGCGCAGAGCACGCCCGGATGCTGCTTCTGCTGGAAGCGCGTCTCGGAGGCGTCCGTCATCATCAGGTCGGCATTGCCCTTGGCGATCTCGTCGAAGATCGCGGTGTTGTCCGGGAATACCGTGATGTCGGCTTCCTTCACATTGGCGCGGGCGAAGCGCTCATTGGTGCCGCCGGGATTGACGATCACGCGCGTGCCCTTCTTGTCGATGTCGGCGATGGTCTGGTACTTGCCGACATCGGCGCAGCGCGCAATCGGCGTTTTGCCCTCGCGCATGATGGGCATCGTGAAATAGCCCTTCTTCTGCCGGTCGAACGTGATCGAGACGCCGCCCATGGCGACGTCGAACTGGTCAGCCTCGAAATCCTTCATCAGCTTCGGCCAGGCGGTGTGGACGTACTCGACCTTGACGCCCAGCGCCTTGCCCAGCGCCTCCGCCATGTCGACGTCGAAGCCGGTGAATTTCTGCGTGGTCTTGTCCAGATGCGTGAAGGGCTTGTAGTCGCCGGTCATGCCGACGCGCAGGATGCCACGGCTAACGATCTCGTCGAGCCGCGAGGCAGGCGCGGCCTGTTGCGCGTGAGCGGTAAAATTCACCAGAACGGCCGCAATCATCGCAGCCAGGATCCGAGCCTTCATGTCTTTTCCATCCCTGAACGAGCTGTCATTGTGCAGCTCTTGCGGGTGGATTTAGACCAGATGCTCGCCGCTGGCGAGGCCGAATCGGCGGGAAGGAATGTTGCGGTGACGATCTCGATGCATGAGGCCTCGGTCGGTCTCTTCGTGCTTTATCTGCGCAATCTGTCCACGCTGCTGGACAAGGGGGCTGCGTACGCCGAGGAGCGCAAGTTCGATCCGAAGAACCTGCTCATGATGCGCCTTGCGCCGAACATGTACGATCTGGCGCAGCAGGTCGGCGAAGCCTGCCGCCACGCGGTCATCGGCGCGGCGCTGCTGGCTGGCCGCGAGCCGCCGGTACTGCCGGCGCTCGCGCACGACATCGCCGCGCTGCAGGCGCACATCGCGGCGTCGATCGCATTCGTGGAAGGCTTGCCGCGTGAGGCGATCGACGCATCCACGGAGCGTAGCGTCGCCTTCAGGCTCAGGAGCGGGGTCGAATTGCCCTTCACGGGACATTCGCTGCTGTTGACCTTCAGTGTCCCGCAGTTCTTCTTCCACGTCACGACGGCCTACGACATCCTGCGGCACGCCGGCGTCGATCTCGTGAAGAAGGATTTTCTGGGAAAGAGGTGAGGCTTACGCCTCACCCTTGGTCACAAGGTCAGCGGCCGAGCTGCGGCCGGCGATCTCGCTGCGCAGTTCCTCGAATCGTTGTAGCGCCTGGCTCTCGCGCTCGTCGACGAGCCGCACCGCGGCCTCGCGCGACATCGGACCGCTGATAACCGGCGTGGAATGATCGCCGATGGTCTCGTGGACATAGAACTGGCCGTCGTCGCCAAGCTGCGCCGTCCATTTGAACCGGAGTGCGGCCATCGGCCCGGGGCCGACCTTGCTGTAGCTCTCGTTCTCCGAGAAATCCGGCGCCAGCGGTTGCTCCTCGACGACGGGATGCTCCTCATCGTCGTGATGATCTGCCGTGGCGATCGAGCTCGCGGTCTCGCGCGGAAACTCCGGCTGTTCGAGAATGCTGGCGATGGTCGCCAGCGCGTGGTCGGTCGGGTCGATATCTGACAAGGTCCATCCTCCAAGAGGACGCGCCGGCAAAATCTGTCCCACGGCCAGCGCGGCCGTTCACATTACGCGCTTTTGATTAAGGCTGAGTTGGGGCCCGAATTGCGCCAAAATGGGACGGTTCCTGTCCTTACCGCGGCAGCAGGTCTTGCCCGCCGCTGCGGAAGGAGTGGATTACAGGACGTCCTGGTTGATCACGTTCACGCGGATCGGATCGCCGTCGAGCGCGCTCAGGATATTGCGTGCGGTCTGCTCGCTCATGCGATCCACGGCCTCGACGGTTACGCCGGCGACATGCGGAGCCATGATGACGTTTGGCAGGTCGAACAGCGAATGTCCGGCCGGCGGCGGCTCCACCTCGAACACGTCGAGGCCGGCGCCCGCGAGCTTGCCGGAGGTGAGCGCGGCGTACAGCGCCTTCTCTTCGACGATGCCGCCGCGCGCGGTGTTGATGAGATAAGCCTTTGGCCGCATCAGCCCGATCCGTGCCGCGTTGAACAGGCCAACGGTTTCGGGCGTCTTCGGGCAATGGATGGTGACGAAGTCAGCGCGTGGCAGCGCCGCATCGAGATCGGCGACCGGCTCGCATCCGGCGGCCTTGATATCGGCGGCGGGCTTGTAGGGGTCATAGACCAGCACGTTCATTTCCATCGCGAGGCAGCGCTTCGCGGTGCGGCTGCCGATGCGGCCGAAGCCGACGATCAGCACGGTCTTGCCGTAGAGGTCGAACGGCAGCATGCCGAGCCGATCGGCCCATTTGCCGTCCTTGACGCACAGATGCATCTCCTGCGCCCGCTTGGCGAGCGTGAGCATCATAAACAACGCCTGCTCGGCGACGGAGGGAGAGTTCGCGGTGCCCGCCACCATCAGCGGCACCTTGCGGCGCGACAGTGCCGGCACGTCGACCGCGTCAAAGCCGACGCCGATCCGCGTCACGACCTTCATGTCGCCGGACGCTTCGAGCTCGGGCTCGCCGAAGCGCGTGGCGCCAAGCGCCACCGCGTGCACCGGCGCATGGCTCTTCAGCATGGCCTCGAAGTCGGACGCGGAGATCAGGTTCGGAAACTCGACGAGCTCGATATCGTCCCGCTGGGTGAGGAGGGCGCGTGCGCCCTTCGACAATGTCTGCGTGACGAAAACTTTCTTCTTATTGGTCGCCATGTTTCCCCTGCCTGTCGAGTTTCTCGACCGGCGTCACAACACGGCGCCGGTCGCCTCGTTTAGCAGGTGCATATTGTTGAGGTCCATCGCCAAACGCATGGGAGCCCCGTCCTGGGCGCCGGCATTGGGATTGACCCGGCCGCAGACCGGCGTGCCTTCCTGGACGAAGTAGACCAGCGTCTCCATCCCCATCGGCTCGGTGACGTCGAGCACGGTGTCGAAGGTCTCGATGCCCGGGCCGTGATGCGCGTGCGACTCGGTGATGTGCTCCGGCCGGATGCCGAGCAGGAGCTTGTCGGTGCGGGGCAGGGCGTTGTAGCGGGCCGCCCGCTCCGGCGGCAGCGCAAACGAGATACGGTCGGTGAGGCGGATGTTGAGCTTGCCGCCGGTATCCTCCAGCCGGCATGGAAGGAAGTTCATCGCCGGCGAGCCGATGAAGCCTGCGACGAAGCGCGTCGCCGGCTTGTGATAAAGCTCGTTCGGCGTGCCTATCTGCTCGATGCGCCCCTTGTTCATCACCACGACGCGGTCGGCGAGGGTCATCGCCTCGACCTGGTCGTGGGTGACGTAGACCGTGGTGGTACGCACCTTCTGGTGCACCTTCTTGATCTCGATGCGCATCTGCACGCGCAGTTTTGCGTCGAGATTGGACAGCGGCTCGTCGAACAGGAAGACTTTCGGGTTGCGCACGATGGCGCGTCCCATCGCCACGCGCTGGCGCTGGCCGCCGGAGAGCTGCTTCGGCTTGCGGTCGACCAGGTCGGTGATGTCGAGCAGGCGGGCGGCTTCCGTGACACGCGCCTTGATCTCGGCCTTCGGATAGTGCTTCAGGCGCAGCCCGAACGACATGTTCTCCGCGACCGTCATGTGCGGATAGAGCGCGTAGTTCTGGAACACCATCGCGATGTCGCGATCCTTCGGCGGCACGTCGTTGACGACGTCGCCGCCGATCATGATGTCGCCGTCGGTGATGTCCTCGAGACCCGCGATCATGCGCAGCGTCGTCGACTTGCCGCAGCCGGAGGGACCCACCAGCACGATGAACTCATGGTCGGAGATGTCGAGATCAATGCCGCGCACCGCTTCGACATCGTCGTAGCGCTTGACCACCTTACGCAAGGAAACGTCAGCCATGTAACTTCAATCCCTCGATTTCAGCCTTTGGTCGCACCGGCGGTGAGGCCGGCAATGTAGTAGTCCATCAGGAAGGCGTAGATGATCAGCGGCGGTGCCGCGCCGAGCAGCGCGCCGGTCATGATCTGACCCCAGTTGAACACGTCGCCCTTGATCAGCGTCGTGGTGATGCCGACCGGCAGCACGAGCTGATCGACCGACGTCGTGAACACCAGCGGATAGAGGAACTGGGCCCAGGACACCGTGAAGGCGAAGATGGTCGCGGCGATCAGCCCGGGCAGCGCGACCGGGATGAAGATCCGGGTCAGCGTCTGCAGCCAGGAGGCGCCGTCGATCAGGGCTGCTTCGTCGAGCTCCTTCGGGATCGAGGCGAAATAGCCGATCATGATCCAGGTGCAGAACGGCACCGTCAGGGTCG
>JAEWBW010000313.1 GCA_023390955.1 Pseudomonadota bacterium
CATACTTGCCTTCGCAGAGGCCGCGGAAGCCCTTGATGGTGTCCGCGAGGTCGACGAACTTGCCGGGCGAGCCGGTGAAGATTTCGGCGACGTGGAACGGCTGCGACAGGAAGCGCTCGATCTTGCGAGCGCGGGCCACCGTCAGCTTGTCCTCTTCAGAAAGCTCGTCCATGCCGAGAATGGCGATGATGTCCTGCAGCGACTTGTAGCGCTGCAGCACCTGCTGGACCTGACGCGCGGTGTCGTAGTGCTCCTGACCGACGACGAGCGGCGAAAGCATGCGCGAGGTCGAGTCGAGCGGATCCACCGCCGGGTAGATGCCCTTTTCCGAGATCGCGCGCGACAGCACCGTGGTGGCGTCCAAGTGGGCGAACGAGGTCGCGGGCGCCGGGTCGGTCAAGTCGTCGGCCGGAACGTAGATGGCCTGCACCGAGGTGATCGAACCCTTCTGGGTGGTGGTGATGCGCTCCTGCAGCGCGCCCATGTCGGTCGCGAGCGTCGGCTGATAACCCACCGCCGAAGGAATACGGCCGAGCAGCGCCGACACTTCCGAACCCGCTTGGGTGAAGCGGAAGATGTTGTCGACGAAGAACAGCACGTCCTGGCCCTGGTCGCGGAAGTGCTCGGCGACGGTCAGACCGGTGAGGCCGACGCGGGCGCGGGCGCCCGGGGGCTCGTTCATCTGGCCGAACACCAGCGCGCACTTCGACTTCACGTTCGGATCCGGATTGTGCGGATCGGCGTTGACCTTGGACTCGATGAACTCGTGATAGAGGTCGTTGCCCTCGCGGGTACGCTCGCCCACGCCGGCGAACACGGAGTAACCACCGTGCGCCTTCGCGACGTTGTTGATCAGCTCCTGAATGAGCACGGTCTTGCCGACGCCGGCGCCGCCGAACAGGCCGATCTTGCCGCCCTTCGCATACGGAGCGAGGAGGTCGACGACCTTAATGCCGGTGACGAGAATTTCAGCTTCGGTCGACTGGTCGGTGTAGGTCGGCGCTTCCTGGTGGATGGCGCGGGTGCCTTCGGACTTGATCGGACCGGCTTCGTCGATCGGCTCGCCGATCACGTTCATGATGCGGCCGAGCGTGCCGTCACCCACCGGAACCGCGATCGGCTGGCCGGTGTCGGTCACCTCCTGGCCACGGACCAGACCTTCGGTCACGTCCATCGCGATGGTGCGGACGGTCGATTCACCGAGATGCTGCGCGACTTCCAGAACGAGGCGGATGTTGCCGTTCTTGGTTTCGAGCGAATTGAGAATGGCCGGCAGGTGGCCCTCGAACTGCACGTCGACGACGGCGCCCATGACCTGGGTGACGCGACCGATCTGTTTGGCTGCTGCGGCCATGGACTCTATCTCCTTCGATCCGAACTTTTAGACCACGGTCAGCTTGACCGGGATGTTGCCTTTGGTGGCCTTTGAATACGGGCACACCGTGTGAGCTTCTTCGACCAACGCCTGGACCTTGTCCTTGTCGGCGCCGGGAACCGAAACCTTCAATTCCACCGCGAGCGAGAAACCGCCTTCGGTGCTGAGCGTAACGTCGGCCGTGACCTTGGCAGCCTGGCCGTCGATGCCGTGCTTCTTGGCGATCACCAGGATCGCCTGGCCGAAGCAGGCGGAGTAACCGAGCGCGAACAGCTGCTCGGGATTGTGGCCGTCACCGGCGCCACCGAGCTCCTTCGGCAGCGCCATGGCGAGCGCGAGCCCGCCATTGTCGAGGTTAGCACGCCCATTGCGTCCGCCCTTGGTGGTCGCCGATGTGACGTAAGCCATGTCGCGCTCCCTTCGTCAGACGGATGCTGGGTTAGACCGCTTCGGCGCCGGAGATGATCTCGATCAGCTCCTTGGTGATCTGCGCCTGACGGGTTCGGTTGTAGATCTGGGTCTGCTTGCGGATCATTTCGCCGGCGTTGCGCGTGGCGTTGTCCATCGAGCTCATCTGCGCGCCGTAGAACGAGGCGTTGTTCTCGAGCAGCGCGCGGAAGATCTGCACCGCGATGTTACGCGGCAGCAGGCGCGAGAGCAGTTCGTCCTCTTCCGGCTCGTATTCATACGAGATCGACGGCGCGTTCGCCGCCTTGGCTTCGACGGCCAGCGGAATGAGCTGCTGGGCGGTCGGGACCTGGGCGATCACCGACTTGAACTGCGCGTAGAACAGCGTGCAGACGTCGAACTCGCCGTTCTCGAAACGGGCCAGCACCTTCTTGGCGATGTCCTCGGCGTTGACGAAGCCGAGCTGACGGACGCTGCGCAGGTCGAGATGCTCGACGATCTGCTTGTCGAAGGTGCGGCGGAGTTGCTCGTAACCCTTGCGGCCGACGCAGAAGAACTTGACGTCCTTGCCCTCGTTCATCAGGGCCAGCGCGCGCTCACGCGCGAGACGCACGATCGAGGAGTTGAAAGCGCCGGACAGGCCGCGCTCGCCGGTGCAGACCAGCAGCAGATGAACCTGATCCTTGCCAGTGCCGCCGAGCAGCTTCGGCGCGCCAGGCGAACCCGCAGCAGCGCTCGCGATGTTGGAGATCACCGCGCTCATCTTGTCGGCATAGGGCCGCGCAGCCTCGGCCGCCTGCTGGGCGCGGCGCAACCTGGACGCGGCGACCATCTGCATGGCCTTGGTGATCTTCTGCGTCGCCTTGGTAGAGGCGATGCGGACGCGCATGTCTTTAAGTGACGCCATTCTTCGTTCACCCCGGCGATCAGCGAGTAGCTGGACCGCTAGCCTATCCCTGTCGCAATGCCCGGCCGGGCGCCGGACACGCTTCTTATTGTCTTGCCTCTCGCGAAGCGGTCACGGCCGGAAGATCCGGCCATGACGGCGTTCTTAAGCGAAAGACTTCGCGAAGCCTTCGACCACCGACTTCAGCTTGGCGGCGGTGTCATCCGAGAGATCGCGGCTGTCGCGGATCGCATTGAGGATCTCGGAGTTCTTGCCACGCAGCAGCGACAGCAGACCGTCCTCGAACGCGCGCACCTTGTTGAGCGGCAGCGGATCCAGATAGCCGTTGGTGCCGGCCCAGATCACGCAGACCTGCTCTTCCATCTTCAGCGGCGCGAACTGCGGCTGCTTCAGGAGCTCGGTCAGGCGCGAACCACGGTTCAGCAGGCGCTGGGTCGAGGCGTCGAGGTCGGAGCCGAACTGCG
>JAEWBW010000359.1 GCA_023390955.1 Pseudomonadota bacterium
GCCGAGGTCATCGACCTGCGGACGCTCAAGCCGATGGACACCGAGACCATCATCGCCTCCGTCAAGAAGACCGGCCGCGCGGTTACGATTGAAGAGGGCTGGGCGCAGAGCGGCGTCGGCGCCGAGATCGCCGCGCGCATCATGGAGCACGCTTTCGATTATCTGGACGCGCCGGTGGCGCGCGTCTCCGGCAAGGAAGTGCCGATGCCTTACGCGGCGAACCTGGAAAAGCTCGCGCTGCCCTCGGTGGCCGAAGTGGTCGAGGCCGCCAAAGCCGTCTGCTACAGGTAATCCATGGCAGGCCCGAAGGAGCAGCCACTTCCGCCTGACGTTCTCGGTCGCGACGACGCGATCGAGATTCTGCGCGTGTTCGTGCTGGACGGCGGGCTGTCGATGGCGTTCCAGCGGGCCTTTGAGGAGCCCGACATGTGGGGTCTCCTGCTGGTCGATCTCGCCCGCCATGCCGCGCGCGCCTATGCGCGCGAGAGCGAATTCACGGAGGAGGATGCGCTCGCCCGGATCCTGGAGATGTTCCAGGCCGAGATCGAGCGTCCGACCGACACCGGCACCACGACGCCGCGCGGGAAGGGACATTGACCGTGGCAGTCGAGTCCTACCATTTCGATTTCATGCTGGAGGCGATCCGCGAGGCGGAAGCCTCGATCGCGCAAGGTGGCTTGCCGATCGGCGCCGTGCTGACGCGCGACAAGAAAATCATCGCCCGCGGTCACAACAACCGCGTGCAGGAGAACAATCCAATCCTTCATGGCGAGATGAGCTGCCTGCGCGAGGCCGGTGCGATCTCGTTCCACGATACCGTCATGTACACCACGCTGTCGCCGTGCTCGATGTGCGCCGGCGCGCTCGGTCTGTTCAAGGTTTCGCTGGTGGTGATCGGCGAGTCCGTCACGTTCCCGGGCTCGAAAGACATCCTCGACAAGCTCGGCATCCCCTGGATCGACCTTGCCGACGACCGCTCCATCACCATGATGAAGAACTGGCGTTCCAATCCCGCCAATGAGCGCCTGTGGCAGGGCGACATCGGCAACTAGAATCTGGTCTGTTCGCCGCCCAAACCGGGTGGCGACGTTTTGAGAAGTTTTCGTGAGGTCAGCATGCCCATCAACATCCTGATGCCCGCTCTCTCGCCGACGATGGAGAAGGGCAACCTCGCCAAGTGGCTGAAGAAGGAAGGCGACAAGGTCAAATCCGGCGACATCATCGCCGAGATCGAGACCGACAAGGCCACCATGGAGGTCGAGGCGATCGACGAAGGCACGATCGCCAAGATCCTGGTGCCTGAGGGCACGCAGGATGTGCCGGTCAACGACGTCATCGCGGTGCTCGCCGGTGAGGGCGAGGACGTGAAGGCTGCGGGCTCCGCCAAGCCAAGCGCTTCGGCCGCGCCTCCGAAGGCCGCAGACAAGCCGGCCGAGAAGGCCCCGGAAAAAGCCGCCGAGAAAGCGTCCGAGAAACCCGCGGAAGCTCCGAAGCCGGCTGCCGCGCCTGCATTGCAGGCTGCACCGGCCGCGCAGAGCAACGGCCAGGGTGGCCGCGTGTTCTCCTCGCCACTGGCGCGGCGGATTGCCAAGGAAGCCGGCATCGAGATCTCGCGCGTGACCGGCACCGGCCCGCATGGCCGCGTCGTCGCGCGCGACGTCGAGGAAGCAAAATCGGGCAAGGGCCTCAAGGCGCCCGCCGCGAGCCCGTCAGCCGCACCCTCGATCGCGCCGACCATGTCGGACAAGCAGATCCTGTCGCTGTTCGAGCCGGGCTCCTATGAGATCGTGCCGCATGACGGCATGCGCCGCACCATCGCGCAGCGCCTGACCGCGTCGATCCAGAACGTCCCGCACTTCTACCTGACCATCGACTGCGACATCGGCAAGCTGCTCGCCGCCCGCGAGGAGATCAACGCCGCCGCGCCGAAGGACAAGGAAAAGAAGCCGCTCTACAAGATCTCGGTCAACGACTTCGTCATCAAGGCGATGGCGGTCGCGCTGCAGAAGATCCCGAACTGCAATGTGAGCTGGACCGAATCCGGCATGGTCAAGCATCACCACTCCGACGTCGGCGTTGCTGTGGCGATGCCGGGCGGCCTGATCACGCCGATCATCCGCAAGGCCGAGACCAAGACGCTCTCGACCATCTCCAACGAGATGAAGGATTATGCGGCGCGCGCCCGTTCACGCAAGCTGAAGCCGGAAGAGTACCAGGGCGGCACCACGGCAGTCTCCAACCTCGGCATGTACGGCATCAGCCACTTCACCGCCGTGATCAACCCGCCGCATGCGACGATCCTCGCGGTCGGCACCAGCGAGGAACGCCCCGTGGTCCGCGGCGGCAAGATCGAGATCGCGCACATGATGAGCGTGACCTTGTCCTGCGATCACCGCGCCATCGACGGCGCGCTGGGTGCGGAGTTGATCGGCGCGTTCAAGCAACTGATCGAAAACCCCGTGATGATGATGGTGTGAGCCGGCGATGACGCGCTGGCCATGGATCTCGATACTGATCTCGCTGGTGCTGATGTTGAATCCGATCGGCTTCGAAATCGTCAGATCCGCGTTCTTTGCCGCCGAAGGGCTGGCGCGCGGCATCTGGGGCCCGATCGCGCTGACCATCTTCGCGATCATGGCCACCGCCATCGTCGCGGAGTGGCTGATCAGAACGACCTTAATTCGCCGCCGCACGCGCGGCGCCACGTCTTGAGTTGAACGGGAGCCGCCATGGCCGACACATCCTTCGACGTCATCATCATCGGCTCCGGCCCCGGCGGCTATGTCACGGCGATCCGCGCCGCGCAGCTCGGCTTCAAGGTCGCGATCGTCGAAAAGTCGTATCTCGGCGGCATCTGCCTGAACTGGGGCTGCATCCCGACCAAGGCGCTGCTGCGCTCGGCCGAAATCTATCACTACATGCAGCACGCCAAGGACTACGGCTTGTCGGCGGACAACGTCTCGTTCGATCCGAAGGCCGTCGTGCAGCGTTCGCGCGGCGTCTCGAAGCGGCTGAACGACGGCGTCGGCTTCCTGATGAAGAAGAACAAGGTCAGCGTCATCTGGGGCGCGGCCTCGATCGATGCGCCGGGCAAGGTCACCGTGAAGAAGTCCGATGTCGAGGGCCCGAAGGGGGCGCTCGGCGAGGGGACCTACCAGGCCAAGCACATCATCGTCGCGACCGGTGCGCGGCCGCGCGTGCTGCCTGGGCTCGAGCCCGACAAGAAACTGGTCTGGACCTATTTCGAGGCGATGGTGCCGGAGCGGATTCCGAAGTCGCTCCTTGTCGTCGGCTCCGGCGCGATCGGCATCGAGTTCGCGTCCTTCTTCCACACCATGGGCTCCGAAGTGACCGTGGTGGAGGTGCTGCCACAGATCCTTCCTGTCGAGGACGCCGAGATCGCGACCCTGGCGCGCAAGCGGTTCGAGAAGCAGGGCATCAAGATCATGTCCTCGACCAAGGTGACGAAGCTCGAGAAGAAGTCCGACAGCGTCGTCGCGACCATCGACGACGGCAAGGGCAAGCCGGTCACCACCGAATTCGAGCGCGTGATCTCGGCGGTCGGCGTGGTCGGCAACATCGAGAATCTCGGGCTCGAAAAACTCGGTGTCAAAACCGATCGCGGCTGCATCGTGATCGACGGCTACGGCAAGACCAACATCCCCGGCATCTACGCCATCGGCGATGTCGCCGGTCCCCCGATGCTGGCGCACAAGGCCGAGCATGAGGGCGTGATCTGCGTCGAGGCCATCAAGGGCCTGCATCCGCACGCCATGGACAAGAACATGATCCCGGGCTGCACCTATTGCCACCCGCAGGTTGCCTCGGTCGGCCTGACTGAAGCCAAGGCGAAGGAGTCCGGCCGCGAGATCCGCGTCGGCCGCTTTCCCTTCGTCGGCAACGGCAAGGCGATCGCGCTCGGCGAGGACCAGGGCCTGGTCAAGGTCATCTTCGACAAGAAGACCGGTCAGTTGCTTGGCGCGCACATGATCGGCGCCGAGGTGACCGAACTGATCCAGGGCTACGTCGTCGCGATGAACCTGGAGACGACGGAAGAAGAGCTGATGCACACGGTCTTCCCGCATCCGACCCTGTCGGAGATGATGAAGGAAGCCGTGCTGGATGCCTATGGACGGGTCTTGAACATCTGACAGTCGCCGTCATTGCGAGCGAAGCGAAGCAATCCAGAGTGCATCCGCAGAAACAGTCTGGATTGCTTCGTCGCTTCGCTCCTCGCAATGACGAGAGGAAACAACAATTCAAATAAGCAAAAAGAAAGCCAGCCCGTGAAAGACAACGACAATCTCACCATCGAACGCCCGACCTTCGTCACCCATCTCGAATGCGCGATGGAGGGCGATCACTATGCCGCCGATGAGGTCCACAACCTCTCCAAGGCCGGCAAGCCGCTGCTGGTGCGCTATGACCTCGCAGGCGTGAAGAAGGCGCTGACCAAGGATGCGCTGGCTCAGCGTCCGGCCGACATGTGGCGCTATCGCGAGCTGCTGCCGGTGCGCAAATGCAAGGACATCGTCTCGCTCGGCGAAGTGACGACGCCGCTGATCCGGCTGCCGAAGCTCGGCAAGAAGCTCGGTGGCGGCGAGATCATCGTGAAGGATGAAGGCCGGCTGCCGACGGGATCGTTCAAGGCGCGCGGCCTCGTGATGGCGGTGTCAATGGGCAAGGCGCTCGGCATCAAGCACATGGCGATGCCGACCAACGGCAATGCCGGCGCGGCGCTCGCGGCCTATGCGACGAGCTGCGGCATCAAGACCACGATCTTCTGCCCGGCCGATACGCCGGAAGTGAATGTCAGCGAGATCGAGCTGCAGGGCGCGACGGTCTATCGCGTCAACGGCTATATCGACGATTGCGGCAAGATCGTCGGCGAGGGCAAGGCCAAGGTCGGCTGGTTCGATACCTCGACCCTGAAGGAGCCTTATCGCATCGAGGGCAAGAAGACGATGGGCCTCGAGCTTGCCGAGCAGCTCGGCTGGGACG
>JAEWBW010000408.1 GCA_023390955.1 Pseudomonadota bacterium
CGTCGGACTGGCGCGGCGAGGCGCGCGGCGCGAAGCCGAAGCGCTCGACGTCGTAGCGCGGCATCGAAACCTGCATCATCTCGACGGCGCAGCAGGCCAGACCGAACGTCATCCACATCAGCGAGCCGGTACGGGCCCAGGTGATGAGGTCGTCGGTCGCGGCCACGAAGAAGCCCTTGTCGGACAGCTCGTGATTGACCTCGAGGAAGAACGGGTCATTGGCCCCGACCGGCCTGCCGGTCGCCGGGTCCAGGATGCCCTTCGGGGCCTGCGCCAGCAGCGGACCGCCGGACTGAGTGGCTGGGTTCAATCCCATTCGAGTGCCCCTTTCTTCCATTCATAGGCGAAGCCCACCGTCAGCACGGCGAGGAACACCACCATGGACCAGAAGCCAGTCGCACCAAGCTTGCCGAACGCCACCGCCCACGGGAACAGGAACGCCACTTCGAGGTCGAAGATGATGAAGAGAATGGCGACCAGGTAGAAGCGGACGTCGAACTTCATGCGGGCGTCGTCGAAGGCGTTGAAACCGCACTCATACGCCGACAGCTTTTCCGGATCCGGCTGCTGGAACGCCACGATGAAGGGCGCGATCAGCAGCACGAGGCCGATGAGGCCCGCGACCCCTATGAAGACGACAAGTGGAAGATAGTTCTGCAGAATGCCGCTCATTGGCGAGCCCTTTTTCCCGCAAGCCTCGGGTGGCCCGCGGATTCGTTCCGATTTGGAATTATTCTGAGCCTTAGCGCAGCGCACCAAAGGGCGCAAGACACGCTCATTTCAGGCCCTTTTCCCGCCCCCACAGCGGTGGAAATCCCGGAATCACCCCGCGGCTGGTATGGAGCAGATCGCTTGACCCAGCAAGGGCGCCGCAGGGAGTTCGGGGCGGGCGATCCGATATCTCGGCTCGCGTGGTCGCACCGTCGGCAGCCGCGCAATACGCGGCAAATTGCGCTGTTTTCTGCACCGCGACGCGACCAGCCCCGACCGGCCGATGGCAGCCGCCAGAATGTCATGCGGACGACATGTTCGCCGTCTCAGCCCGCCGCAGCCTTCTAGTCGAACACGACCGAGGCACCGGACCGGCATCGCCGAAGATCACGTATCCACAGCCGTGGATCGTCGGGGCAGCCATGCATCGCGGCGGGATCGGATTCGATGGTCCGAATGTACCGGCAGCAGGTGGCTGGAACTGTCGCCGACCCTTGCCGGATCGAGCTCCCGATGGCGCCTGGCCGTGATGCGTCAGCGCAGCTCTTTCTCGGCTTCGAGCATCTCGCCTGCCGTCGCAGTCAGCCGGTCGACCAGCGCGAGCAAGGTCGCGAACTCGTCCTTGCTGAGGTCTTCCAGCAGCCGCCGGTTGCGCTCCTGCGCGCCGGCGACGATCGCGTCATGTGCGGCGAGCCCGGCCTTGGTCAGCGACACCAGCACCTCGCGGCTGTCCTTGGGGTTGGCGGCCTTCGCAATCAGCTTGCGCGACACGAGCTCCGCAAGAGCGCGGCTGATCTGCCCCTTGTCCTGGCCGACGGCCTCGGCGAGCCGCGCCACACTCATCGGCGGCCGCCGGCCGAGCGAGGCGACGAGACCGAACTCGACCGAGGAGAGACCCGCCAGACGCTTGTAGCGCAGGATCGCGCCGCGCTTGAGCAAATTGGCAAGCACCATCAGCCGCGACGACAACATCACCGTGATCGGTGCAGGCGTCTCACCCTCGTTCACATCCAGCACCACGTCCCCGCTTCTGTCTGGCGTCCTGCTCATGACTTCACCACTGCCAAGAAAGCCGCCGACTGCCAAGCCCGGCAGCGCGGCCCCTCTTCATGCGATTAAGACGCATTCCGATAATCGTTGACAATGTCATCGATCTCGAATTGACTTGTCTCAACGAGCAAGAATGACCCGGCCCCGAGGCCGCGGCGGGAGGGACGGGATGACCATCACCCAGCGGGATCGCGATCTCGGCACGGCCTATGCGATGAAGCCGGCCACCACGCGCACCGAGCTCACCTCCGTCGTGCGGGGTACGCCGATGGGCGAACTGCTGCGCCGCTACTGGCATCCTGTCGGCCTCGCCACCGATGCCACCGACACGCCGAGGAAAGTCCGCGCGCTCGGCGAGGATTTGATCCTGTTCCGCGACAAGCATGGCCGCGTCGGCCTGCTGCACGCCCGTTGCTGCCACCGCGGCACGACGCTCTATTACGGCAAGGTCGAGGAGGACGGCATTCGCTGCTGCTATCACGGCTGGAAGTTCGACACCGAAGGCCATTGCCTCGAACAACCCTGCGAGCCCGACGGCGGCCAGTTCAAGGACAAGGTGCGCCAGCCCTGGTACCCGGTCGAAGAGCGTTACGGCCTGATCTTCGCCTATATGGGCCCGGCCGAGAAACGCCCGGTGCTGCCGGCCTATGAATGTCTGGAGACGATGGACGACGGCGAGTTCGTCGAGGCCGACGATTCCTCGATCGGCGGCGGCGGCCCCGCGGTGATCCCCTGCAACTGGCTGCAGCATTGGGAGAACGTGGTCGATCCCTATCACGTGCCGGTGCTGCACGGCTCGTTCTCAGGACCGCAATTCACCAACATGATGGCCTCGATGCCGGAGGTGACATTCGACAAGACGCCGCGCGGCGTCGCCGTCCGCTCGATCCGCAGCCAGGACGACGGCAAGGTGTTTTACCGCGTCACCGAAGCCGCCCTCCCGACCCTCCGCGTCGTGCCGAACCCGCGCGTGGCGCAGTTCGCCCGCGTCGAATCGATCGGCTGGACACTGCCGATCGACGACACCTCGTTCCGCATCTACGTCGCCGGCCGCGTCAAGGCCTCCGGCGACATCGGCCGCATGCGCTCGAAGTTCAACGGCAAATTCTGGTGGGACATGACCGAGGCCGAGCACCAGCAGTTCCCCGGCGACTACGAGGCCCAGGTCGGCCAGGGCGAGGTGACGATTCATTCCGAAGAGCATTTCGGGCAGAGCGACCGAGGCATCCTGATGATCCGGCGCATGCTGGGCGATCAGTTGGAGGCAATGGCCGCGGGCCGCGATCCGATCGGCGTCTCCTTCGATAAAAATGCGCCGCCGGTGGAATTCGAAGCGGGGAATTACATCCGCGAGGCCTGAGCCAACGATCAGAACAAAATCAATTGGGGGGAAGCGATGGTCGACGTGACGTCAGAAGCATCTGTCCGAACCGATGCAGCCGCCAAGCCGGCCACAACGCGCTACTACGTGCTGGGGTTGCTCACCGTCATCTACGCGCTGAACTTCCTCGACCGCACGATTTTCAACGTCCTGATCGAGCCGATCAAGAAGGAATTCCAGCTCAGCGACACCATGATGGGCCTGCTCGCGGGCTTCGGTTTTGCGCTGTTCTATTCCCTGCTCGGCATTCCCATCGCGCGCGTCGCCGACCGGCTCAACCGGCGCAACATCGTCGCGGTCGCACTCGCCTTCTGGAGCGCGATGACGGCGCTGTGCGGCGCGGCCTCGAGCGTGACTTCGCTCGCACTCGCCAGGATCGGCGTCGGCATCGGCGAGTCCGCAGGCTCGCCCGCCTCGCAGTCGATCGTCGCCGACCTCTTCGCCAAGAACGAGCGCCCGCGCGCGCTCGGCATCTACGCCATCGGCACCTATCTCGGCGTCTTCCTCGGCTATTTCGTCGGCGGCTACATCAACCAGCACTACGGCTGGCGCATGGCCTTCTACGTCGCCGGCCTGCCCGGCATCCTGCTGGCCGTCGTGCTGTGGCTGACCATCTCCGAGCCGAAGCGCGGTGCCATGCAGGAGAATTTCGTGCCCGAACCGCTCGGGCCGACCCTGCGCTTCCTGGCCTCGCAGCAGAGCTTTGTCATCGTGCTGATCGGCTTCTGCCTCACCACCTACACGAACTATGCGACCGCCGCCTGGATCCCGCCCTTCCTGGCCCGCGTGCACCATCTCTCGAGCGCCGAGATCGGCACCTATGCCGGCACCTTCAAGGGGCTGGCCGGGATGGCCGGCACCCTGCTCGGCGGCTTCGTGGTGGCGCAAGTGAGCCGCCGGGACGACCGCTGGAAGCTGTGGGCCCCCGCCATCACATCCGGCCTGGCCGGCCCCGTGTTCGCGGTCTGCATGCTGACCCCGAATTTTTCGACCATGGTGGCGATGCTGGCGCTGACCTCGTTCCTGGTCGGCTTCCACCTCGGCCCGATCTTCGCGATCGCCCAGACGGTGGCGAAACCGAGCATGCGGGCGCTGGCCTCGGCGCTAATCGCCCTGACCGCAACCTGCTTCGGCCAAGGCGTCGGGCCGCTCGCCGTCGGCATGATCAACGACGCCCTGAAGGCCAGCTATGGCCCTGATGCCGTGCGTTATTCCCTGCTTTCGGCGGCCGTAACGACCACCCTCGGTGCCCTCCTGTTCGTCTGGGCGGCACGCCCGATCCGGGCCGATATCGGCCGGGCGTCCTAAGCCTCGGGATTGGCGGGTGAAACCGAGGAAGTCGCCAGATGAAACCATTTTGCGGAACCCGCGAAACCATCCGGAAACAGATGGCCCTTAGAAGGTGAGCCTACAGACGGGCGGTTAGTCCCGTCGGGAGGCTCAGATGAACCACTCAATTCACTCCGCTGATCGTGCGACCCACCTGAAGATCGTGGTGGTGGCGCTCGTGGCCGGCATCGCAGTGGCGTCCTTCGGCATCGCGGCGCGGACCGGCGTCGATTACAGCCAGACCGCCCAGTCCACCCAGGTCATCAAGGCCGGCAAGCCGGTGGTCGTGACCAGTTCGGGCACCTCGGCGATCCGCTAACAGCCCTATCCCCGCGCCGACCGATGGCCGCCTCCGGGCGGCCTTTTCATTTGGCAAAGCATGCTGTGCGGCTCTGCCATGGTGAAGCGCAACGTCCTTGACTTCACCATGTCCCCCCTTTAAGTCCCCCCTCGTTCCGCGCGCATTCAGCGAACCACGCGGGAGTAGCTCAGTTGGTTAG
>JAEWBW010000441.1 GCA_023390955.1 Pseudomonadota bacterium
GATCATCATGACCTCGAACCTCGGTTCCGAGTTCCTGGTGAACCAGCCGGAAGGCGAGGACACCTCCGCCGTGCGGGAGCAGGTGATGGCGACGGTGCGGGCGCATTTCAGGCCCGAGTTCCTGAACCGCGTCGATGAGATCATCCTGTTCCATCGCTTGCAGAAGAGCGAGATGGGCCGGATCGTCGAGATCCAGTTCGCGCGGCTGCAGAAGCTGCTGACCGATCGCAAGATCACGCTGACGCTCGATGCGGCAGCGCGCGACTGGCTCGCCGCCAAGGGCTGGGATCCCGCTTACGGCGCGCGTCCGCTGAAGCGGGTGATCCAGCGCAACGTCCAGGACCCGCTCGCCGAGATGATTTTGGCGGGCGATATCAAGGATGGCGACACGGTTGCGATGTCGTCCGAAGGCAACGTGCTGACCTTCAACGGCAAGGCGCCGCAGACGGCGGAGATCGCTCAGTTCGACGCGCCGGTGTCGAAGCGCAAATTGAACTGATCGCGCAAGACGCACGCAACGCTTCAAACCTCCCCGCGATGCGGGGAGGTTTTTTTGTACCTTGGCGTGAGCGCGAGCTGCACGTGGTGCGACAATCGGTGCGTGCTTTATGCACGATCGATAGCACAACCAAGAGCTGCATTTGTGCGATGCACGTAAGAGCGGTGTGTTATAAATAGAACACGCACTGCGCTTTCTCTGAGAGCGTGCATGAATCTTCTTGAACAATCCGCTTGAGGCTCGCCACAATCATCTTGTTAGTTTTGAGTGGTTGTGGCGATCCACGATGTTCGCCGAAGTGTTGCGCGCGCGAAGCTCTCGCACGTGGTGACATGGTGCAGCTTGCCACAACCTCAAGATTGTGTGGGAGCGTGCGATGCGGGCGGGTATCGTTGCGAGTTGCATTGCATTGGCCGTGTCGCTCTCGGCCTGCAACGACGTTACTCTCGTGAGAGAGGGTATCGGCACAAACCTCGCGCCCGCCGATCTTACTGAAGTGAGCCGTCTGCAAGACGCATATATCGGCGAGATATGCCGTCAGGCCGGGTTGAGATACACGCGCAACGGCGATTTCCTCTATTGCGAGGAGGTCGGCATGAGGCCGTCGGAGTGGATGACCTTCGTCCAGGCCGGAATGAACGACATTGATCGGCGGTGTGACGCTTATCTGGCCTGGCTCGACAACAAGCGACGCTCGCAAGAGCCCATTCTCAAGCAGCTGCATACGACGGCGGCGACGACCGCAGCCATCATGGGCCTTACGGGAGTGGATGCCGTCCCGATCGCTATCGTTGCAGCCGCGTTTGGCTTCGCTCAGGATACGTTCGTCAATATCAGTTCCCGGCTGCTCACGGAGATTGACCACTCCGTCGTTCAGGCGGTGGTGCTCGACAACCAGAACCGGTTCCGGGTGAAGGTCGCGCAAACGCCGGTCGATAATCGGCCGGCGGCGATCTATCTGCTCCGCAACTATCTGCGCATCTGTATGCCGTTCTCGATCGAGATGAGCATCAACAATACGATGACGGTCTACAGCCGCGGTGGTTCGGACGGGCTTCGATCCGAACCTCTGCTCACGCGTCCGCCGACGGTCGCGCGCGTCACGGCAATACGGGACGTCAATGCGCCGATGGAGCGTGTACGTGTACCGCAAACGATAGTGTCGACGCGCATCGGGAAGTTCGAGGAAGGCATGGGGAATACCGACATGCGAACGGCGTTGAAAATCCTCTGCCGACCAGACACGGAGCCAGATCTCGGCGTCCGAGGTTCGCCGGCGCGGACTAAATTGGCTTCTGTCCTGAAGGACAATGGCCTGTTGGTTACCGACCGGGTCACCACAACCAACTTCACCGACCTGAGAGAGCTGAGTGCCATGGGTAAGGTGACATGCCCCTGAACTTTGCTTTGCCTGCGACAAACGGGGATCGGATCGGCCCGTTCAATTGACGGAGTGTGGCCTGTTTCACGTTCATTTCACGCCCGAGCAGATAAACAGTCCAACACGACAATATTGTTTTACCCGATGGTTTTGTTTGACTGGTCAGGTGACCCATGTCGATTGATCGCGCGCTGTTCGCCCAGGAATGTGTCCGTCAGGGCGTGTTCTTCACCATTCAACCGCACTACCTTCTGGCGGTCGCGCAACTTCGATCCAACATTTCTGACGACCCCGACGGCGATCGCATCGGCCCGTTTCGGCTGACGCAGGCCGAATGGGACGCAAACAGCAATGATGGCCTGTTTGATGTCCATTTCACGCCAGAGCAGATTCACAGTTCGACACGGCAATGTGCCGTGTTCGGATTGATGGCGCTGCGTGCGTTCGATGCCTTCGAGGAGGCTAACGGCCACTCGCCGTCCGCTCAGGAACTTTACCGGCAACAATGGCCGGCGGCCGATGCGACAGGCTTGCAGAAGGCGCTGGATGACACCGCTGCTCTCATCGAGCCCGCGGCGGCGGCGGTGCTGGACGACCCGAAGTCGGCGGCGCCGATTGCGAAGGCAGACCAGCCGGTGTCGGAGCCGGTCCGGGAAATGACGCCCGATCCGGTCCCTGACGTTCCCCCGGACGAGGGGGACGGCGAGTCCATGTTGACGCTGGAGATGCTGCAGAAGCGGTGGCCCAAGGCGGATCCCAAGCTCGTACAGGGCATGGCGAAGACCGCCAGTGTGCTTGAAAAGCTCGGAATAAACACCCGGCTTCGTATGGCTCACTTCATGGGACAGATCAGCCAGGAGTGCGGCAGCGGCATCGAGATGGTGGAGAAACTGAACTACAGCGCCCAGCGAATGATGAAGGTCTTCCCGAAGCGTTTTCCGACGCTGGCGTCGACCCAGGGCTTCGTCAATGACGAGCGGGCGTTCGGCAACAAGGTCTACAACGGACGCATGGGCAACCGTGCGGGCTCCGATGACGGTTTCAATTTCCGTGGCCGCGGAGGGCTCCAACTCACTGGCCGTGACAGCTATGACGCGGTCGGCAAGGCCTGCGGCCTCGATCTGATCGCCAATCCGGATCTGGTGGTCGATCCAAGGCAAATGCTTCGGATTGCCGCGACCGAGTTCGTGAAGCTTGGGTGCCTGCAGGAGTGCGACAGCGACAACGTCGTGCAGGTGTCCGCGCGGATCAACCTTGGTCATCCGACCACGTCACCCGATAAAATCAACGGGCTGCCCGAGAGGATCAAGCAGGTGCAGATCTGGAAGGGTGTGTTCGGCGTCAACTGAAACGTTGTTACGGATGGTTTTGCCATGGTCATTGATCGCGCGATGTTTGCCGAGGAATGTGTTCGCCAGGGTACCTTTTTCGGTGTGCACCCTCACTATCTGCTGACCGTCGCGCAGTACCGGTCGGGAATATCGGATGAGAGTGCTGACGGCCAAATCGGGCCATTCCAGTTGCGGCAAAGCCAGTGGAACGCCAACCGGGAGAGCGACGAATTCGACCTTCACTTCACGCCTGAACAGATCGGCAGTGCGATCCGGCAGTGCGCGGTGTTCGGCCTGATGGCTCACCGCGCCTTCGATACGTTCGTTTCGATCAAGGGGCGTGATCCCAGTGTGACGGACCTTTATCGTCAAACGTGGACCGACGAACCTCCGAAGAAATTCGAAGAAGAGCTCCAGCAGGCGATGGATGCGACGGCGCCGCTGCTCGGTCCGGCCGTCAAAGCCGTGCTCGATGATCCCGGCTCCGCACCGCCCCCGATTACTGAAATCGGTCAGGCAACTGAACGGCCCGTCTCGCCGGCACCGGCGATGGGGGCCGGTGCTGCGCCAGAATGGTATACGCTGGCGATGGACGAGATCGGGACGCGGGAAGAGGGAAACAACAGCGGAGCGGCGATCGCGCGCTACCGGAAGTTGGCCCAGTGCGGCGCCGATCATGACCCGTGGTGCGCAATATTCGTGAATGCGATGTTTGCGCTCTGCAAGACCCGCATTCCCGGCACCAAGTCGGCATCATCGCAGTCGTTTCGGACCAGTCCCGATTTCAAGCAGCTTGATGGGCCGGCGCTGGGAGCGGTCGTGGTGTTCTGGCGAAAGAGCCCGCGATCGGGATTGGGGCATGTCGGGTTCTATCGCGGAGAAACGGCTGAATCGGTTTACGTGCTGGGCGGCAACGAAGACGACATGGTGCAGATCCTGCCGATGTCGAAGAGCCAGCTCAGGGGGTACTGGTGGCCCGCGTCGGTTGCCATGCCGCAGATTGCCAAGATCATCGTCCCGCCCGGCACACCCAGGAACCAGAAGACCAAGGTGACCTGAGGGGCCTGTGCTTGATCGCGATCGCCTGACGGCGCTCGCGCCGACTCTGACGATGCTTGCTGTGAGCTGAAATTGTCGTGCGAGTTCCGGGGAAGATGGCCCGGTCTCTCGAGACGCTCGCCGGCTTTAGCGGTTCGTGACCTGCAGCGGACCGCCGGTCGCGTCCGAAATCCGGGCGTTGGCGCCGCCGCGGTTGCTCATCATGGCCTCGAGCCGGTCGCGCTCCTTCTCGAAGCCTGCCAGCACGGGGCCTTCCAGCGAGCGGCCGCGGGGCAGCTTGACGCGCATGGGGTCGACGAAGCGGCCGTTGACGAGGATTTCGTAGTGGACGTGCGGGCCGGTCGACATGCCGGACGAGCCGACGAAGCCGATCACCTGGCCCTGCCGCACCTTCTTGCCGATTTCCATGCCCTTGGCGAACGCCGACATATGGCCGTAGGCGGTCTCGTAGCCGTTGGAGTGCTTGATGCGGATGTATTTGCCGTAGCCGCCTTCGGGGCCGGCCTTCTCGATCATGCCGTTGCCGGAGGCGAAGATCGGCGTGCCGTAGGAGGTCGCCCAATCGACGCCCGTGTGCATCTTCACAAAGCCGAGGATCGGATGGCGCCGGCCGCCAAAGCCGGAGCGCATGATGGCGTTGTTGACGGGCTTGCGGACCAGGAACTTCTTCGCGCTCTTGCCGGTCTCGTCATAGTAGTCGACGACGCCGTCGTCGGGGCTCTGATAGCGGTAGTATTTCTTGGTCTCGCCGCCGACCGTGAGCGAGGCGAACAGCACGTCGTTCTTTTCGTTCGACGTCACGCCCTCGTCTTCGCCGGCGTAGAACACGTCGAAGGAATCGCCCGGCTGCACCTTGCGCTGGAAATCGACGTCGTAGGAGTAGATCTTGATCATGTCGTCGATGACCGGCATCGGCACTTTGTTGCGCATCGCGGTCTCGTAGATGCTCTGGTACAGCCGCACGCCGGTGCCATCATCGTCATCGTCGTCGTCATTGCCGGCGCTGGCGTCGGCGGCGGCGATCGTGTTCATGCTGGAGACGTCGACGGCGACGTATTTGCCGAGATCCGACAGCGCCGCGATCGCTTCCACCATGGTTTCGTTGGCGATCACGACACGGTAGGGCTGCAGCCGTGCGCCAGGCGTTGCGGGCGCCATCAGGATGCGCAGCTTCTCGCCGTCCTTCAGACCGCCGTCACGGCCGCGAGCGCCGAGCGTTGCGGCAATCGCCTTGATCTCTTCCGGCGTGGCGCCGAGCTCGCGCAGCACGGAGCTGACGCTGTCGCCCTTCTTCACGACGTGCACACGCTCGCCATTGGGGTTGCCGCCGGTGATCTGGCCTTTGGTCTTCGGCAGCAGCGTGACGTTTTCCGGCACCACGCGCGTCTCGAAGCCCGCATAGGGGTCGGGCGTCGTGGATTCGGTGGCATAGGCCATCTTGATGTCGGACTGGGAGCCGGTCGCGCCCGAGACATCGGCGGCGGCATTGGCGAGGGCGGCGTAACGGACGCCGGTGCCGGTTCCGCGCCAATTGGCGGCGTCGCGCACCCGCATCAGGATATCGTCGAGCGCCACGATGGCGGCGATCTTGGCCTTCGGCAGCACCGGCGTCAGGTCTTTCGTGACGAAAGACACTTCGGCGTCGGGCTCGACGGCCGCGGGATTGTTGGGATCTTCGGCGGCGGCCTTCGGGTCGGAGCCGACGTCGGTCAGAAGGCGCTGGGCGTTGAAGGGCGGGATTTTCGCCGACAAATCGCTCGTCGACATCGAAAGATTGCCGGAGATGCGGATGAAGGGGCGAACCCGCATCACGTCGCGGTTGCCGACGCGGGCGACGGTGGAGA
>JAEWBW010000454.1 GCA_023390955.1 Pseudomonadota bacterium
CGCTCGCACATCAGGGCGTGCTGTTCCTCGACGAGCTGCCGGAGTTCGACCCGCGCGTGCTGGATTCGCTGCGCCAGCCGCTGGAGAACGGCGAGGTCGCGGTGTCGCGCGCCAATCACCGCGTCACCTACCCTGCCCGCTTCATGCTGGTCGCGGCAATGAATCCCTGTCGCTGCGGCAATGCCTTCGAGCCCGGCTATGCCTGCAAGCGCGGCCGCATCGATCGCTGCACCTCTGACTACCAGGCACGCATCTCCGGCCCGCTGATGGACCGCATCGATCTGCGCATCGAAGTTCCCGCGGTCACCGCGGCCGATCTGATCCTGCCGCCGCCGGCCGAAGGTTCTGCGGAAGTCGCGGCCCGCGTCGCAGCCGCACGCGACATCCAGCTCGCACGCTACCAGGCCGCGGGCCTGCCAAAAATCCGCACCAACGCAGAAGCGCCGTCCGCAGTGCTCGAAGAAATCGCCAAGCCGGACGCGCAAGGCCAAAAACTCTTGCGCGATGCCGCCGAGACCATGCGCCTGTCCGCGCGCGGCTATCACCGCGTGCTGCGGGTGGCGCGCACGCTCGCCGACCTCGATGGCGCCGACAAAATCGGCCGGCTGCATCTCGCCGAAGCGCTGTCCTACCGTGCGCTCGCGGAAGACGTGCGCCAGCTGGTGTGAACCACCATACGCATCAACTCCGCGGTAACGAGTTTCCTTTACGCTCTGCAAACCATAAGGCCGCGTGTTCCCTATTGGCCTTGGTGAGTATCTCGGCGAGTACAGCGTCATGTTGCGTTTCAAGATCCTGGCTTCAGTGGTTCCCTTGATGGCTGCCGCGGTGCTCGCGCGGAACGGGCTCGGAACGGGCCCCCATCCCTGCATCACCTTCGGAGAGACCTCGGCCCAGCTGGCATCGGTCCCCTGGACCGCCGGCCTCCATGTCGCCTTCACCAATGATCCGGCCCGCGCCACGGTGCGGGTGCAGGTCACCGACGATGCAGCCAGCGCCGACTTCGCGCTGGTCGACGACAGCACGCCCGCCGAGACCGAATCCTGCGAGGCCCATGGCGCGCCGCGGCTGGTCTCGATCTCCGCACAGCCCGAGACCGACGGCCCCGTGATCTATCTCTCCAGCGAAGGTCCGGCCGACTACCGCATCTATGTGCGCTCGCAGACATTTTCGCCGCGCGACGCGGCGGCGCTGATCGTCGGCGCCAGCGGCGTCAACCGCCGCATGCACGCCGCCTCGCTGTGAGGCGGCGGGGCGGGCGTTAACGTCCCGTCAACCCTGTTTCGAGCGGGCCGGCAAACCTCAAACTGTTCGCAAGGTTGCGCGACACATCGTCAGGCGGGCAGGGCGCGGATTTAGACGGAGCGAGGGTCGGTGGTGATGGGTCGGACGTTCCGGATCAAGGTGCGCATGCGCCGCTTCAAGCGGCGCCATCCCAGGATCGCCTTCGCGATCCGCTCCTTCATGATCTTCATGGCGACGTTCGGCGGCGCCTATGGCTTCATCAGCGGCAGCCGCTCGGAAAATTCCGGCTACGACCCGCAGGCCTTCGCGGTCGGCGCCAGCTTCCTGTTCGCGCTCGCCTGCCTTGGGCTGGCCACGCTCAGCATGCGGCTGCGCTTCGTCAACAAGCGGATGCGCGCGCTCGCCCAGCACAACGAATCGCTGGTCGACCGTAATTGGGAGCTGAAGGAAGCCGAGGAGCGGGCGCGCAGCCTGTTCGAATCGCAGGGTGACCTCATCGTGCTGCGCGACCATCAGGGCCGCATCACCTTCGCCAATGACGCCTATTGCGAGCTCGCGGGCCAGGCGCGCAGCGCGCTGATCGGTACGCGCTTCAATTTCGACGTGATCGAGCAGGGCGACAGCGCCCGCGAGAGCAACGGCACCCGCATTCACGACCAGAAGATCACCACGCCGCTCGGCGCGCGCTGGGTCGCCTGGCGCGAAGGCCTGGTGCGGCTCGATGCCGGCCAGCCCGCCGAGCTGCAGAGCGTCGGCCGCGACGTCACCGACCGCACCGAGAGCGAGCGCGCGCTGGCGGATGCCCGCGACCAGGCCGATGCGGCCAACCGCGCCAAGTCGCGCTTCCTCGCCATGGCGAGCCACGAGATCCGCACGCCGCTCAACGGCATCATCGGCATGAGCGGCCTGTTGCTCGACACCACGCTGACGCCGGAGCAGACCACCTACGCCCGCGCCGTGAAGACCTCGGGCGAAGCGCTGATGACGCTGATCGAGGAGCTACTCGATTATTCCAAGATCGAAGCCGGCAAGCTCGACCTCGAGCAGCGCCCGTTCGCGCTCTCGACCCTGATCGAGGAGATCACCGAGCTGCTGGCGCCGCGCGCGCAGGCCAAAAGTCTCGAGATCGCATCCTATGTCGACGAGCGCCTGCCGCTCGAGCTGGTCGGCGACGCCGCACGGCTGCGCCAGGTGCTGCTCAACCTCGCCGGCAACGCCATCAAGTTCACCTCGAGCGGCGGCGTCGCGCTGATCGTCGAGCCCGGCATCTGGCCGAACGAGATTTCCTTCCTGGTGCGCGACACCGGCATCGGCATCGCGCCGGAAGCGCAGTCGCGCATCTTCCGTGAATTCGAGCAGGCCGACGACCGCGTCGCCCGCACCTATGGCGGCACCGGGCTCGGCCTTGCGATCAGCGATCGCATCGTCAAGCGCATGGGCGGCCGCATCATGCTGGAGAGCCAGCCGGGCAGGGGCTCGACCTTCGAAGTTTCGATCCCGCTGATGCCCTCGGCGGCGAGCGCCGGACAGACTGCATTCCCGAGCCCAGACCTCACCGGCAAGTCGATCCTGCTGGTTGCAAGCCAGGGCATCGAGGCCTCGCTGATCGCGCGGCGGCTGGAGCGCTGGGGTGGCCAGACCTGCGTCGCGGCCGATGCAGCGGTTGCCGAGGCGCTGCTGCCGGAGCGGCCCTGGCATGCCGTGCTGATCGATCGCATGCTCGGTGCAGACGTCGCGGTGCGGCTCGGCGAGGCCGCACGTACGCATGCCGCGCAGCGGCTGGTGCTGCTGACGCCGGCAACACGCCACGAACATTATTCGCAGGCCTTCACCGGCTATCTCGTCAAGCCGCTGCGCGCCGCCTCGCTTGCGGCACGGCTGTCGCTGACGCCGGAAGTTTCCTCGCCGGATCTCGCGCCGGAACCGCCGGTCGACGCACCGGCCGCGCCGGTTGCCGTGACCAAGGGCCTGTCGGTCCTGGTCGCCGAGGATAACGAGATCAACGCGCTGCTGATGCGCTCGTTGCTGACGAAACTCGGCCATCGCGTCGTGATCGCGACCCATGGCGAGGCCGCGCTGGAATCCTGGCTCGGCGCAAAATCCGCCGGCGCGCCCTATGATCTCGTGCTGATGGACATCCAGATGCCGCAGCTCGACGGCATCGAGGCGACCAAGCGCATCCGCGCGCACGAAGCGGGCGGGGCCGGGCGCCGCACGCCGATCCTGGCATTGACCGCCAACACGCTGGTGGAAGACCGCTATGCCTGCTTCGAGGCCGGCATGGATGGATTTTTGATCAAGCCGCTCGACCGCGAGAAGCTGGACGAGGCGCTGGCCGGGCTGACCGCGTCACGGCAGTTGGCGGTGTAGAAGAACTCTCACCGCCGTCATTGCGAGGAGCGAAGCGACGAAGCAATCCAGACTGCCTCCACGGAGGAATTCTGGATTGCTTCGCTTCGCTCGCAATGACGAGTGTGGAGCCTACAGCCGTCGCAGCGCCACGCTCTCCACCACATGGTCCGCGCCCTTCTTCAGGATCAGCGTCGCGCGGGGGCGGGTCGGCAAGATGTTGTCCTCGAGATTGGCGAGGTTGGTGCGCTCCCAGATCGCGATCGCCGTGGCGGTCGCCTCGTCGTCCGACAGCAACGCATAGCGGTTGAAGTAGGACTTCGGATTGGTGAACGCGGTGTCGCGCAGCGCCAGGAAGCGCTTGATGTACCAGCGCCGCAGCGCCGACTCGTCCGCGTCGATATAGACCGAGAAATCAAAGAAGTCGGAAACAACAGCCACGCCCTTGCCGTCACGCGGCAGCTTGCCGGTCTGCAGCACGTTGACGCCCTCGACGATCAGGATGTCAGGCTGGTCGATCTCGGCCCACTGGTTCGGCACGATGTCGTAGGTCAGATGCGAGTAGACCGGCGCGCGCACATTGCGGCGGCCGGACTTGATGTCGGAGAGGAAGCCGAGCAGCAGCGGCAGATCGTAGCTTTCAGGGAAGCCCTTCTTCTGCATGATGCCCTGCCGCTCGAGCACGGCGTTGGGATAGAGGAAGCCGTCGGTCGTGATCAGCTCGACCTTGGGGCGTGGCGACCAGCGCGCCAGCAGCGCCTGCAGCACGCGGGCCGTGGTGGATTTTCCGACCGCGACGGATCCGGCGACACCGATGATGTAGGGCATCTTGCGGTCGCGGATGTTGAGGAACTGGCGTTCGGCGTAATAGAGCCGCTGCATCGCGTCGACATAGATCGACAGCAGGCGCGACAGAGGAAGGTAAATGTCCTCGACCTCTTTCAAATCGAGGCGGTCGTGCAGCGAGCGCAGGCGATCGAACTCACCGGGCTCCAGCGTCATCGGCGTATCGTCGCGCAATCGCGCCCATTCATCGCGCGAATAGACGCGGTAGGGGTTATATTGCTGCTCGGGTGCGCGGATATCCATGACGCAGCCTCTCTCTACCTGGGCATGATCTGACCGGAAAACCGGTATCCACTTTTCCGGATCATGCTCTATTCGCCTTTACGCGACGCCTTCTCTTCCAAGCCCGACATCGTCGTGCGTTTGTCCAGCGCGGCCTCGACCTCTTCCAGCTTTACGCCGCGGGCCTTGAGCAGCACAAGGAAGTGATAGAGCAGGTCGGCGCCTTCAGCGATCAGATGCGCGCGGTCGTTTTCGACTGCTGCGATTACGGTTTCGACTGCTTCTTCGCCGAACTTCTTGGCGCAATGTTCCGCGCCCTTGTCGAGAAGCTTGCGGGTATAGGAGGCCTCGCCACCGGCAGCCGCGCGGGCATCGATGGTCTCGGCGAGATCGTGGATCGTGAAACGCGGCATGCGAAAATACTCAGAACACACACCGGCACTAAACCGGCGCCCAGATGTAGCACTTTTATGAACCGGAGTCAGGCATCGAGGCGCATAGCGAGCCCGCGCCGGGCCATGTGCTCCTTGGCTTCGCGGATCGAGAACTCGCCGAAGTGGAAGATCGAGGCGGCCAGCACCGCGGTGGCGTGACCGTCGCGGATGCCGTCGACGAGGTGATCGAGATTGCCGACGCCGCCGGAGGCGATCACGGGTACGGGAATGCTGTCGGCGATCGCCCGGGTCAGCGGGATGTCGAAGCCCTGCCTTGTGCCGTCGCGGTCCATCGACGTCAGCAGGATTTCGCCGGCGCCGAGCGAGACCACTTCCTGGGCATATTCGATTGCGTCGATGCCGGTCGAGTTGCGGCCGCCATGGGTAAAGATCTCCCAGCGGTCGGAACCACCGGGGCGCTTGACGCGCTTGGCGTCGATCGCGACCACCACGCATTGCTCGCCGAATTTTTCGGCGGCTTCCTTGACGAATTCGCGGCGCGACACCGCGGCGCTGTTGATCGAGACCTTGTCGGCGCCGGCGCGCAGAAGCGCCTTGATGTCGTCGGTGGTGCGCACGCCGCCGCCGACAGTCACCGGCATGAAGCAGGCCTCAGCCGTCCGCCGGACCACGTCCATCATGGTGCCGCGGTTTTCATGGGTCGCGGTGATGTCGAGGAAGGTGAGCTCGTCGGCGCCGGCCGCGTCATAGGCGATCGCGGCCTCGACGGGATCGCCGGCATCGCGCAGATCGACGAAGTTGACGCCCTTGACGACCCGTCCGTCCTTGACGTCGAGACAGGGGATCACACGCACCTTGAACATCTGATCTCTCCTAGGCGGCGCGCGCGTTGCGGATCAGGGTGAGGGCGGCCGCGGGATCGAGCCGTCCGTCATAGAGCGCACGGCCGGCGATCGCACCCGCGAGCTTTTTCGCGCGCGGCGTCAGCATCGCCTTCACGTCCTCGATCGAGGCGAGACCGCCGGAGGCGATCACCGGGATGGAAATCGCGTCGGCGAGTGCAATGGTCGCATCGAGGTTGAGGCCCTTGAGCAGGCCGTCACGCGCGATATCGGTGAAGATGATCGCGGCAACGCCGGCATCCTCGAATCGCTGCGCGATCTCCAGCACCGTGACCTGCGAGGTCTCGGCCCAGCCTTCGACCGCAACCTTGCCGTCACGCGCGTCGAGCCCGACCGCGACGCGGCCCGGAAACTTCTTCGCCGCGGCCTTCACCAACTCAGGATCGCGCACCGCGGCGGTGCCGATGATGACGCGCGAAATGCCCTTGGCGAGCCAGGCTTCGACGGTCGCGAGATCGCGAATGCCGCCGCCGAGCTGCACCGGGATCTTGATCGTCTTCAGCATGCCCTCGACCGCCTGCGCATTCACCGGCTTGCCGGCAAAGGCGCCATCGAGATCGACGACATGGAGATATTCAAAGCCCTGCGTGACAAAGCTCTCGGCCTGCGCGGCAGGATCGAGGTTGAACACGGTGGCGCGCGCCATGTCGCCTTGCTCGAGGCGCACGCACTGGCCGTTCTTGAGATCGATGGCGGGGAAGAGAATCACGGTTTCCATCGCAGAAAGTTTTGGATCAAAGCGAGGCCGAAGCGCTGGCTCTTCTCGGGGTGGAATTGGGTGCCGATCGCGGTGTCCTTGGCCACGATGGCCGTGACCGGCCCGCCGTAATCAGCGCGTGCCAGCACATCCGCCTCGTTCGCGGCGTTGAGGTGATAGGAGTGCACGAAATAGGCGTGCTGCCCCTTCGGCCCCAGCGGCAGCTTGTTCAGCACCGGATGTTCCTGCAGCACGTCGAGCGTGTTCCAGCCCATGTGCGGAATCTTCAGGCTCTCATCGCGCGGCGTGATCTTCTCGACGTCGCCGGCGATCCAGTTCAGGCCTTCGGTGATCACGTGCTCCTTGCCGCGGCTGGCGAACAGCTGCATGCCGACGCAGATGCCGAACATCGGCCGCGCCTTGACGCGCACGGATTCGTTGATCGCCTCGACCATGCCGTTGACGGCGTCGAGCCCCCTGCGGCAATCGGCGAAGGCGCCGACGCCGGGCAGCACGATGCGGTCGGCGCTATAGGCGCGATCGGGATCGCTGGTCACGAAGATCTTCGGCGGATCTTCCAGGCTGCGCGCGGCACGCTCGAACGCTTTCGCGGCCGAATGCAGATTGCCGGAACCGTAATCGATGATGGCGACGCTCATCGTGACCCTCCCGGTTCTGGAAACAAGCCAATGATGCCGCCGGACGGCAGCGGCGGCGGATTTGAAAACGGCTGACCCGGCACGTGGCGGGTCGGCGGCGGGGCGCCGCGATCGACGGCCCATTGATCGTTGACGATGCCGCGCTGCTTCTCGCTCCAGCGCTGGAAGAAACGGTGCTCGGCGGCATCCCTGTCATCGGCGACGACGACATCGAGCTGGCGCCAGTTGCCGCGCGACAGCGTCCAGCGCCGCAGGCTCGCGGCCTCCAGCCCCATCAGCAGCGCCAGGATGACATCGGCGAGGAAGATCGAACCGCGGCCCAGGCCGAGGCTGACGAGGGCGGCCTGGAACGCGGCGAAGAAGATCACCCAGCCGAGCAGCGCCAGCCAGAGCCGGTGCCACAGCAGCCAGAGCGGGCCGAACACCATCGCCCAGAAATGGAAGCCGTCGCGCACGAAGGCGAAATTGTCCGTCGCGCGCAAATCCGCACCATTGGGGGTGGGAGCGTGAACTGTGTAGGCAGGCATGGTGATGCCCCGTTCTCTGATTCAGTGATGCCGCAAGCGGTGTAAGCCGCCGGACGAGAGGTCAGCCGCCGAGCGAGCCCTTGGTGGACGGGATTTCCCCCGCCGCCTTCGGATCGATCGCAACCGCCGCCCGCAGCGCCCGCGCCAGACCCTTGAAGCAGGACTCGGCGATATGATGGCTGTTATCGCCATATAGGGTCTCGACGTGCAGAGTCACGCCGGCGTTCATGGCGAAGGCCTGGAACCACTCGCGCACCAGCTCGGTGTCGAACTCACCGATCTTGTCGCGGGGGAAGTCGGCCTTGAACACCAGGAACGGGCGGCCCGAGATGTCGATGACCACGCGCGACAGCGTCTCGTCCATGGGCATGTGGATGCCGGCATAGCGGGTGATGCCCGCCATGTTGCCGAGCGCCTGCTTGACCGCCTGGCCGAGCGCGATGCCGGTGTCTTCGGTGGTATGGTGATGATCAATGTGCAGGTCGCCAACCGCCTTGACCTTGAGGTCGATGCGGGAATGGCGGGCCAGGAGATCGAGCATATGGTCGAAAAAGCCGATGCCGGTCGCGATATCGGACACGCCGGTGCCATCGAGGTTCACGGTGACCTCGATGTCGGTCTCCTTGGTCTTGCGCTTGATCGTCGCGGTGCGCATGGAAAATCGGTTTCCATTCTGGGTTTTGAGCCGAAAACGGCGGTCTTTTAACAGCCAAATGACGCCTTCGCTACTGCGGGATGGTCAGGGCCGGCCTCTACTTCCGCCTATGGTGAGCGAAATCGCCCCCGAGGCGGCCCGTTGTACCTCCCGCCCGAACCCCCTAAATCAGGCCGGACAACGAGGTATTTCATGCAGGATTCCCAGAACGGCTCGCCGGGGTGGCACGGCACCACGATTTTGACCGTCCGCAAGGGCGGCAAGGTGGTGGTCGGCGGCGACGGTCAGGTCTCGATCGGCCAGACCGTGATCAAGTCCAACGCCAAGAAAGTCCGGAAACTCGGCAAGGGCGACGTGATCGGCGGCTTTGCCGGCGCCACGGCCGATGCCTTCACCCTGTTCGAGCGGCTGGAATCCAAGCTGGAGCAATATCCGGGGCAGCTGACCCGGGCCGCCGTCGAGCTTGCCAAGGACTGGCGGACCGACCGGTATCTGCGGCGGCTGGAGGCCATGATGATCGTGGCCGACAAGGACGTCTCCCTGGTCCTGACCGGCACCGGCGACGTGCTGGAGCCCGAATCCGGCGTCATGGCGATCGGCTCCGGCGGCAACTACGCGCTGGCCGCCGCCCGCGCCCTGCTCGACACCGACAAGGACGCCGAGACCATCGTCCGCCGCTCCCTCGATATCGCCGCCGACATCTGCGTCTACACCAACCGCAATTTGACCATCGAAAGCCTGACGGCCGGCTAGGCCATGGCCGTCTCCTACGCCTTCCGCCCGATGATTGCGGCCGACCTGCCGCTGATCGGGCAATGGCTACGGGAGGCGCATGTGCGGGAATGGTGGGGCGATCCGGACGAGCAGCTCGCGCCGGTCGGCGGTGATCTCGACGAGCCCGCGATGGACCAGTTCCTCGTGTTGGCCGACGGCCGGCCCTTCGGCTATCTTCAGTGCTACAGCCTGACGGCCTGGAATACGGGCTTCGGGCCGCAGCCGGAGGGCACGCGTGGCATCGATCAGTTCATCGGCGAAAACGACATGATCGGGCGCGGGCACGGCTCGGCGTTCATCCGGCAATTCGCGGGCGAGGCGCTGGGGCAGGGCGTTCCGCGCGTGGTCACCGATCCCGATCCGCTGAACCTCCGCGCTGTGCGCGCATACGAAAAGGCGGGCTTCGCGAAGGTCGGCATGGTCGAGACGCCCGATGGTCCTTCCTTGCTGATGATGCGTGATCGATGACTTCTGTAACGTCCGACAAGACCAGGATCTCCATCCCGTCGGCCTATTGGGTCGGCATCGCGCTGCTGCTGCTGGCGCTGCAGGCCTCGATCCTGTTCGCGATGGGTCGCCAGCCGATCTGCACCTGCGGCTACGTCAAGCTCTGGCACGGCGTGGTGAACTCGTCGGAGAATTCGCAGCACATCGCCGACTGGTACACGCTCTCCCACATCCTGCACGGCTTCCTGTTCTATGCGCTGACGTGGGCGGTGTTCCGCCGCTTCCCGTGGCAAGCACGTCTGATCGTCGCGATCCTGATCGAGGGCGCCTGGGAGATCGTCGAAAATTCGCCCTTCATCATCGAGCGCTATCGCGCCGGCACGATCTCGCTGGATTATTACGGCGACAGCATCGTGAACTCGGTCGCCGATAATGTGTGGATGATCCTCGGCTTCCTGGCGGCGTGGCGACTGCCGGTTACCGTGACCATCCTGCTCGCGCTCGTCTTCGAACTCGTGATGGCGCTTCACATTCGCGACAATCTGACGCTGAATATCCTGATGCTGATCCATCCGCTCGAGGCCGTAAAACAATGGCAATCCGGCCCGCCGATCATCTGACGGCATAAAAATGCAGCTTGTCGCGGCCCCCTTCTGCCCCTAGCTAGGGTGCATGACAGACTTCTCTCCCCGTGAAATCGTTTCCGAGCTCGATCGTTTCATCGTCGGCCAGGCCGACGCCAAGCGCGCGGTGTCGATCGCGCTGCGCAACCGCTGGCGCCGTCAGCAGCTCGCCGGCTCGCTGCGCGAAGAGGTGCTGCCGAAGAACATCTTGATGATCGGCCCGACCGGCGTCGGCAAGACGGAAATCGCGCGGCGCCTCGCCAAGCTCGCGAATGCGCCGTTCCTGAAGGTCGAGGCGACGAAGTTCACCGAGGTCGGCTATGTCGGTCGCGACGTCGAGCAGATCATCCGCGATCTCGTCGAGGTCGCGATCGCGCAGGTCCGCGAGAAGAAGCGCAAGGACGTTCAGGCCCGCGCCCAGCTCGCCGCCGAGGAGCGCGTGCTCGATGCGCTGGTCGGTGCCAATGCGAGCGCGACCACCCGCGAATCCTTCCGCAAGAAGCTGCGTGCCGGCGAGCTCAACGACAAGGAAATCGAGATCGAAACGCAGGGCGGCGGCAGCGGTATGCCGATGTTCGAAATCCCGGGCATGCCGGGCGCGCAGATGGGCGCGATCTCGATCGGCGATATCTTCGGCAAGCTCGGCGGCCGTCCCAAGACGCGGCGACTGACCGTCGAAGGCTCGCACGAGATTTTGGTGAACGAGGAATCCGACAAGCTGCTCGACACCGACCAGTTGACGCTCGAAGCGATCAGCGCGGTCGAGAACAACGGCATCGTGTTCCTCGACGAGATCGACAAGATCTGCGCCCGCGACGGCCGCGTCGGCGGCGACGTCTCGCGCGAGGGCGTGCAGCGCGATCTGCTGCCGCTGATCGAAGGCACCACGGTCTCGACCAAGCACGGCGCGGTCAAGACCGACCACATCCTGTTCATCGCCTCCGGCGCCTTCCATGTCGCAAAGCCGTCCGACCTGTTGCCGGAGCTGCAGGGCCGCCTGCCGATCCGCGTCGAGCTGCAGGCGCTGACCCGCGACGACATGCGCCGCATCCTCACCGAGCCCGAGGCCTCGCTGATCAAGCAATATGTCGCGCTGCTCAAGACCGAGGGCGTGACGCTGGATATTACGGACTCCGCCATCGACGCGCTGGCCGACATCGCGGTCGCCGTGAACTCCACGGTCGAGAACATCGGCGCGCGCCGGCTGCAGACCGTGATGGAACGGGTGCTGGACGAGATCTCCTTCACCGCCCCCGACCGCAACGGCGAGACCATCCAGGTCGACGCCGGCTATGTCGAGAAGCACGTCGGCGACCTCGCCAAGAACGCGGACCTCAGTCGGTTCATTTTGTGATTTCGGGTTAGTCCGCTATCTATCGGGCCGTCGTCCTGGCGAAAGCCAGGACCCATTACCCCTGACGGTACTTGCTGGAAAAGATAGCGGCCTCCATCGTGCCTCATACAAGCATTCGTGGTTATGGGTCCCGGATCGGCGCTCACTTCGTTCGCTTGTCCGGGACGACGGCGGAGCGCCCGGTGACCCGTGCTCGCTGATATCAGGAAAAGCCCCTGGCGCCTGCTGCTCGCGATCAACGCCGCCATCATGCTCGGCGTGTTCGTCTACAAGATCCAGCTGCCGCCCTGGGTCCCCTATATCCACCTCGTGGTCGACTATCATTTCGGCTTCATCAAGCGCGGGCTGATCGGAGCAATTGTTGCGCTGTTCACGACCAAGGTGCCGGTGTGGCTGGTGTTCGCGCTGGCCGGAACGGTGTGGCTGATCACGGCGGGCCTGTTCGTCCAGCTCTTCCGCAAGACCTTTGGCCTGTCGAAACAGACCCTGCCGCTGTTCGTCTTCATTGCGGGCTCGCCGTTCTTCCTGAAGAATTTCATGTTCACGCTCGGCCATTTCGACATCTATGGCTGTACGTTCGCGCTGATCCTGCTGCTGATCCCGGCGCGCTCATTGCTGTATGTGGCGCTGGCGACGCTGCTCTCGATTGCCCTGGTCCTGATCCACCACATCCATCTCCTGATGTATGTGCCGACCATCGTCGTCATCGTCGTGATCAGGCATTACCTCGCGCACGGCATTACCCGCGCCAATGTCACCTTCGGATGCGCCGCGCTGATGGCAATCAGCGCGCTGTTCTTCGCCGCGCAGTTCTGGGGCGTGATGCCGATTCCTGAAACCGAGTTCGTCAGATATCTGCAAAGCCGGATGGTCGATCCGACACGATCCGACCTGATCCAGTTCAGCTACATCTGGTACCAGCCGCTGTCGAAGGAGATCGCCGACACCTGGGCCCGCCTGCCGCACAACAGCCTCGGCATTCCCGTGTTCGCGCTGCTGATCTGGCTGCACACACCGCTGTGTCGCTATTTTGCGGACCTGATCCGCGCGCTTTCGAGCGACGTGCACCGACGTCTCGTCATCGCGGGCCTGATCGGCGTCAGCCTCGCTTATCTCGTGATGTTCGCGATGGTGTTCGATTATTCGCGCTGGATCTCGAGTTGGGCCGTCTGCATGTTTTTGCTCCTGCATGCCGTAAAGATGCTGCCGGCAGCACACGAGACTCCGCTGATTCCAAGCGAGGACAAGAAGGCCAACATCGCCGGCTGGATCATCACCTTGATCCCCCGCGTGGGCATCATTCGGCCGTTTTGATTATTTGCGCGTGATCATATCGGAAAACCGCTGCACACTTTTCCGGATCACGCGCGCTAGAACCTGGCGCGTCGAATGCGCACATACAGCGCGCCCTCGCCGCCATGGCCGATGCCGGCTTCCTCGAAGCCGACGACGAGACTGCGAAACTCCGGGAGGCTCAGCCATTCCGGCACCTGACGCCGCAGCACGCCGCTCTCGCCGCCGCTGCGGCCCTTGCCGGTGATGACGAGCACGAAGGTCAGGCCGTCATGATGGGCCTGCTGCAGAAAGCCCGACAGCGCGCGATGGGCGCGGGCCTGCGTCATGCCGTGCAGATCGATCCGCGCGTCGATCTCGCTGCGACCGCGCGAGAGCTTTGACCGCTCGCGCTTGCCGAGCGGCGCCAGCCGCGGCACCGCCGGCTTTGCCACGCGCGGAACTGGGACCGCCGCAACCGGCCTTGGCGACGGCGCGTGCTTTGGCGGCGGCACCGGATGCACGGGGTCCACACGCGGCGCGGCGTGCACCTTGGTCAGGCGATGCTTCTTCAGCGGCTTGATCTGCTTGGCGACGAAATCCCACAGCGCGCGCTCTTCCTCACTGAGCGTCCGGCGACGCGACGAGGGAGGCGGGTCCAGAACCGGCGGACGCGAGGATCGCTTCATTGCTGTTCGGAGCGACGCGGACGCGGCTGCTTGCGCGGCTCTGGCGCAGGCTTGATGACGGGCCGCGGCTCCGGCAGTGGCACCGGGCTGGCGATCGCCGCCGGCGTCGCCGCCGTCTTCTGATCCTTGGCGTGGTCCTTGCCATGATCCTTGGGTTGGTCTTTGGCTGGATCCGGTGCGACTTGCGGAAACAGCTTTGCGATCTTCTCCGACGGCCGCGGATCGGGCACGGGCAGCCGCGCGCCGCGCACGATGGGATCGAGGCTCTTCGGCACCAGCATCACGAAGTGCATGGGATGGCGCAGCCGCCCCGAGACGCGGCCGGCTTCCTGACCGGCGCCGAAATAAAGGTCGGCGCGGGCAGGGCCGATGATGGCTGAACCGGTGTCCTGCGCGATCATCAGGCGGCGAAACGGCGTCTTCGATTTCTCGGTGTCGATCGGCAATTCGCCCTCGATGAAGAACGGCGTGCCATAGACATGCAGCGACTTGTCGACCGCGATCGAGCGGCCCGCGGTGAGCGGAATACCCTGCGCGCCGACCGCCTCGTCCTTGTCGGACAAATTGATCTGGCGGAAGAAGATGTAGGAGCGATTCTGCCGCCGCAGCTCCTTGGCGCCGTCAGGCGTCTTCTCCATCCATTCCCGGATCTTCTGCATCGACATCTCTTCGCGGGGAATGATGCCGCGCTCGATCAGGACGCGTCCGACCGGCGTGTAGGGGAAACCGTTATAGGCGTCGTAATTGATCCGGACGGTGGAGCCGTCGTCGAACTTGATGCGTGCCGAGCCCTGGATCTGCGCGAACAGCAGATCCGTCGGATCCTTGAGCCAGGCGATCTCCAGCCCGCGGCCCGCGATCGCACCATCCTCGATCTCGGCGCGGTCGTAATAGGGCACGAGCTTGCGGCGGCCGATCTTGCGATACACCGGGCCCTTGTTAGGCAGACTGGTCGCGTCCTGCTTGAAGCCGCGCACGAACAGGTTCGAGGGCCGGCGATAGACCGGCACGTTGTAGACCTCGGTCTGCGTGCGCGAGCCCTCGATGACGGGCTCGTAATAGCCGGTGACGAAGCCGTCGGGCTCGCCGAGCCGTGAGATCCGCAGCGGCGAGAAATGCGCCTCGAAGAAGGCCTGTGCCTTGTTGTCGTCGTTGAGCTCGAGCGACTTTGCCGCACGGCACGGCTCGTTCAGCGAGCCGCCCAGCGCCTTCGCATCATTGGTCTGCTGCGGCGTGATCGATTTGCAGCTCGCACGAAACGTCTTGTAGGCCTCGAGGAGATTGTCGTTGGACCAGCCGGCGATATCAGACCAGTTGACCGGCATATATTGTGCGCCGGGAATCTCGAACGGCAGCGGCAGCTGCGGGTAGGGCAGCACGCGAGCGGGAATAACGGCGGCCACTTCGGGATGCGGATGATGATGGTGGCTGCGGGAATGACGCCGCGCCGCCTCGGCGCCGAGCGAAAACGAAGAAAGCGCGACGGCACCTGCACACAGCGCCGCCGCGCAATTCTTCAGGATGCTGTTATTGCGCGCTTCCGGTGCCAACCAGCTTCCAGTTCGGATCGCGAGAGGTGGTGTCGCGGGCGAAGGTCCAGACGTCGGTGATGTCGGTGACGGTGTCGGCGCTGCCGTCGACGATGTTGCCGGCCTTGTCGCGCGTTGCCGAGATCATCTGCGAGACGAAACGCACCGTGAGCTGCGCAGTGCGATCGCGCTGCTCGGCGCCGACGAGCTCAGCCTTGTCGATCGAGACGAAACGCGTCTCGGTCTTCTGCTCGTTCTTCTCGCGCTCCTTGATCGCAGTCTCGAAACTGTCGAACACATCGGACGAGAGCAGGTCGCGCAACGCGCGGCGGTCACCATTGGCGAAGGCGAGCACGATCATCTCGTAGGCGCCGCGGGCGCCGGAGAGGAAGTGCCGCGGATCAAACGTCGAGTCCTTCTCGACGATGGCATCGAGGCCCTGAGCCAGCGCGGTGCCGGGCTCGGTCAGGCCCTTCCAGCGGTCGGTTGGTGCGGCGGCTTCGGCGCTCGGGGCCAGCGGAGCCTGGTCGATCACCTTGCCCGGCATGGTCACGACGTTCTTGTCCTGGGCACCGCCCAGCGCGTTGCGCGCAGTACGGTCGAACGGCGGCCGCTCGCTGCCGGTTCGCTGCCCGAGCACGCTGCGCAGACGCAGGAAAATGAAGACCGCCAGCGCCAGGAAGATGATGGTGTAGATATCCACGTCGTGTTCGCTTTCTGGTCTTTGGCTTCGAGGCTTCAAGGAAATCGGTCGGGCCAGCAGACAGTTCCATACAGGAACGGCAAGTCGGCATCACCTATTTCGATCCACCTCAGGTCGTTAGGCCATATCGTCAGGGCGATGTAGGCACGAAATCTGGCCCGGCCAATGGCGCCTTTTGGCACAGCCCAAATTGTAGCGCGTTTTATGCTTAAGGGGAAATCCGATCCTGCCCGGAAATGACGCATCTTCAATTGTTTAAGTTGCGCTCGGGCAGGTCGCCGGACGCCTGTACCGAGCCCCCCTCCGCAACCCCCGGAGGCAGGTCCGGAGGCGTTCGTCCTTGTGGAACGAGGTAGCCCTATGTTAGCCAACCGCCGCGAAATTCAGCCCATTCGGGGTAAGGAGAGACTTTCATGACCAATGGCAACGGCAACCCTCCCGAGGCGGCAGCCCCCCAGCTGAACGTGCTGGCGCAATATACCAAGGACCTTTCGTTCGAGAATCCGAACGCCCCGGCCTCGCTGCAGCAGCAGGGTCAGCAGCCCGAGATCAACATCCAGATCAACGTCAACGCCAACAACCTCGCCGATAGCGAGTTCGAGGTGACGCTGTCGGTCGAGGGCAAGGCCCAGACCGCAGGCAAGGTGATGTTCTCGTTCGAGCTCGCCTATGCCGGCGTGTTCCGCATCGTCAACGTTCCGCAGGAGAACCTGCATCCGCTGGTCATGATCGAGTGCCCGCGGCTGCTGTTCCCGTTCGCCCGCGAGATCATCGCCACCGCGGTGCGCGACGGCGGGTTCCCGCCCCTGATGCTGGACCCCGTCGACTTCGTCGGCCTCTACCGCCAGAACATGGAGCGGGCGCAGGCGCAGGGCCAGGTTAAGCCGAGCTAAGCTAGGGCCGGACTTCAAGACCGTCCTTTTAGGATCGATTCGATCAGGTGGGCGAGGCCGCGGGCTGGGCGATATATTCGTTCCAGATCGCCTTCTCGCCCATCGTCGCAATGAAGGCCCGATGGGCCTCGCGCTCGGCGTCCGTCACCCGAGCCACCAGCGGCACCGGTCGCTGCCGCCGGGGCATGTCGCCACCACCGCCGGAGCGAACGGCTTCGGTCTCGGCCGCGAGCACGAGCTGCGACTGCCGGGCCCCGATGAGATCGATATAGACCTCCGCCAGCAATTCGGAGTCCAGCAACGCGCCGTGCTTGGTGCGGTGTGAATTGTCGATCGAATAGCGCGAGCAGAGATCGTCGAGCCGGTTCGACACGCCGGGATGCTTGCGCCGCGCCAGCAGCAGCGTGTCGACCAGACGCTCGCGCGGGATCGCCGCACGCTTGATCTTGTCGAGCTCGGCATTGATGAAGCTGATGTCGAACGAGGCATTGTGGATCACCAGCGGCGCATCGCCGATGAACTCCAGGAAGCCATCGACCACCTCGTGGAACAACGGCTTGGTCGACAGGAATTCCGCCGACAGACCGTGCACCGCAAAGGCTTCCGCCGGCATGTCGCGTTCGGGGTTGATATAGACGTGATACGTCTGCCCGGTCGGCATGCGATTGAAGATCTCGACGCAGCCGATTTCGACCAGGCGGTCGCCGCGCAGGGGATCGAGGCCGGTGGTTTCGGTGTCGAGAACGATTTCGCGCATGGTGTAAAAATGCCGGACAAGAAAGGCGAATCAGATTCGCCGCTGCGGCATCTTAACGACTTCGGCCAGGATCTGCTTGATCTGCGCCCGCACCGGCTCGAGACCGTGCGAGGTATCCACTACGAAATCGGCCCGCTTGCGCTTCTCGGCGTCGGGCGTCTGTTTTGCGATGATGGCATCGAGCTTGGCTTCGTCCATGGTGCCGCGCGCCAGCACGCGCTCGCGCTGGATCTCCGGCGACGTCGTCACCACCACGACCGCATCGACCTTCTTCTCGCCGCCGGTTTCGAACAGCAGCGGAATATCCAGCAGCACCACCGGCGCCTTGGCAGCTTCCGCTTGCGCAAAGAATTTCTGCCGCGAAGCACCGAGCATGGGATGAACGATGCCCTCGAGCTGCTTCATCGCCGCCGCATCGCCGACGACACGCGCGGAGAGCTTTGGACGATCGACCTTGCCGTTGACTGTCGTGCCGGGAAAGGCGGCTTCGATCGCGGGCGCCGCTTCACCCTCATAGAGCTGGTGCACGGCCGCATCGGCGTCATAGAGCGGCACGCCCGCCTCCACGAACAGTTTCGCGGTGGTGGATTTGCCCATTCCGATCGAGCCGGTCAGTCCCAGGATCAGCATCAGCGCGCCGTTATCTCTGTCATTCACACCGCAACTAGCCGGTCGCGCCGGAAAAACGCAAGCAGCGGCAAAAGCGGCAGCCCGAGGATGGTAAAATGGTCACCCTCGATGCGCTCGAACAGATGGACGCCCAGGCTTTCCAGCTGGTAGGCACCGACGCTCGTCGTCACGGCCTCGCCGGCGGCATCGAGATAGGCGGATAGCTCGGCCTCATTCAGCGCCCGCATCGTCATGCGCGCTATCGACACTTCCTCGAACACGATCTTGCCGTCGCGGGCCACGGCCACGGCGGAATTCAGCTCGTGCGTGTTGCCGGCAAGATCGCGCAATTGCGCCATCGCCTGCGGGCGGCCCGCGGGCTTGTTGAAGAGACGATTGCCAAGCGCCAGCGTCTGGTCGGCGCCGATCACATAGCTTCCGGGATGATTGACCGAGACAGCCTTGGCCTTCTCCCGCGCCAGCAGCAGGCCGATCTCGCGTGGACTTGTAAGCCCGGACGACGCCTGAATGCCGCGCTCGTCGATGTCGGCCGTCATGGCCTCAAAATCCAGGCCGGCATTCTTCAGCAGCATTTTTCGCGCACTGCTCTGCGACGCCAGGATCAGGGAAGCTTTGCCGGTCCAGAGTGTCATGAACGCGTCTATTCCGGAGTCCGATTGCGCTGGCGGTCGGTATAGAGCTTCATGACCGCGGCCGCGGTTTCCTCGATCGAACGCCTGGTGACGTCGAGCAGCGGCCAATTGTGTTTTGCGCTGAGCTTTCGCGAGAACGCGACCTCGTCGGCAACCGATTGCTTGTCGATATAGCTGTCGTTGCCGGCCGGCGCGCCGCTGCCGATCGTAAGCAGCCGGTTCTGGCGAACCTGGATCAGCCGCTCCGGCGTCGCGTGCAAGCTCACCACCAGTGGCCGTGTCAGCGTCTCCAATTGATGCGGCACCGGGATGCCCGGCACCAGCGGCACGTTCGCGGTGCGGATGCCGCGGTTGGCAAGATAGATCGACGTCGGCGTCTTCGACGTGCGCGACACGCCGACCAGAACCACGTCGGCCTCTTCCAGCCCTTCGACGTGTTGGCCGTCGTCATGGATCATCGTGTAGTTCAGCGCGTCGATGCGCTTGAAATATTCTGCATTGAGCACGTGCTGGGCGCCGACACGCCCCGTGGTCGCAGCGCCGAGATAGGCTTCGAACAACTGCATCACCGGACCGATGATCGACAGGCTCGGAACATTGATCTCCCGGCACTTGCTCTCGAGCCTGGAGACCAGATCTTTCTCCAGCAGCGTGAACAGCACGATCCCGGGTGCTTCCTCGATCTCGTCGAGCACGCGGTCGAGCTGCTTCTGGCTCCGCACCAGCGGATAGACATGCTCGACCGGCGTCACATTGGCGTATTGCGCGGCGACCGCGCGCGCCACGGTGATCAGGGTCTCGCCGGTGGAATCGGAGACGAGGTGGAGGTGGAAATAATTGTTCGACGTCGGCACGAAAACTCTTTGGATGAAGGCGGGGCGAACTGTGGATTTCTGTGGAGCTTAACCCCTCGGAAAGGGATGCGCGACACCGGGGGCGGGATAAGCGGCCATTTTCTTCACACCACTGCCCCGACGAACAAGTTTCAGGCCGGTCGAAGAGGAAAACGGGATTGTGCGGACAAGCCTCTTGATAAGCAGCGGATGAAACGCCGCAAGCCTTTGAAGCCGGCTGACTTATCCGATGCAGTCGTAACCGGCCGGGATATGTGGGTGGATGTGAACAAGCGCGCGCGAACGGGCGGACCGCTTTGTGTGAGTCCAAATCACGGTCAAATAGACTCAAACCTTAAGAATCTAAGATTCTTAGATTTGAGAAGCGCCTACGGACGGATATGTGTGCAGGCGAGACCTTAACGAGTTCTTACTATCCCCAGTTCCCCAAAAGGCTGGGTGCGCATTCGGAACGGGACCAATGTTTGAGGACGTCTATCTCTGGATCAAGGCGCTGCATGTGATCGCGGTCATCTCCTGGATGGCCGGCATGCTCTATCTGCCCAGGCTGTTCGTCTATCACTGCGAGGCCGAGATCGGCTCGAAGCAGTCCGAGACGTTCAAGGTGATGGAACGCCGGCTGCTCAAGGCAATCATCAATCCCGCAATGATCGTCACCTGGCTCGCCGGGCTTTATCTGGCTTGGTCCGGTCATTGGTTCAGCTTCGGCTGGCTGCACGTAAAACTGGCACTGGTGCTGGCAATGTCCGGGGTCCACGGCTTTTTCGTCCGCTGGGTGCGGGATTTCGCCAATGACCGCCGCCCGCATACCCAGAAATTCTATCGGATTATCAACGAGGTGCCGACCGTCCTGATGATCGTCATCGTCGTCATGGTGATCGTGAAGCCGTTCTAGGCAGACTTCGTGATCGGCCGCTCAGCGCTTCTTCTTGCGAAGCGGGAAGCGATTTTCTATATTGAGGGCATCCCCACCCAACGCAGGCGGATGTGGTTCGTGTCTGAGCTTCCTCAGGAGCCGGCCACCCCATCAGGTTTGAAGCCTTTCCGGCACTCACCTTGCTAGACCTGCGGACCTACCTGCACGCGTCCGCATTTCAATAGCCTCCTCGCACCCCTTCCAAGCTACTCCACAGGACCACCCCAATGCGGGAAATTAAACTCCAGGACCTCAAGTCGAAAACGCCGGCCGAGCTCGTCTCGTTCGCGGAAGAGAATGGGGTCGAGAACGCCAGCACCATGCGCAAGCAGGAGCTGCTGTTCGCCATCCTCAAGCAGCTAGCGCTGGCTGAGACCGATATTGTCGGCGAAGGCGTCGTCGAGGTTCTCTCCGACGGTTTCGGCTTCCTCCGCTCGCCCGATGCGAATTACCTGCCGGGCCCGGACGACATCTATGTTTCGCCCTCGCAGATCCGCCGTTTTGGCCTGCGCACCGGCGACACCATCGAAGGCCACATCCGCAGCCCGAAAGAGGGTGAACGCTATTTCGCGCTGCTGAAGGTCAACACGCTCAATTTCGAGGATCCGGAAAAGGCCAAGCACAAGGTCA
>JAEWBW010000470.1 GCA_023390955.1 Pseudomonadota bacterium
AGCCGGACGAATAGTGATATGCGAGCGGCTCGCCAGACCCTGGGAACACGCGCTCGGGGCAAGGCTGCAAAGGCCAAGACATCGAGAGACCGGGAAGGACGCCCATGACCGTGCACACTGGAAGGCATTTCCTACAGATTCCAGGACCGACCAACGTGCCCGACCGGGTGCTGCGGGCCATGGACATGCCGACGCTGGACCATCGCGGTCCGGAGTTCGCCGAGCTCGGTTTCGCGGTGCTGGCCTCGATGCAGCGGGTGTTCCGCACCAAGCAGCCCGTGATCATCTTCCCCTCGTCCGGTACCGGCGCCTGGGAAGCGGCGATGGTCAACGTGTTCTCGCCCGGCGACAAGGTCCTGATGTGCGAGACCGGCCAGTTCGCCGTGCTGTGGCGCGGCATCGCCGACAAGTTCAAGATCGACGTCGACTTCATCCCGAGCGACTGGCGCCACGGCGCCGACCTCGCCGAGATGGAGGCACGACTGACCGCCGACAAGGCGCACAAGATCAAGGCGGTCTGTGTCGTCCACAACGAGACCTCAACCGGCTGCGTGACGCTGCCGCTGGAGGTGCGCAAGCTGCTCGACCGCGTCAAGCATCCGGCGCTGCTGATGGTCGACACCATCTCGGGCCTCGGCTCGATGGAATATGAGCACGACGCCTGGGGCATCGATATTTCCGTCGCCGGCTCCCAGAAGGGCCTGATGCTGCCGCCCGGTCTCAGTTTCAACGCCGTCTCCGAGAAGGCGCTCGCGGCGGCAAAGGCCAATCCGGGCATGCGCTCCTACTGGGACTGGCAGGAGGTCATCACCTTCAACAAGCTCGGCACCTTCCCCTATACGCCCGCGACCAATCTGCTCTACGGCCTGCGCGAGGCCGTGAAGATGCTGGAAGAGGAGGGGCTGGAGAACGTCTGGTCCCGCCACAAGCGCCACAGCGCGGCGACGCGCGCGGCGGCCAAGGTCTGGGGCCTGGAGATCCAGTGCGCCGATCCTGCCGCGCATTCGCCGGCGCTGACCGGCGTACGCGTGCCCGAGGGCCACGACGCCGATGCCTTCCGCAAGGTGGTGCTGGAAAACTTCGACATGTCGCTTGGCACCGGCCTGAACAAGGTCAAGGGCAAGCTGTTCCGCATCGGCCATATCGGCCATTTCAACGACCTGATGCTGATGGGTACGCTGGCCGGCGTCGAGATGGGTCTCGACCTCGCCAAGATCCCGCATCGCAGCGGCGGCGTGCTGGCGGCCATGGACGTCCTGAAGGGACGCGACGTGGTGCCGATGGCCAAGGCGCAGGTGGCCTGAAGGTCGCCTGAACCATTCCTGCTGAAGAAACAAGAGAGCGCGCGATGAACGCACCTGCGGCTGCCAACGAAGACCTGCTCTATTCCGTCCAGGACGGCATCGCGCGGATCACCTTCAACCGCCCGCAGGCGCGCAACGCCATGACCTTCGCCATGTATGACCGCATGGCGGAGATCTGCCTGGAGACAAATGCCGACCGGTCGATCAAGGCGTTGATCCTGACCGGCGCCGGCGAGAAGGCGTTTGCATCGGGAACCGATATTTCCCAGTTCCGCGCCTTCAAGACCGCACAGGATGCACTGGACTACGAAGCCCGCATCGATCGCGTGCTCGGCACTCTCGAGCAGTGCCGCGTGCCTGTCATTGCGGCGATTGCCGGCGCCTGCACGGGCGGTGGCGCCGGCATTGCGGCCTGTTGCGACATCCGCATCGGGACGGAAGCGACCCGGATCGGCTTTCCGATCGCGCGCACGCTCGGCAACTGCCTGTCGATGTCGAACATCAGCCGCCTGGTCTCGCTGGTCGGTCCCGCCCGCACCAAGGACATGATCTTCAAGGCGCGGTTGGTCGAGGCGCCTGAGGCGCTGGCGCTCGGCCTGCTCAGCGAAATCGTGCCCGACGTGGAGACGCTGCAGCGCCGTGCAGAAGAGACCGCAAAGCTCGTCGCAAGCCACGCGCCGCTGACGCTGGAGGCGACGAAAGAGGCCGTGCGCCGCATTCGCCGGACGCTGTCGCGCGATGAAGGCGAGGATTTGATCCTCAAAGCCTATATGAGCGAGGATTTTCGCGAAGGCATGGACGCATTCCTGAACAAGCGGACGCCCAACTGGAAGGGCAAATAGGCCCGCTTTTCTCCTGCCATTGGCTGGCGGCCACTTGGTACTCTTCTGCGAACGCGGCTCGGTGACCCACTGACTGGCCAGAACCGCCTTTTCCAGAACATCCTTGCTGCCTTTGATCAGGATTTGCGCGTCATCCACGTCGACGACGTCGATTAGCGAGAACGGCGTTGACCCCATCGTCAGGTTTTCGCGCGTCGTTACATCTGAAGCCTTCGATCAAGGCTGGATCGATGAAGATCGACGTTCCATGTTGGGATTTCGTGGTGTCGAGGGTAGCCTTGAGGCGATCGAGCCGCAGCTCCACTTATCGGCGCTCAATTGCCGTTCAGACAACCGGGGCCACCTCTGTCGCCGATACTTGCTGTAGCGCAATGGCATGTTGGCCGAAGCGAGTAAGGCACCACAGTGAGTAGCCGAGCTAACGCCTTATCTGAGGTTGTTCGAGATGCGTTAGAGTGTGCAGATTGTTAAATTGGAAAAGCGAAGGCTACATCGATGAGATGCCAGCAGAGCTGCTGCAGGCCTGCTAACGTTAATCGGCCGAAGTACTCCCTGGGCGAATTTTTTCCTATCCGGAGAGACGGGTGACACGATCGAAGCGCTCGGTCGAACACCACTTAAATGGCGAATGATCCGATCGCGTAAAACTGCTCAGCTTCTTGCCCCCACCACTTGCGCCGCGAGTTGTTCAAGTCGAGCAGTGAGCCAGCGATCAAGATCGGTGGTAGGATTCGGTGTGACCCGATGGCAAAATGGTAACCACCCGGGCGCCGGTATGGTATTGAGGCGAATGCACTTGAGTGAGGAGCTTGATTTGGACGAGTTTGACGGGCTCGCGCGGCTGTTCGGACTGGTTGCCGTTCGCGCCGGCGTCGTCGTCATGGATGCCCGCGCGGACGTGTGCCGCCCGGACTACAAGGCGGATGGCTCGCCTGTGACTGCCGCAGACCTCCGGGCCGATGAACTCATTCGCAGCTGCCTCGAACGGAACCTGCCGGCTATTCCCGTCGTCAGCGAGGAAACCTGCTCAGGTGCCTTCGCTGGCGAAGCTGAACAGTTCATCCTTGTTGATCCGCTCGACGGAACCAAGGAATTCATCCAGGGCAAGGACGAATTCACGATCAACATTGCGCTGATCCAGGCGGGCCGTCCGGTTGCGGGCGCGGTCTACGCGCCGGCCCTGCAGCAGCTCTATATGGGCGGTACCCATGCCTACAAGCTCGCGATCCGCGCGAGCGAGGACGCCCTGTCCTTCAGCAAGATGCACCCCATTATGGTGCGCGCGGCTCCGCTTGGAAACTGGCGGGCGGTCGTGAGCCGCTCGCATCTGGACGCGGCGACCAAGGCGTGGATTGAAAGTTACGGCATCGTCGATCTTCAGCCGTCCGGCTCCTCGCTCAAGTTCTGCGTCATCGCGGAGGGCGAGGCCGACGTCTATCCCCGCCTCGCGCCCACGATGGAATGGGATACTGCTGCCGGTCATGCCGTGCTTCTGGCCGCCGGCGGCACCGTGACGGACCTCGACGGCAGCCCGATCCGGTACGGCAAGCCCGATTATCGCAACGGCGACTTCATCGGGTGGGGAAAGCCTCCGGAAACGCTGGGATGAACGCGCCAGGCATCACGAGGTCAGGGACTCGCGCGCTGCCGCGGCATCTCCGCCGGCTCGAAGCCGAGGCGATAGAGATCATGCGCGATGTCGTCGCCGGGTTTGCCAAGCCTGTGATGCTCTATTCGATCGGCAAGGATTCGAGCGTCATGCTGCACCTTGCGCAGAAGGCGTTCTATCCGGGCGCGATCCCGTTTCCCCTGATGCATGTCGATACGACGTGGAAATTCCGCGAGATGATCAGCTTTCGCGACGAGACGGCCAGGCGTCTCGGCGTCGAGCTGATCGTGCATGTGAACCGGGACGGGCTCGATCGCGGCATCAATCCGGTCGATTCCGGATCGGCGCTGCATACGCAGGTGATGAAGACGGATGCGCTGAAGCAGGCCCTCGACCTTCGTGGTTTCGACGCGGCGTTCGGGGGCGCGCGGCGCGACGAGGAGAAGAGTCGGGCTAAGGAGCGCATCTTCTCGTTCCGCTCGCCCGCGCATGTCTGGGACCCGCGCGACCAGAGGCCGGAGCTGTGGAATTTGTTCAACACCCGCATTCGGCAAGGCGAGACGATGCGCGTGTTTCCCTTGTCGAACTGGACCGAGCTCGATGTCTGGGAGTACATCATGCTGGAGAGGATTCCGCTGGTTTCGCTGTACTTCGCGAAGCAGCGGCCGGTGGTCTGTCGGAACGGCGCGCTGATCATGGTCGATGATGAGCGACTTCCCTTGGCTCCGAACGAAACGCCGGAGCTCAGGATGATACGTTTCCGCACGCTCGGCTGCTATCCGCTGAGCGGCGCGATCGAGTCCGAAGCCAGCACCATCGAAGAAATCGTCGCGGAAATGCAGGTGGCAAAAATCTCCGAGCGCCAGGGTCGGCTGATCGATGCCGACGCAGGTGCGTCGATGGAGAAGAAGAAGCGGGAAGGCTACTTCTGAGTGAGTATTGACGCATTGCGAGGACTTGCCTCCTCCGACAGCAAGGATCAGCTGCGCTTCATCACCTGCGGCTCGGTCGACGATGGAAAGTCGACGCTGATCGGCCGGCTGCTGTATGACGGCAAGATGATCCATGAGGATCAGCTTCAGGCGCTCGCGCGCGACAACATCAAGCACGGCACGGCTGGCGATGACGTCGACTTCGCCCTGCTGGTCGACGGGCTCGAAGCCGAACGCGAACAGGGTATCACCATCGACGTCGCCCATCGGTTCTTCACCACACCGCGCCGGTCGTTCGTGGTGGCCGATACGCCCGGCCACGAGCAATATACGCGCAACATGGCGACCGGCGCGTCCAACGCCCAACTCGCCGTGATCCTGATCGATGCCCGCAAGGGCGTCCTGGTGCAGACCCGGCGCCATTCCCTCATTTGCTCGCTGCTGGGCATTCGGCACGTGGTCGTGGCCGTTAACAAGGTCGATCTCGTCGAATTTCGCGAAGACGTGTTCGATCACATCGTAGGCGACTATCGGACGTTCGCGTCCAGCCTCGGCTTCACGTCGATCGCGGCCATTCCGATCTCCGCACGATACGGCGACAACATCGCCAACCGGTCCGCCAACACCCCCTGGTATCACGGCCCGTGCCTGCTGGATTATCTCGAGAGCATCGACATCCAGTCCGAGACGGCCGGTCTGCCGCTCCGCTTCCCGGTGCAGTGGGTGAACCGGCCTAACCTGGATTTCCGCGGCTATGCCGGAACGGTCGCCTCCGGCAGTATCGAGGTCGGCGATGACATCATCGTTGCGGCGTCAGGCCGCCAATCGCGGGTCGCGCGGATTGCAACCTACGACGGTGACCTCGCGCGCGCCGAGGCCGGCGATGCGGTGACCATTACGCTGGCCGACGAGATCGACATCGGCCGCGGTGACATTCTCGCAAGGCCGAAGGAGCGCCCGGAGGTCGCCGATCAGTTTGTCGCCCAATTGATCTGGATGGATCAGGAGGCGATGGTCCCGGGCCGGTCCTATGCGTTCCGGATCGGCACGCAATCGATCGCGTCCGGCAGCATCACGGCGATCAAATACAAGATCGACGTCAACACCGGCGCGCATCTGGCAGCCCGGACCTTGAGCCTCAATGAAATCGGCTGCTGCAACATCGCGCTCGCCCGGCCGGCGGCTTTCGATGCCTATGAGGCGAACCGGCGCACCGGCTGCTTCATCGTGATTGATCGCACCACCAACCGGACCGTCGGGGCCGGCATGATCGTCCTTGCGCTGCGGCGTGCCACCAACGTGGCGCGGCAGGCGCTGTTGGTCGGCAAGATCGAGCGCGCCGCGATCAAGCATCAGCGCCCTTGCATCATCTGGTTCACCGGGCTGTCCGGCGCGGGCAAGTCGACCATCGCCAATCTCGTCGACCAGCGGCTGTTTGCGATGTTGCACCACACCATGATGCTGGATGGCGACAATCTCAGGCACGGCCTCAATCGGGATCTTGGCTTCACCGAAGCCGATCGTGTGGAAAACATCCGCCGCGGCGGCGAAGTCGCGAAGTTGATGCTGGACAGCGGCCTGATCGTGATCTGCGCGTTCATTTCACCTTATGAGGC
>JAEWBW010000485.1 GCA_023390955.1 Pseudomonadota bacterium
ACCACCACCCACCCCGCCCCCGGCCCGCCCCCCCCCGCTTTTCTAATTTCAGAGGAGGTGGCGGCCGCTCAGGCGGTGCGCTTATCGTTGCCGAAGCGGCGGACCACGCGGCGCTCGACCACGACGGAGCGCTGTGCGCCCTGTTCGCCGGCGATCACGCGGGTGGCGGCGACGCGGGTATTAACGCGCGCCTGCTTCTTGACCTCGGCCTGGACGACATCGAGCGGCATGCCCATCAGCGACGCGGCGATCTCGGCCTGCTGGTCCTGGTCGTCGGTGATACCGACGGCGGCGAAGATCGCCTCATCTAGGGTCGGCGGATCGTGGCGGACGCGCCGCGTGCCGTACTTGGTATTCCAGTCTGCGCTCATGGTAGCCTCGGTTTCGATGCGGGATACCTAGTGCCCTAGATGTTGCATTGCAATATGAATATGGCGTGGCATCTCAGCTATGCATTCACAGCTTCTCGATTGGGCTCGCCTCATAGAGCGAAATAGCTGTCGCGCCTGCGGCGAGCGACCGCAGGCTGCGGACGAAGGCGCCGGAGGCGGGGACCGCGAAATGTGCCGCCAGTGCCGCCCGGTCGGCCCACTGCTCGAAAAGCACCAGCTTTAGCGGCTCCTCACAGTCGACGTGTACGGCATGTGAAATGCAACCCGGCTCCTGACGCGAGCGGTGGACGTGCTCGAGGCTGAGACGCCGGGCTTCGTCGAAGGTCTCCGGTCTTGCCGTCACGCTTCCGGTCACCACGATCATGTGCTTCCCCCTGGCGCGCGGGAGGTCAGGGCAGGGCCGCTTCCCGCGCCGCTCCTTCAACTGGTTGCTGCGGCCAACGTTTCAATGCGGCGTGGCCTGCTTCGGTCAATTCGTAGATGCCGCGTTCGGCGCGCGCGAACCAGCCATAGACGTTGTGCAGAAGGATCTTTCCGGCGTCCGGACATCGCGGGCGGAGCTCACGCACGGGGCGCGGCCCGTCGGCAAGCGCCGAGGCACAGGCGAGTGCCTGCTGGCGATAGGCCGTCATGATCGGCGCACGCGTGCTGCCGCCGAGCACGGGATCGCCCTGGCGGCGCTGGTGCTCCGAGACGAGGCGCGAGCGCTTCTTCGGCTCGCGGCGGGGCGCAGCCGTTGGCGGCTTCACCAGCACCTCGACCTCACCGCGGTCGGTCACGCCCAGCATGCCGAAGCCGAGGCGGCGGCAGAGATTACGATAGCGTGCGTCGCTCTCGCGGCCCTTGCCGCGTGCGGACACTTTTGCAGCGATCCAGACCTCATCGCCGGCCGGCGCGCGATCGACCGCCTGCAGGATCAGTTCGAGATTGAACGCGAGCTTGAGTTCGCCGATCACCACGACCGGCGGATCGCCGGCGCTGAGACCCACGAGATCGCAGCCCCCGATCTCGCCCTTCACGGTGAAGCCGAGTTTTTCGAGGAAGCGTTTGACGGGCAGGTACAGCGTAGTTTCCAAGGTCGGTTTTCCGGGTCTTGTCATCCGATCGGAGAATCAGTTGCGGGCAGTTTATCCCGGATCGGATTCGCCCTCTGTGCCATTTGATCGGGAACGGGTGGTGCGGCTATCGTGGGGCGGGACGATCGGGCTGGCAAACATGACGATCAAAAATGGCCTCTACCACATCCGGATCGAGATGCTCGACGGTGTCCAGGGCGGCAACCAGGGCGTCATGGTGCTGCGCGACGGAACCATGCGCGGCGGCGATTCATTCTTCTTTGCTTACGGCACTTACACGTCAGGCGACGGCAAGTGGAAGGGCGAGTTGACCAACGAGGAGCACTCCTCGACGTTCGACGAGCGCCCGGTTTGGGGCCGCAAGATCGTGACCATCGGCTTCAGCGGCACCTACACCGACAAGACGGCTTACGGCGAAGGCATGGCGCTCGCCGGCAAGCAAAGCATCCGCTTCAAGGGTGATCTGCGGCTGCTGGTGCCGGACTAGACCCGACCGCTCACCGGGATCAGCGCGCCGGTCACGGCGCTGGCGGCATCGCTGGCGAGGAACAGGATGACTTCGGCGAGTTCCTGCGGCGTCACCCATTTGGAAAAGTCGGCGCGCGGCATGCTGGCGCGATTGGCCGGCGTGTCGATGGTGGAAGGCAGCACCGCATTCACGGTGACCTTGCCCTTCCATTCACTGGCGAGTGCTTCGGTGAGCCGGTGCACGCCGGCCTTCGATGCCGCATAGGGGCCCATGCCGGAGCCGGCCTGGAGCGCGCCCATCGCACCGACATTGACGATGCGGCCGGTGCCTGAGGCTGCGAGATGCGGCAGCGCCGCTCGCGAGGTGTTGAGGGCGGTCAGCACGTTGAGGGCATACATGCGCTGCCAGGTCGTTGCATCGCCATCGCCAACGCTCTCGAAGGCGAAGCCGCCCGCGATGTTGATCAGCGCGTCGATCCTGCCGAAGTGCCCTGCAGCCGTCTGGATTGCAGCCTTCGCGTTTGCCCCGTCGGAGAGATCGACGCCGCCGATCTCAATGCTGTCGGGCGTCGGGGGCGCCAGCGAGGGCGCATGGTCGATGCCGGCGACACGCGCGCCGCGCGCCCGTGCGACCTCGGCGACGACTTGGCCCAAGGCGCCGAGCGCGCCGGTTATGACAATGGCCTTTCCCTGCACGGTGCTCTCCATCGACACGATCCGCCGACTATGGCCCAGGCCGGATTCAACTTGCAATCTCGCCGGCGTCATTGCTGAATTGCGTTCGCAACCTCAGATCGCGTGCGAGGTCCTTTCCATGACGGATTGTTTTCACACCATCGAATTTCCTGCCGATATCGTCGACCTCAAATATCCGCTCACGCATTTCCGGCAGGCATTGAGCGGAAGTGGTCCGGTGCAGATCGTGGCGATGGGGTCGTCTTCGACCGCGGGCCTGTACGATGTCGTGCCTTATCCGGCGCGGCTCGAGCTGTATTTGAGAGCCCATTACAAAGACCACGATCAGCATCGAAACATCCGGATCGACGTGTTCAACCGTGGCCAGGGTGGCCAGGAGGCACCCGAAGAGCTCCTTCGCTTTCAGACCGACATCTTCCAGGACAATCCCGCGCTGGTCATCTGGCAGATCGGGACCAATGCGGTCTTTCACCACGAGGACTACAAGTTCAAGGACGTCGCTGCGAGTATCGAGGAGGGGCTGGCCCGGCTGGGCGGTCACAATTTCGATGTCCTGCTGATCGATCCCCAATACGTCACCGCAATGCTCACGCCTGATCGTGCCGCGCTTTCGGACGAGATCGTGCGGATGATCCGCGCCGCAGCCGACAAGGCGCGCGTGAACCTGTTCCAGCGCTGGGAGCTGATGAGGCATTGGCATCAGCGCAACAACGTCTCGCACAAGCTGCTGCTCGATCCCCGCGACGATAATCTGCTGCACCAGAGCGACTGGAGCACCATACGAGTTGCACGTGCGCTGACGTCGGCGATCCTCAAGGCCACCGACACGACCAGGAAATGCGACTGCCTTTTATGATGACTGCAGATAGCGCGCCTTCAGCGCATCCCGCTCCGGCGCGCCCAGCTTGAGTCCGTCGTGCAAATAGCCTTCGAGATCGCCATACTCGGCTGCGACGGCATCGAAGGCCGCGGCAAGATACGAGGCTTCGACCATGCCGATGGCGTTGCGGACATCGTCCGGCAGGTCGGTGGCGGCGGTGGGGTCGCGGCGATAATATTGGTTGGTGAGGAGGTAGTCCTCCGCGATCACCTCATCCGCCACGCCGAGCGCATGCAGGATCAATGCGCTGGCAAAGCCCGTGCGGTCCTTGCCGGCGGTGCAGTGGATGACGAGCGGGGCGCGGTCTTCGAGCAGATGGCCGAACAACGTTCGAAACCGCTGCGTGTTGTGACGGACATAGTTGCGATAGGATTCACGCATGAGCTCGAGTGCGACCGGCGCTGTCAGCTTGCCGTCGGCGAGCTGCTCGCGCAGCGCCGCCACGACGGTGGGCTCGATCGGCAGCGAATGCACGGTGATCTCGTCGACCACGCAGACGCCGGCCGCGCGCTCCTCGACCCCGCGGAAGTCGAACGCGCTCTTGACGCCGAGTGCACGCACCGTTGCGATGTCGGCGGGGGTGAGCTGGCCGAGATGGTTGGAGCGGAAGATGTGGCGCCAGCGCGTCAGGCGTCCGTCGCGGGTCGGGTAGCCGCCGAGATCGCGAAAGTTGGAAGCGCCTTGCAGGGAGAGATGGCGGGAAGGGATGGCTTGCTGAGAAGAGTCTTGCATCAGATCAACTTGGGTTATGTTTCCTTTGGACGCGCTGAGGGCGTCCTTGCGGATCACTAGAGGGGGCATTCATGAACCGGCACAAGGCCATTCTTTTGGCTTTCGCAACGTTGGCCGCCGGAACTGTGGGCGCGCAGCCGGCGGCTGCGCAGACCTTCAAGAACTATCGCTGTGTCGACGGTACGCAACTCATCGTGGGGTTTTATGACCTCGACAAGCGGGCCTTCCTCCAGATCGACGGCGAGCCGCATACGCTCGCCAAGCGGGTGGCGGTGTCAGGCGCGCGTTATACGGGGGCGGGGATCACGCTGAAGATCGACAAGAGCGGTGCAACCACGGTCAAGCACCTGAAGCGGCCGGTCACGGCCTGCGCGGTAATCTGAAGCCGGTCTCAAAATCCCGGAATCAAGCAGATCCCGGAATCAAAAAGGGTCGAAACACCGTTGTTTCGACCCTTTTTCAAACTGCCGCCGGACGCTGGAGCGTGGCGGTCCTGCAAGCCCTGCTGGCATCAGCGATCCCATTTCGGCTTGGCTTCATCGATGGCCTCCTGGTGGTACCAGCTGTCGGCACAGATCGACGTATCAGCAGGAAGCGACATGCGATCGGCGGGAAGGCGGGCCTCGCCATAGCGGCGTCCCGCGAGAGCCGACCGGCCGCCCGTGGGAAACTGATAGATCTTCGCAGATCCCGTACTCAAACCATTGTTCATCATTGCGATATCTCCTCTGGCCGAGGCGCTAGACCTCCAATGGTGCGCCCGACTCGTTCTCTTGTGGTTACTGAAAACTCCATATCGGGCGTGTCCGCCGAAATGGAAAGTGCTGAAAATACGGTCACGTGCAGCCTAGTTATTGAGCAGTCGACCTTTTGCATCCCCCAAGGCAGGGGCCAGGTGACCAACGCGTGGGCCATTGCAAAGGTTGCTAGGAGCAGTGCGAAGACTTTCCGAAAGTTGCTTTGGGTTGATGACCCTTTGATCGGCAACCTTTGCTGCGCTGCGAATTGCCCCAGAAACGAGCTTTTTCCGCGGAGTTTTTGCAGTGCAGCTTCACGCAAAGGTGCGCGGCTATGACGCAGGCGGTTGTGGACGGACCGGCCGGATGCGGCGGGCGCAAAACCGGTGGAAAACCTTCCACCCTGCGGCCCTCTGGCACGCAAAATGCTTAGAGATGTCCGGCCGATGATGGCCGGGTACAAACGTGCGGGGCTCTCAACCCCACCTTTCGCATCATCTACAGAGAGGCTCAATGACCAAGTATAAGCTCGAGTACATTTGGCTCGACGGATATACGCCGACTCCGAACTTGCGCGGCAAAACCCAGATCAAGGAATTTTCGTCGTTCCCCACGCTCGAGCAGCTGCCGCTCTGGGGTTTCGATGGCTCCTCCACCCAGCAGGCCGAAGGCCACAGCTCCGATTGCGTGCTGAAGCCGGTCGCGGTGTTCCCGGATGCCGCCCGCATCAACGGCGTGCTCGTGATGTGCGAAGTCATGATGCCCGACGGCAAGACCCCGCACGTCTCCAACAAGCGCGCCACCGTCCTCGATGATTCCGGCGCCTGGTTCGGCTTCGAGCAGGAATACTTCTTCTACAAGGATGGCCGTCCGCTCGGTTTCCCGGCGACCGGTTATCCGGCCCCGCAGGGTCCGTACTACACGGGCGTCGGCTATTCGAACGTCGGCGACGTCGCCCGCAAGATCGTCGAGGAGCATCTCGACCTCTGCCTCGCGGCCGGCATCAACCACGAAGGCATCAACGCGGAAGTCGCGAAGGGCCAGTGGGAGTTCCAGATCTTCGGCAAGGGCTCCAAGAAGGCCGCTGACGAAATGTGGATGGCCCGCTACCTGATGCTGCGCCTGACCGAGAAGTACGGCATCGACATCGAATTCCACTGCA
>JAEWBW010000509.1 GCA_023390955.1 Pseudomonadota bacterium
CGATCATCTCGGCGCTGACGACGAGCAGCAGCGCGACGGAGGCGGTGATGCGGAAGCCGGCGAGGATCGCGGGCAGCGCGCCGGGCCAGATCACCTTCCACACGATGGTGGCGAACGGCACGTTGAAGCTCTGGGCCATGCGGATCAGATTGCGCGGCACGGCGTCGACGCCGCTGTAGACCGAGATCGCGGTGGAGAAGAACACCCCTAACGCGATCGTCGCGATCTTCGGCTCCTCGCCAATGCCGAGCCAGAGGATCAGGAGCGGCAGCAGCGCGATCTTCGGGATCGGGAATAGCGCCGAGATGAAGGTGATGCCGACGCTGCGCGCGAGACGTGAAAGTCCGATGGCGAAGCCGACCGCAACGCCGGCGGCGGTGCCGAGCAGCCAGCCGACACCAATGCGCAGGAGCGAGGCCGAGACGTGCTTCCAGAGCGCGCCTGATGCTGCAAGCTCATAGATCGCGCGCGCGATCGCTGAAGGCGGTGGCAGGAACAGCGGATTGACCAGACGCGTGCTACCGGCGAGCTGCCAGATCGCGATCGCCAGCACGAGGGCGATCCAGCCGCCATAGCGGCTGGACGCCGGCACGAAGCCTGCGCCGCGGAAGCCGACCGGCCGTGGCGCGGCATCCTTCGCCGATGTCTCCGCGGCCGCGCGGTCAAGCATGCTGGACCTCGCGCTCGGCATCGATCGCCTCGTTGCGGATCAGCGACCACAGCCGGTTCTGCAATTCCAGCAGCGTTTCGCGCGCAGCGGCCTCGCTCCGCGCGGCGCGCGGCATTGGCACGGTCACGACCTCGCGGATACGACCCGGCCGCCGCGAGAGCACGACAATGCGGTCGGCGAGCCGCGCCGCCTCTTCCAGATTATGCGTGACATAGACCGCGCCCATGCCGCCATCGGCGAGCAGGCGGACAAAATCCTCCATCAAGAGTTCGCGGGTCTGCGAGTCCAGCGCCGACAGCGGCTCGTCCATCAGGAGGATCGCGGGCCGCACTGCAAGCGCGCGTGAAATGCCGACGCGCTGGCGCATGCCGCCGGAAAGCTGCTTTGGATAGGCGCCACGAAAATCAGTGAGGCCGGTGCGGCGCAGGGCGTCATCGACCTGTGCACGGCGTTCGGCGGCCGAGAGCTGGGTGTGCAGCAGCGGGAATTCGACGTTCTCTTCCACCGTGGCCCAGGGCAGCAGCGCAAAATCCTGGAACACAAAGGTCAGCGGATTGAGGCTGTCGGCCGGCGGCGCGCCGCGCAGTTCGGGAGTGCCCGATGTCGGCTGCAACAGCCCGCCGAGGATCGACAGCAGCGTGCTCTTGCCGCAGCCGGAAGGCCCGACGATCGCGACCACTTCGCCGGCGCCGACGGTGAAGGAGACGTCGTCGAGCACGGCGAGATCGCCGAAGCGGTGGCTGATGTGGTTGGCGATCAGGTCCATGAGACACGCCGCTCTGTTGACCCGTCATCCTGAGGTGCCGGAGCGAAGCGGAGGCCTCGAAGGGCGACGGCCCCGCTGCATCCGGGCCGTGCATCCTTCGAGGCTCGCTTCGCGAGCACCTCAGGATGACGGGGATGGAGGGACGCGAGCTGCAGCATCAATCCGCCTTCACATATTCCTTTGCGATGATCGCATCGGCATCAAAGCCTTTGTCGGCAAAGCCCTGCTCCTGCAGCCATTTGATCTGGTTGTCGACGTTCTTCACGTCGAGCTTGCCGTCGGGATCGATATAGGCGCAGTTACCGACCACCTGCTCGACCGGGAGGTTGGTGTATTTTGCGATGATCTCGAGCAGCGGCTTGGTCTTGTCGTTGATCGGGACGGCGCCGTCCTTCATCGCGGCGAGGATGACGTCGTGATATTCGCGGTCGGCCTTGGCCAGCGCACCGAGCAGCTTGGTCACCAGCGCCTTGTTGGTCAGCGTCTTCGGCGAGGCGAACACGGCACCCAATTGCCACGGCGTCTCGTCGCCGACCCAGCCGAGAAGCTTTGCGCCGCCCTCGTCCATCAGCTTGCGCGCCGTGGAGACGGGAAGCAGCGCGGCATCGACCGTTTCGCCCTTCAACGCGGCCGCGGCGTTCGAGAGCGATTGCAGCGGCACGATTTTGACGTCCGCGAGCTTGAAGCCGTATTTGTCGGCGAGCAGGCCGAGCGAATAGTGGAAGCTCGATCCGACCTGCGTCACCGCTATGCGCTTGCCGGCGAGATCCTTCGGCGTCTTGAGGCCGGCGGCATAAGCGTTGTTGCTGGCGAAATAGCCGATCAGGGGATAGCCGGCGCGCTCGCGGCTCATGCCGCCGATCACCTTCAGCGTGCCCTTGCCGGCGAGATTGTAGAGACCGGCGGTGAAGGCGGTGATGCCGAAATCGACGTCGCCCGAGGTGGTGGCGACCGCGATCGGCTGCGCCGCATCGAAAAATTTCAGCTCGATGTCGAGCCCGGCATCGCGGAAATAGCCCTTGTCCTGCGCGATGAAGACCGGTGCCGACGACGACAGCCGGAGCACGCCGATCTTGGCCTTATCCTCGGCCTGGGCCGCGCCGATCGTCGTGAGCGTAAGCAGACCCGCCAGAGCGAGGCGCGCAATTCCGAACATCCGGTTTCCTCCGTCGCGGCCCTCAAGGGGCCCTTACATGCCCTCAGGGACGGGCTGGTCCCGCCCGATGAAGGCACCCTGTTGTTTCAACGTTTCCTGCAATTTTTCAACGGCAATGTCACGCGGGATCCGGTTTCCGGAGAGCGCCAGGGCGGCTGCGGAACCGGCGGCCTCGCCCATCGCAAAGCAGGCGCCGGAGACCCGCGCCGCCGACTGGCCCTCATGGGTCATGGAGGCGCAGCGGCCGGCGACCAGCAGATTGTCGACGCCCTCGGGCACCAGCATCCGGTACGGCAGCTCGTTGTAGCCGCGCGAGTCCGGGATCGGCGGGAATTTGAAGATGACGTCACCGGGCACATGGGCCTCGATCGGCCAGCCATTGACGCCGATGGAATCCGCGAACGAGGCGCAGCCGAGCACGTCCTCGCCGCTGAGCTGATAGCCGCCGGTGATGCGGCGAGTCTCGCGGATGCCGAGTTGCGGCGGCAGGTCGACGATGTAGGATTTTTCAAAGCCGGGCACGGTGCGCAAGAATTCGAAGGCGGCGAGCGCCTGCTTGCGGCCCTCGATCTCGCCGCGGGTGAGATCGTCGGGCTCGATGCCGTTGATGGCGTGGCCGTCCTCGCGCGCGACCTGCGTGAAATTCACCCGCCATTCGATGCCGGATTTCTGCGGCCGCACGATCGCGCTCTTGCGCGGGAATTTATGCGTGCCGGCGGCGAGCGCCTGCTCCATCAATTGCGGGATGGTTTTCCAGGCCTCGCCCGCCTTTGCCGGATCGATGTTGTTGAGGCGCAGCATCATCGATGGGTACAGCGGGTGGCCGTGCTCGTCGCCGAGCTCGAACGGCGCGCCGGCCCAGACCGCGAGGTCGCCATCGCCGGAGCAGTCGATGAAGATATCACCGCGTACGGCTTGACGGCCGGCCTTGGTCTCCACCATCAGCGCATCGATGCGGCGATCGTCCGCCATCACGACACCGGCCCCGAGTGCGTGGAAGAGGATGTCGACCTTGTGGCTTGCGAGGAGGTCGTCGGCCGCGATCTTGTAGGCGGCGGTGTCATAGGCCTGGGCGAAAACCTTGCCGAGGATCAGATGTGGCGCGTTCAGCCCGCCGAGCCGGTCGATCCGCGCCAGCAGGTCGGACGCCATGCCCTGCACCAGCCGGCGATGTTCGCCGAAGACATTGCCGTGCAGGCCGCAAAAGTTGGTGACGCCGGCGGCCGTCCCCATGCCGCCAAGAAAGCCATAGCGCTCGATCAGCAGCGTCCGCCGCCCGGCCCGCGCGGCCGAGGCCGCTGCGACGATGCCAGCCGGGCCGCCGCCGAGCACGACCACCTCGTATTCGCCGTAGAGCGGTACGCGCCGTGCGGGTTCTTCGATCGTGCTGGCCGGCATCGCGCCTTTACCCTCTTACCTTGTCCAAGCCTGCATTAGCCCGGCTTGCATGGCCGTCACAAGACGGTGGTTGCCTGGGAACAGCAGACCTGAGAGAAGGCTCGCCATGACATCGATCCACGCCAAGCTCGCCCTGTCCGTCCTGATCGCGCTCGCGGTCACGACCGCCCCTGCGGCGGCGGTGGACCAGAATTGCCGCTTCATCCAGGCCAAGGCCGAGCGCGAAGCCTGCTACAAGCGGCAGGAGGAAACGCTTGCGGCCAGGCGCAAGCCCGCGCCGCCCACCGATACGGCGGCGATGGACACGCTGCGCGAAAACCGGCAGGACGACGAAGCCATGTACCGCAGCATCAACAATATCTGCCGCGGCTGCTGAGCGGCTTTAGCCTTTCGTCCAATTCCCGGCGCGCTTCTCGGCGAAGGACGCCAGCCCTTCCGCCGCCTCCGCGCTCTGCCGCTTCATCGAATGCAGATGAACGAGCCGCGTATAGGCGGCATCGTCCACCGCCATGCCGCCGAACGAACTTTCCAGCGCCAGCCGCTTGGTCTCGGCCATCGCATCCGGACCGTTGGCGAGCAACTGCTCCACCACTTTTGCGCCGGCTGCCTCGAGATCCGCGAGCGGCACGACCTCGTGCACGAGACCGATGCGGCGCGCGTCCTCGGCGCCAAAGCGCTCGCCGGTCAGTGCGTAGCGGCGGACCTGCCGGACACCAATGGCATCGCAGAGCTGCGGGATGATGATCGCCGCGGTCAGGCCCCAGCGCACCTCGGTGATCGAGAACAGCGCATTGTCGGCCGCGATGACGACGTCGCAGGCCGCAATCACTCCGGTGCCGCCGCCGAAGCAGCCCCCCTGGACCAGCGCGACCGTCGGGATCGGAAGAGTATTGAGCCGCTGCACTGCCTCGAACGTGGCGCGCGAGGCTGCTTCATTCGCCTCAGGCGATTGCGGGCGGACGCCATTGATCCATTTGAGGTCGGCGCCGGCCTGAAAGTGCTTGCCGTTACCCCTCAGCACGACGACCCGCAAGGACGGCTGCTTGCCGAGTTCGTCCATCGCCGCGAGCACGCCCGAGATCAGCGCGCCATCATAGGCATTGTTCACCTCCGGGCGGTTCAGGGTGACGGTCGCGACACCGCGCGCGTCGAGGGTCCACAGGACGGGATTGGCGGACATAGGCGATTCCTCTCTTCAGTCTTCTCGTTTGGCCGCACAGTAGGGCGATGACCACGCTCTGATCCATCATGTTTCCGTCTGGGGCCATCGCGTCCATCGCATGGGTAGTTGTGTCATGCTGCGCGTGGGCGGGCATCAGAGATCCATCCTCGGACGGGGACACTCACAATGCGCATTTGCATTTTCGGCGCGGGCGCCGTCGGCAGCCATATTGCGGTGCGACTGGCGCGCGCCGGCCACGACGTCTCCTGCGTGATGCGCGGGCCACATCTGGAGGCGGTGCGCGCCAACGGCCTGAAGATGCGGGTCGGGGACGCCTCGGTCTGCGCGAAGGTCCGCGCCTCCGGCGACCCGGCGCAGCTCGGCCCGCAGGACGTGGTGATCAGCACGTTGAAGGCGACCGGGCTGCAGGGCCTCGTCAGCGGCGTCGCGCCATTGCTCGGCCCGGACACAGCGATCGTGTTCGCGCAGAACGGGATTCCCTGGTGGTACAATATCGGACTGCCGCCGCGGCACCCCGCGCCACCCGACCTTTCGTTCCTCGATCCCGGCGGGCGGCTGCGCAAGATGATCGCGAAGGAGCGGATCGTCGGCGGGGTGGTGTTCTCCTCCAACGAGGTGGTCGAGCCGGGCGTCGTCGACAACGTCTCGCCGGACCGCAACCGGCTGCTGGTCGGCGAATGCGACGACCGGATCAGCGAGCGCATCACCCAGCTTCGCAGCGCGCTCTCCGATGCAAAGCTTGAATCGCCTCCGGTCGCCGACATCCGAGAGGCGATCTGGACAAAGCTGCTGACCAATATGTCGCTGTCGGTGCTGTGCCTGCTGTCCGGGCTCACCGCGCGTGGCGTGCGCACCGACCCCGCCTTCACCGACATCATTCCGCGCCTGCTCAACGAGGCCAATGAGGTCGCGCAGCACTATATTCCCGAGGTCAAGCGCGTGACCCGTAGCGGCCCCGCACCGAACCACAAGCCGTCGCTGCTGCAGGACTATGAGCTCGGCCGCGCCATGGAGATCGACGTGCTGGTGAGGGCACCGGGCGCGTTCGCCCATGCCGCAGGGCTCTCGACACCCTCGCTCGACCTGATCGCCGCACTGGCGATCCAGAAGGCGCGCGACAAGGGGCTTTATGCGGCGTGAGCGCTAGGCAATCTTCCTGATCCACCCCGCCAGCGAATCGAGCACTTCATCCAGCGCTTCCTCATTGTTGCGGCCGCTCTTCTTCAAGACGGCAAAGGAATGATCGCCGCCCTCGATCTTGTGCAGCATGGTCTTCGTGCCGAGCTTCGCGATCACGGGTTCAAGGAGGCTGAGCTCAGCGAGCTTGTCCCGCGTGCCCTGCAGGAACAGCATGGGGATGTCGATATCCGACAGATGCGCCGCGCGCTCGACCGACGGCTTGCCGTCGGCGTGCAGGGGAAAGCCGAGAAAGGCGAGCGCGACCACGCCAGGCAGCGGCGCTTTTGCCTGCGCCTGCGAGGTCATGCGTCCGCCGAAGGATTTTCCGCCGGCGATCAATGGCAAGCCGGGACAGAGCCGCGCCGCCTCCGCCACCGCAGCCCGCACCGCGACATGGGCAACCGCCGGACTATCGGGGCGGCCCTGCTTGTTTTCCATGTAGGGGAACTGATAGCGCAGCGTCGCGATGTCCCGCTCGGCAAGGCCAGCTGCGACCTTCTCCATGAACGCATGCCGCATGCCCGCGCCCGCGCCGTGCGCCAGGATGTAGCAGGCGGATGGCGTGGACGGTGACGTCAGCAGCGCGGAGACGCTGCCTGCGCCTTCGACATCCAGCTTGAGCTCTTTGGTCTTGATCGCCACGGTCGGACGTCCGAAAAAGAGTTGAAATCCCTCTGCCTGATTAGCTTCGCCAAGGCAGCCTGAAAACACAATAATTGCCGCCTGTCCCTCGCTTAACCAGAGTGGCATCACGATACGAGGTTTCCATGCCCTACCGTTCCTCCTGGATGACCGACGACCTCGAAATCTTCCGCGACCAGTTCCGGAAGTTTCTAGCCAAGGACCTGGCGCCGCACGCCGAAAAATGGCGCGAGCAGAAGATGGTCGATCGGTCCGCCTGGCGCGGGCTCGGCGAGATGGGGGCGCTGCTGCCGAGCGTGCCGGAAGAATATGGCGGGCTGGGCGCGACTTTCGCCTATGACGCCGCGGTGCTGGAGGACATCGAAAGCACGGTGCCGGAGGTGACGACCGGCGTCTCCGTGCACAGCGCCATCGTCGCCCACTACATCCTCAATTACGGCTCGGAAGAGCAGAAGAAGCGCTGGCTGCCGAAGATGGCGTCGGGCGAGATGGTCGGCGCCATCGCCATGACCGAGCCCGGCACCGGCTCGGACCTGCAGAGCGTCAAGACCACCGCAAAGAAGCAGGGCAATTCCTACGTCATCAACGGCCAGAAGACCTTCATCACCAACGGCCAGGCCGCCGACCTCGTCGTCGTGGTTGCACGCACGGGCGACGTCGGCGCAAAGGGGCTCTCACTGATCGTGGTCGAGACCGCGGGCACCGAGGGTTATCGCCGCGGCCGCAACCTCGACAAGATCGGCCTGCACGCCTCCGACACGTCCGAGCTTTTCTTCGACAACGTCACGGTCCCTCCGGAAAACCTGCTCGGCAAGGAGGAGGGCCAGGGCTTCGTCCAGCTGATGCAGCAACTGCCGCAGGAGCGGCTGGCGCTCGCCGTCAGCGCGGTCGCCTCCATGGAGCGCGCGGTGAAGATCACCGCCGAGTACACCAAGGAGCGGAAAGCCTTCGGCAAGCCACTGATGGATTTCCAGAACACGGCGTTCACGCTCGCCGAGCGCAAGACCGAAGCCATGATCGCGCGCGTCTTCGTCGACTGGTGCGTCGAGCGTCTGGTCGCCAAGGACCTCGACACCGTCACGGCGTCGATGGCAAAATACTGGTGCTCGGAGAAACAGGTCGAGACCGCCGACGAATGTCTCCAGCTGTTCGGCGGCTACGGCTACATGCAGGAATATCCGATCTCGCGCATGTTCATCGATTCCCGCATCCAGAAGATCTATGGCGGGACCAACGAGATCATGAAGCTGCTGATCGCAAGGTCGCTGTAGGGCGCAAAGCGCACGGCCGGCGCGGAGCAATCGCCCCGCGCCCGCCGCCGTCATGACGTCAGGCCAGATACCATTGCGGCGGCAGGTCGTAGGCCATCGTGACGGACTTCAGGTGAGAATAGAGATTGAGCGTATCGCGGCAGTACTCCCGTCCGATACCGCTCTCCTTGTAGCCGCCGAACGGCGTGCCATCGACCAGGTTGAAATACTGGTTGATCCAGACCGATCCGGCCTCCAGCCGTTCCGCCGTCTTCATCGCATGACCCAGATTGGACGTGTAGATGCCGGAGGCGAGGCCATAGCGCACGTCGTTGGCCTCCTCGATCATGGCTTCGTAGTCCTTCCAGCGAATGACCGAGATCACGGGTCCGAATATCTCCTCCTGCGCAATGCGCATACTGTTCTTCGCCTCGAAGACCGTCGGCTGGATGAAATAGCCATGCTCGTTACCGGGGATGGTTGCACGGCCGCCACCGGTGACGAGGTTTGCGCCTTCCTTCTTGCCGATATCGATGTAGTTGAGAACCTTCTCGCCTTGCGTCTTCGAGATCAGGCAGCTCAGCTTTGTGCCGTCCTCAATAGGTGAACCGACCTTCACGCGCGCGAAGCCGGCAGTCAGCTTGTCCATGAACGCGTTGTAGATGTCGTCGTGAACGAACAGGCGCGTGCCGGCGAGGCAGGACTGGCCGTTGCAGTAGGTCCCCGCGAACGCCGCATTGTCCACGACGGCGTCGAGGTTCTCGACGTCGGGGAATACGATGTTGGGGCTTTTGCCACCGAGTTCGAGCGACACCGGCACCAGCCGCTGCGCGCCGGCGGTCGAGACGATCCGGCCGACCTCGCTGCTGCCGGTAAAGGCGAGCTTTGCAACACCGCGATGTGCCGTCAGTGCGGCACCGGCCTCTTCGCCGAAGCCAGGCACCACATTGACGACGCCGGGCGGGAAGATCTTTGCAATGTGCTTGCAAAGCTCCAACGTCGAGAGCGAGGCATTCTCGTCCGGCTTGAGGACGACGGTGTTGCCCGCAGCAAGCGCCGGCGCCAGCTTGAAAGCGGCCATGATGGCCGGCACGTTCCACGGGATGATCTGGCCGCAGACGCCGATCGGCTGACGCCGCGCGACGAAATAGCCACCTGGAATCGGCTTGCCGAAGTCCTCGAAGCTGATAATGGCGGCCGCGAAGAAGCGGTACTGCCCGATTGCAAAGCGATGATCCAGGGTCGTCTCGAACAGGGTTCGTCCGATATCGAGGGCGTCGATCATCGCCAGCCGGGGCAGGTCCGCCTCGACGGCATCGGCGAGCTTGTAGAGCAGCTGCGAGCGCTGCTCGTACGTCGTCTTCGACCATGATTTAAAAGCTACCTGCGCCGCCTTCACGGCAAGATCGATCTCGGTGGCGCCGCAGCGCGCGATATCCGAGAGATGCTGCCCCGTTGCCGGATTGACCGCCGGGAAGGTGCTGCCGCCGACGGCGAGATAATCGCCGCCGATGAATGCGCCGTAGGATTTTTCGATGCCTGCGGAGGGAATGCCTGCGTGGATATTCATGTCATCTTCCGTTCTGTGCTGATTGTGATCAGGCGGTCGCGAGGATCTCGGCCATCCGCTCGCCGATGATGACGCAGGGCGCCATGGTATTGCCCGTCGTGACGTCGGGCATGATCGACCCGTCGGCGATGCGCAGATTCTCGAGGCCGCGAACCTTCAGGTTGTTGTCGACGACAGACATGTCGTCGTGACCCATCTTGCAGGTGCAGGTCGCGTGGAAGTAGGACACAGCGCCGTTGCGTACGAAGGCCTCGAGGTCGGCGCCCTTCAGCGGTCCAGGCACGGCCTCGCGCTTGACGAAGGGTTTCATGACCGCCGAATTGCCGAGCTCCCGCACCAGCTCGATACCGCGGATCAGTACATCGACGTCGGACTTCTCCTGCAGCGAGTTGGCGAACACCGCGATCTTGTCGTCGGGCTTGTTCGAGCGGAGCTTGAGATAGCCGCGACTCTTTGGCCGCACGATGCCCGGCGCGATCGACCAGCAGGAGGCCGCCGGCTTGAACTGCGGTCCGGTCACCTCGCTGACATAGGGGATCTCGATCAGGAACGGCTGGAGATCGGGCGTTGGAATGCTCGAATTGCTCTTCCAGAAGAAGGTGGCCTCGGCCGAGTTATTGCGTGCGGGCAAAGCCTCGTTGGGCTCCCAGACGCAGCCGCCGATCATGGTGTGATCCTGGAAGTTCTGGCCGACGCCGGGGAGGTGATGGACCACATCGATGCCGACGCGCTTGAGCTCGGCCTGATCGCCGATGCCCGACAGCATCAGGACGTGCGGCGTCTGGATCGCACCCATCGAGAGGATGACCTCCCGGCTTGCATCGATCTTGCGCGTGCTGCCGTTCCAGGTGAATTCGACCCCGGTAGCCTTCTTGCCCGAGAGCACGACCCGCCGCACCTGCGCGCCGGTCAGCACCGTCAGATTCGGCTGCCCCATCACCGGATGGAGATAGCTGGTCGGGATGTTGACGCGCCGACCGACGCGGATGCGCAGATTCGCGATG
>JAEWBW010000537.1 GCA_023390955.1 Pseudomonadota bacterium
GGCGTGGTGCTGGCGCTGCCGGGCGGCGCGATCGGCCGCCGGTTCGGTGACAAGCCCACCACGGTCGCAGCGCTGCTGCTGATGTCGGCCGGCAGCCTCCTGATGGCGGTCACCGATATCTGGAGCCTGCAGATGGCGGGCCGGCTCGCCTCCGGCGCCGGCGGCGTCCTGCTCACGGTACAACTGACCAAGATGGGCGCCGACTGGTTCACGGGCAAGGAAATCGCGACTGCGATGGCGATCTTCGTCAACTCCTGGCCGGCCGGCGTTGCGATCTCGCTGATCGTGCTGCCGGCGATCGGCACAGCCTATGGCGCCGGTGCCGTGTTCCTGTCGGCAGCCGCGCTGACCGCGGTCGGCATCGTGCTGATCGGCTTCTATCAGGCGCCTCCAGCCAGGACCGAGGCGGCAGCGGGCGGCGCGGCGCGGCTCGATCCGCTCGCACTGCTGGCAGTGGTCGTCGCAGGCCTGATCTGGGGCCTCTATAATGTCGGCTTCGCCATGGTGTTCTCGTTCGGCCCCTCGCTGCTTGCCGAACGCGGCTGGAGCATCTCGGGCGCCGGGTCCGCGATCAGCGTCGTGCTGTGGCTGACGGTGTTTTCGGTGCCGGCCGGCGGCTATATCGCCGACCGCAGCAAGCGGCCGATCACGCTGGCGGTGGTGACCGGCCTCGCGACGGCCCTGCTGCTGGTCTGGCTGACCCGCACCGATTCAGTCATGACGATCCTCGTCCTGCTCGGCCTGATCAGCGGCCACCCGGCCGGGCCGATCATGAGCCTGTCGGCCCGTGTGCTCGGGCCCGAGACCCGGGCGATCGGGATGGGCGTGTTCTATACTCTCTTCTATGGCTGCATGATGCTGGGACCGGCGGTGGCCGGCCGGCTCGCCAAGTCCGCCGGGAGCGCCGCGATCGCCCTCGACCTCGGCGCGGCAGCCGTGCTGGCCTCCCTTCCCCTGATGTGGCTTTTCGGACGCATCGCGGAGACCCGCGATCAAAGGACGCGAACATCCGTGTCGGCCGCAACCTCATCATAACGGCACGTTAACCCTGTGCCCCTTAGGGTCGTCGGGACTCCGCCCGGGCGGGGGGTCGGGTAGTGAAAATGGCGTTGGCGAACAAAAAATTTCTTCCTGCCGCCGAGGAACGTCGGCGCTTCCAGCGGGTGAAAGTCCACCTGCTTGGCCGCTATATGCTGCCTGATCGCCGCGAATTCCCTTGCCAGGTGATCAATATGTCGCCGGGGGGGCTTGCCCTGCTCGCGCCGGGCATCGGCAATGTCGGCGACCGCGTGGTCGCCTATCTCGACCATATCGGCCGCGTCGAGGGCAAGATCACCCGGATCATCGACAACGGCTTCGCCATGACCGTGGGCGCGACGCCGCGCAAGCGCGACAAGCTCGCCGCACAGCTGACCTGGCTCGCCAACCGCGACATCCTCAACCTGCCGGAAGATCGCCGCCACGACCGTATCGTACCGCGCAACCCGATCGCGGTGCTCACGCTCGAGGACGGCAACAAGATGACCTGCCGCATCATCGACCTGTCGCTGTCGGGCGCGGCCGTGGCCGCCGAGAACCGTCCGCCGCTGAAATCGACCATCCTGCTCGGCCGGGTCCAGGGCCGCGTGGTGCGAAACCTCGAAGACGGCTTCGCCATCGAGTTCACGCACGAACAGCCGATCGAGACTCTCGAAGAGAGCGTTACCGCGCGGTAAAGCGCGATCGCGCCAAAACCCCTGTATTTCCAGCCTGAAAGGCGGCCTCCGCGATGCGGACGCCGTCTTTTTCATGCGCGTAAGGCCAGCGTCCTCCGGTTAACGCGCGGCCCTTTCCGCAGCACAAATGCTGAGTTCCCAAGGCTTGGGGCGTTAATGTCGACAATTTTAGTCAATTGCAGTCATTTCAAATTTTATTCGAATTATATTCAAGTATAGATCGAATTCGCCGCGCCTTTTACTTGCATTCGTCTCGACTTGACTTGTTCGACTTAGCGGCAATTCAAAAGCTCGAGCGCATTGTCATCCCAACAAGAAACGGGGGCGACAATGTTCAACTTCAAGGGACAGGGGAAAGGGCTGGCGATCGCTGCCATGCTCTTCGGAATGAGTGCAACGGCGCAGGCTGCCGGCGAAGGCCGACTGCTCTACGCAAGCCTCGGCGACACCACGCGCGCGCCGAGCGGCTGGGTCGAATTCTGCGGCGACAATGCTGCCCAATGCCAGGGCGGTCCGACGCAGCCGCGCGACATCGTGATGTCGCAGACGGCGTGGCGCGATCTCGTCAAGGTCAATCGCTGGGTCAACGAGACCATCAAGCCTTTGACCGACATGGAGCACTGGGGCGTCATCGAAAAGTGGTCGCTGCCGACCGACGGTTACGGCGACTGTGAAGACTACGTGCTGTTGAAGCGCAAGATGCTGATGGATGCCGGATGGCCCCGCGAGGCTCTCCTCATCACCGTCGTGCGCGACAAGAAGGGCGAAGGACACGCGGTGCTGACGGTGAAGTCCGACAAGGGCGAGTTCGTTCTCGACAATCAGAACGAGAACGTCGTGGCCTGGACGGAGACCGGCTACCGCTTCGTCAAGCGCCAGTCGCAGAACGATCCCAACGTCTGGGTCTCGCTCGGCGATACCAAGCCTGCGGTCTCCACCGCCAGCGCCAGAGATTAGTCGGAACAAGAATACGAGTTACGCGACCCGGTCACATCCCCACCCCTCCCCGTCCCAGACCGGTTCGCGCGCGGCCAGGCTTCCCCCAAAGCCTGGCCGCAACTTTTTTGGGCCGGGCCGATCCTTCAGAAAAACCCTTCCAGCGATTCACGCTCGCCGCAAAACGGGGCGCTGAACTCTACCATGGATTGACTCGGGTCAGGGGTGCGGTGGTAGGTAGGCGCGCCGGAAGGAGCGCCGTTGAATGACGATCGCATCACGCAAGGTTGGGTACGTCGCCGCGCTGATCGCGATCTTCGTTCTGGCAATCGTCATTCGGCTGCGTTTCCTGGCGATAAACGGCGGCGATGCGGCGGACCAGCTCGCATGGGCCAAAGAAAACCATTTCGGGGGGATCACCGAGTTCTATCTGGTGATGCGCGACAGGATCTTTCGCGGCCTATCGGAAGCCAAGATGTGGCCGTACCTCCCGGGTTATCCCGCACTCCTCGCCCTGCTCGACGTCATGGGCGTAAAAGACCTTCACAATGTTCGGATCGCCCAATCCGTTATCGACGCGGCGGCGATCTTTCCCTTTGCCTACCTCATCCGGCGCTTGACCAATTCGCTCTGGATCTCCGCCACGGCAGCGCTTGTCTACGCATCGGGCCAATGGTGGGCGCAGGGCTCCAGCTATCTCGTCGCTGAGGCACTCATGCCGGCCCTCGTCATCTGCGTGCTGGCAGGCATGGTGGTGATACGCGATCGATCGGATGATCTCGCGGGCTTGGCTGTCCTGGGCTTTGCCAGCGCAGCCCTGCCATTCTTCCGCACAGAGGCGATCCTGCTTTTGATCCCCCTGATGACGTGGGCCCTGATGGTCAGTCCCCGCCGCGTTCTTGCAGCTTCCGTCGTCGGCCTCGCCTTCGCTGCTCCTTTGCTGGCCTGGGCCTTGCGCAACTACGCCATGCATGGCGTGCTCGCCTTGACGCCACCGGTCGGCTGGTACTCGCTCTGGAGCGGCCTCGGCCAGGTCGAGAACAACGCCGGTTACTTCGTCTCGGACATCAGGGCCGGCGAACTCCTGGCCAGCAAAGGTATCGTCTTTCATACCCCCGAGGCAGAGCAATTCTGGCGAAGCCAATACCTCGCCGCGTTGTTCGAAAACCCCTCTCACGTCCTTCGCGCCGTGGTCTTCCGGTTTAGGTACATCGCAAAAACCTGCGACTACGACGGGCCCCAGGAAATGTGCCGTCTCGTCTACAGCTGGTTTGGCCCGACAACGGCCTTGGCCTTCGGCATCCTGATTTGGGTTCGCCGACGGGGTGATGCGCTTCTGGTCATCGGGCCGCTGACGTTTGCCGTTTTCAGTCTCGGGCTGACCTATGTCGAACCACGCTATGTGCGGTACGCCGCCCTGACCTATGTCATGGGTGCCGCCGTCTTCGCGTCGAGCTTTGGCCGCTACATCATTTTTCGACGGGATGGTGTCGAAAATGACATCAGGTGATCCGCAGGACGTGCGTCGCCTGCCTGCTAGACTTTGCAAAGCCTGGGCCCGACGTTCTCTGTGATTGCAATCACGCAAGAATGCGCCCTGGCAGCCGAACGAACAATTGCTCGACTGTTGGTTGTGGTGATTAGATCCCTGCCGGGAGGCTGGGATGAGCAAGGCGTGGCCGAGATCACGCGAGGATGCGCATTTTGTCCTGCGCTGCCTGCGCTACAGGTTTCGCACCGAGCGGCTTCAGCTCGCTACCATCGGCCGCCTCAATCTCGAAGGCGCTACCGTGCTCGACATCGGCGCCAACAAAGGAATCTATTCGTTCTGGCTCGCACGTGCGGTCGGCTCCAATGGCCGTGTCATCGCCTTCGAGCCCCAACCCGAAATGGTCGACTATATCGGCAGACGCCGGACGCAGTTCGGCTGGCGGAATGTCGAGATCGTCAACGTCGCATTGTCGGACTGCAACGGCAGCGCAGAGCTCTCACGCCAGCGGATCGGCGACGGCAGCGCATCGCTCTCGCGGCCAGGCAGCGAAACCATCTCGGTGTCGACCATGCGGCTCGACGATCTCCCGGACATCACGCGTCTCGACTTCATCAAATGCGACGTCGAGGGACACGAGCGAAGTGTGTTTGCCGGCGCCGAGCGCACCATCAGGACGTTCCGGCCCGTGATCCAGTTTGAGGCGACCCCGCCCGACGACAAGCAATTGTTCGAATTCTTCGGCGACCTCGGCTATTCGGGCGTCATGCTGCTGGGCAGCAGCTACCTGCCGCCCTCCAATCCCGATCAGGTCTCGCATTACAAGCTGGGCCTCTCCGGCCATCGCGATTTTCTGTTCTTCCCGCCGGAAGCGATCGGAGAGATCATCCCGCAGGATCTGGCGCGCGCATTTCCCCGATGAGGCGGCCCGGATCTAGCGCGCGAGGCTGTTCTTGTAGACCTTGCCGCCCTTCATGATGACCACAAAGTTCTTCGAGGGATTCTCGACCAGCCGGATGTCGTCGAGCGGATTGCCGTCGACCAGCAGGAGATCGGCGAGCGCGCCCTCCTCCACGACGCCGAGCTTGCCCGGATAGGGATTGCGCAGGCCCGAGAGGCTCAGCAGTTCTGCGTTGGTCGACGTCGCCATGGCGAGCGCTTCGGCGGCCGTGTACCACCGCGTGAGCACCGCCAGCATCGCGCCCTGTTGCTCCGCCAGTGCCTTCGAGAACAGGACGTCGGTTCCCCATGCGGTCTTGATCTTGTATTTCTTCGCCAGCGTATAGACCCTGTCGGTACCGGCGACCACCTGACGCATCTTCTCCTGCTCAGCGGGTCCGAGTGCGGCCGCACCGGAGAGATCCAGGAATGGCTGGGTGCTCAGCCAGACGCCCTTCTCCGCAATCAGCTGCGCACTTTTCTCGTCCATGAGATGGCCGTGCTCGATACACCTGACGCCGGCCGCGATCGAGCGCTGGATCGCGACAGGCGTGTAGGCGTGGGTGACGACATAGGTGCCCCAATTGTCGGCCGCTTCGACCGCCGCGCGCAGCTCGGGTTCGGTGAAGGTCGAGACATCGAGCGGGCTGAACGGCGACGCAACACCGCCGCCTGCGGTGAGCTTGACCTGCGAAGCACCCTGCATCAATTGCTCGCGCGCCCGCACACGCACTTCGTCCGGGCTGTCGGCAACCATGGCGCCGCCGATCCGCTCCATGCGGCTGAGCATGCCGCCGATGGTTCGGGGCAGATCGGACAACTGCCGGAAGTCTCCATGGCCGCTCGTGATGGTGATCATGGCACCGGACGGGTAAATGCGGGGACCGGGGACGAGGTCCTCGTCGATCGCCTGCTTGAGGCCGAAGCTCGGCCCGCCCATGTCGCGCACGGTGGTGAAGCCGCGCATGAGGGTCGCCGTCGCCTCGGCGGCGGCGACAAGATTGTTGTAGCCGACGTCGCCTGCGAGCGCCGCCATCGGCGTCGGACGCACCAGCATCGCATGCCAATGCGCGTCGATCAGCCCCGGCATCAGCACGCGGCCGCCGCCGTTGACCACCGTTGCGTCGGCCGTGATGTCGGCGGTGGAGATTTTCTCGATCTTGCCGTTCTTGACGAGGACGTTGGAAGGCGCCGTCAGCGCAGCCGCCTTGCCGTCGAATATCCGGACGTTGCGGAACAGGACACCCTGGTCCTGCTGGGCGTGGGCTGAAGGCGCGAAGCCCAGGCTCATTCCAATCGCAACAAGCAGCGCGGCCCCTCCACCGAGGCCATTATTCCCAAATCCCGACATGCATGATCTCCAGCGACGATGTGTGAGCATGGCCGTTACGCGGCTCTCGCGGCCGGTAGCCAGGCATAGGTCAGCCATCCGATGCCGTGCGACACGAGATCAATGCCGAGCAACAAGCCGAGCACCCAAAGCCCGCTGGCGGGAAAGCCTGTGAGGATGACGAGCCCGGCCAAGACACCGAATGCGCCGGATACGATCATGATCCAGCCGCCCTGCTGCCGGCGGCCGGCGCCGATCAGCATCCGCACCACGCCGGAGACCAGGAGCACCACGCCGAGCAAATAGGTGAGCAGGAGCGCGCCGGCCAGCGGCTGAGTGATGATGATGAGGCCAAGGGCAATGTAGAGCGCACCGAGCACCACCTGCCACAGGAAACCTCCCCATCCCTTGGTCCAGAACGCGTGGAAGATCTCGAACGCTCCGGTGGCGATCAGCATCCAGCCGATGAACAGCGCACTGACGACGGTGAAGAGCGCAACGTCGCCCAGCACCATCAGTCCTGCCAGCACCATGAAGAGACCGAGCAGGACACACACCCAACGCCGCGGTTGCGGCAGACCCGTTGCGCCCATCGGCGCGCTGCTGTCGTAAGTCGTCATGTCATCCTCCCCTGATTATCTCCAGCGCCACCCGCAGTGGCGACGTCCACGGTGCCACCAGCACACCCAACGCCGGCGTCGCCGATGCGGGGGCCTGGGTGGTGGTCGATGTGGCGGCCGAGGCGGTGGGCGATGCGCCGGTCCCGGCAAGGGACGGGCATCTTGTGCAAGGATCTGGGCGGCAGGTTCTCGCGCGCCTGAAGCAGGATGATCTGCTGGCGAAACCGCAATCAGGGCCGCTGCGTTCTCCGGCCACAGGCTCACGCCTGCGCCCGCAACGATCACGCCTCCCAACAGCGTGCGCAACGCACCGCGGCGATCCATTTCAGTCATGGGCTTTTCCTTCGCGCAGTCCCCGCCCTCTTCTTGAATTCATGTTTTTGCAGCGGCCTCATCGCTGGGAATGTCGCCCGGCAAATAGCCGGGAAGCCGTCCAGCCGGGATGATCGCGATCAGCGCAAGCCCTGCCATGATGAGAAGCCCGATCTTGAGCGCACGCAGCCGCGCCTCGGTGTTGACCCGCACGGCCTCGGTGACCTGCTCTGGCGATCCGTTCGTGGCCTCAAGCGCGCTACGCAGGCGGTCGTTGCTGACGAACGTGATGTTGTCGAGATTGACCTGGGCCTGAAGCTCCGGCGTCAGCACCGGGCTCGCCGTGATCTTACCGAGCGCGATGGTGCTGAGCAGCCCGACCAGAAGCGCCCCTGCCACCGCAGTCCCGACCGCGGCAGCGAGGTTTTGCGTGGTCCCGCGCAAGGAGCCGACGTCACCGGCGAGCGCTTTAGGGGACGCCGTCACCAGGACGTTGAACAACAGCGTCACCAGTGAGCCCTGGCCGATGCCGAAGAGCGGCACCGTGAAATTCAGCGCAGCCTCCAGCGCCACCACCGCGAACAGCGCAAAGACGGCGCAGCGTTCCTCCGGAGAATCAATCACCGCCAACGCCAGGAGCGGTGTCTTGCCTGCGGCCTGCCGCCGATGCGTCCACAGCAGGAATGACTGTCCCAGCACGATGCCGAGCACGATCATCAGCGGCGCTGGTGACAGGCCAAGCACCGAGAACGGCGCGTTCGGCGTCGCGACCGCAAGGCCCCAGCCGTTGAGATTGTTGAAGCCGAAGCTGATGAGGATGATCGCGCTTGCAGCAAGCAAGACGCCGACCAGATCGATCTGCACATCCGGCCGGCCCCGGTCCGGCT
>JAEWBW010000548.1 GCA_023390955.1 Pseudomonadota bacterium
GCATGTGATCGGAATAGCCGCCGTCGCAATAGACGCCGAGCGAGCGCGGCGTCAGGCACATGTTCTCATCGCCGGCCAGGCACGAGGCGCATTTGCCGCAGCCGATCCAGGGATAGACGAGGCCGACATCGCCGATCTTCAGATCGCCCTGGTCGGTCGGCTTCACGTCCGGCCCGAACGCGAGGACTTCGCCGACGGTCTCGTGACCCATGGTCAGCGGCAGATTGATGCCGCGATCCTTCAACGACAGCGGCTTGCGGCCATGGCCGAGATCGTAGCCGCCTTCCCAGATATGCAAATCGCTGTGGCAGACGCCGGCCGCCTTGACCCTGATCAGCACCTGCGTGCCGCTCGGCTGCGGCGTCGGCTCGTCGAACTCCTGCAGCGGCGCCTTGAAATCAGCAACCTTGAAACTCTTCATGGCGTCCTCCCGCATGCTTCTTTTGTCACCCGCCAGCATGCCATGCCGGGTGGGCTGAGACAAATTCGGGTCTGTCTTAGTTTAGGTCAGCGGATGATGGCAAGCCACGAGCTGGCCGGGCGCGATTTCGCGCAAATCGGGCATCTCGTCCTTGCATCGCTGATCCGCACGCGGGCAGCGGGTGCGGAAGCGACAACCGGAAGGCGGTGCGATCGGCGACGGCGGCTCGCCGGTAGCGACACTCTCGGCCGGACGGACGTCGGGATCGGGCACCGGAATCGCTTCCAGCAGCAGCGCGGTATAGGGATGCGCGGGCTTTGCGAACAATTGTTCCGACGGGCCGACCTCGCAGAGGCGGCCGAGATACATCACCGCGACGCGGTCGCTCACCGCCTTCACCACCGCGAGATCATGCGCGATGAACAGCAGCGTCAGGCCGAAGCGCGCCTTCATCTCCTCGAGCAGATTGAGGATCTGGGCGCGGATGGACACGTCGAGCGCGGAGACCGGCTCGTCGCAGACGATGAACTCGGGATTGAGCACCAGCGCCCGCGCGATGCAGATGCGCTGGCACTGGCCGCCGGAAAATTCGTGAGGAAGACGGCCGATCACGAGGTCCGGATCGAGCCCGACCGCAGTCAGGACGTCGTGGACACGCCGCTTGCGCTCGGCGGCGTCCTTGACGCCGGCGATGATCAGCGGCTCGGCCACGATATCGCCGATCCGCCGGCGCGGATTGAGCGAGGCGATCGGATCCTGGAAGATGAGCTGAACCCGCCGGCGCATGTGCCGCAGCGGTTCGCCCTGCATCACCGTGAGATCCTGGCCGTCGAACAGCACGCGTCCGGACTTTGGCCGGCGTAGCTGCAGCACGGCGCGCCCAAGCGTCGACTTGCCGCAGCCGGACTCGCCGACCAACCCCAGCGTCTCGCCGCGCGCGACCGCGAGGCTGACGCCGGACACGGCATGCACGGTCCTGTTGCCGAGGCCGTATTCGACAACGAGATCGTCGACCCGCAACAGGGCGTCATCGGCGTCGGGGCGAACCGCAAGCTGCATCATGCACCGATCCTCTCGGCCATCTGGATCGGGTGGAAGCAGGCGTAGAAATGTCCCGCGCTCTCGGCAGCGGCGAGATCCGGCTTGGCCTGCTGGCACCGGCTATCGGCATAGCGGCAGCGCGGCGCGAACGAGCAGCCCTTCAGCGGCCGTGTCGGATCCGGCGGCCGGCCGGAGATCGCCGGCAGCGGCGTATGCGGTGCGGTCTCGAGTTTCGGGATCGCCGCCAGCAATGCCTCGGTATAGGGCATGTGCATGCGCTTGAACAAAGCCGGTGTCGGCGCGCGCTCCACGACGCGGCCGGCGTACATCACCGCGACTTCGTCGGCACGCCCTGCAACGACGCCGAGATCGTGGGTGATCAGGATCATCGCCATGTGGCGGCGGCGCTGTTCGCGCGCGAGGAGATCAAGGATCTGGGCCTGGATTGTCACGTCGAGCGCCGTGGTCGGCTCGTCCGCGATCAGGAGCTTCGGCTCGCAGGACAGCGCAATCGCAATCGCGATGCGCTGGCGCATGCCGCCGGAGCACTGATGCGGATATTGCGCGAGACGCTGCTCCGGCGCGGGGATGCCGACGGCCGTCAGCAGCTCGATGCTGCGCTTCTTCGCGGCCGGTGCATCGAGCTCGAGGTGCTCCTGGATCGTCTCCATCAGCTGCGTGCCGATCGTCAGCACGGGGTTGAGCGAGGTCATCGGATCCTGAAACACGACCGCGAGGTCGCGCCCGCGCAGCTTGCGCAGGCTCTCGGGATCGAGCCGCACCAGATCCTGGCCGTCGAACATCACGCGTCCGGAGAGCTTTGCCTTCTTCGGCAGCAGCTGGAGGATCGCGCGCGACAGCATGGTCTTGCCGCAGCCGGATTCGCCGACGATGCCGAGCGTGCGGCCCGGGTCCAGCGTCAGGTCGACGTGATCCACGGCGCGCAGATTACCGCGCGGCGTCGGCAGCTCGACGGCGACATTCTGGATCGACAGCAAGGGACCGCTCACAACGCCCCCTGACGCGGATCGGTGATCGCCCGCAGCGTGTCGCCGACCAGATTGAAGGCCAGCACCGTGATGAACATCGCGAATGCCGGCAGGAAGGCGAGCCGCGGCGCGACTTCCAGGCTCTCGCGCCCCTCCCCGATCATGCTGCCCCAGCTCGCCATCGGCGGCGGCACGCCAAGTCCGAGGAAGGACAGCGAGCCCTCGACCACGATGGTGACGGCGACACCGAGCAGGAAGAAGGCGAACAGCGGCAGGAACACGTTCGGCAGCAGCTCGCGCAGCAGGATGCGCGCATGCGAGGCCCCCAGCGCCTCGGCTGCGATCACGAACTCGCGGCGCGCCAGCGTCAGCGTCGCCGCGCGCGACACCCGCATGAAGGCGGGAATGCCGAGGAAGCCGAGAATGAAGGTGAGATTGGGAATGGACTGGCCGAGATAGGCGACGATGGCGAGCGCGAAGATCAGCGGCGGAAAGGCCAGCAGCACATCCATGCTGCCGACCACCACCGTCTCGAAGCGGCCGCGGAAATAGCCGGCCAGCAGCCCGAGCGCACCGCCGATGGTCAGGCCGATCATCGGCGCGCAGAGACCGACGGTCAGCGACACCCGTGCGCCATAGATCAGCCGCGAGAGCTCGTCGCGGCCGAGCCCGTCGGTGCCGAGCCAGTGCTCGGTCGAGAACCAGGCCCGCCGCTCCAGCATGTCCATGTCGACCGGATTCTGCAGCGGCAGGACCGGCGCGAAGATCGCCAGCGCGAAGATGATCGCGATCCAGACGATCGCGAACCAGAACAGGAGACCGAGCCTGCGCTTGCGCCGGACCGGCTGTTCGACCTCTTCGGGCAGCGAGAGTTCAAGCGTGGCCATGGCGAATCCTGGGATCGAGGACCGCATAGAGCATGTCGACGATGAAGTTCATGATCACGAAGCCGGCGGCAACCAACAGCACAACGCCCTGCAGGATAATGAGATCCCGCGTGTAGATCGCGCCGACCAGCAGACGGCCGATACCCGGCAGCGCGAAGATCGATTCGACGATCAGCGCGCCGCCGATCAGGCGGCCGATATTGATGCCGGTGATCGTCACCAGCGTCAGCGACGAGGGCTTGAGCGCGTGCACGAACAGGATGCGCGCCGGGGTCAAGCCTTTGGCTTTCGCAAGCGAGATATAGTCCTCCTGCAGCGTCGCGATCATGTCAGAGCGCAGCACCCGCATGATGCCCGGCCATTCCGCCAGCGCCAGCGTCAGCGCGGGCAGCACGAAGAAGCGGAGATTGGCGAGCGGGTCCTCGGCCAGCGGAACGTAGCCTGTGGCCGGCAGCCAGCGCAGCTCGACCGCGAACAGGTAAATCAGGAGGATCGCGGAGAGAAACGACGGCACCGACAGCATCGCAAAGGCACTGCCAGTCATGAAGCGATCGAACGCGCTGCCGGCGCGGGCCGCGCAGGCAATCGCGAGCGGCACGCCGATCGCGAGCCCGATGATCTCGGCGAGCAGCATCAGCTCGAGCGAGACCGGGATACGTTCGGCGACCGCTTGCAGCACGGTCTGCCCGGTGCGGAAGGAGCGGCCGAGATCGCCCTGCAAGACCTGGCCGAGCCAGCTGAGGTAACGCCACCACAGCGGCTGATCGAGCCCCATGTCGTGCCGGAGAGCTGCGACCTTCTCCGGCGTCGCCTGGTCACCCAGGATGACATAGGCAAGATCGCCCGGCAGCAGCGCAGCGATCAGGAACGTCAACAGCGAGACGGCGGCGAGCACTGGAATAAGATAGAGCAGCCGCCGAACGACGAAGTTCAGCATCGTTCCTTAGTCCAGCCAGGCGTTCGAGACGTCGAGCACGCTGTTGTACATCTTCGGCACGCCCTTCACCTTGGCCTGCGAGATCGAATAATAGGTGTTCTGGAAGGTCCAGAACCAGATCGCCTCCTTGTTGATCAGGCGGCTGATGGCGCAGTAATCCTCGCTCCGCTTGGCGACGTCGGCGGTCGAGCGCGCGTGATCGAGCAGACCGTCGAGTTCCGGATTGGAGTAATTGGCGAGCGCGACCGGGCTGCCGGTCTTGAAGTTGGCGTACATCTGCGGATCGGGGTCGGCGAGATCGACGATACGCCACGGCGTCATCTGGAACTGACGCATGAAGGCGCGCGGCACCACCGTGGCCTGGTCGACCTGCTCGATCTCCATGTTGACGCCAACCCGCTTCCAGAACTGCTGGAGCACCTGGCCGACGGTGCGACCACGCGGCGTTGCGGTGACGATCATCTTGAACTCGACCGGCTTGCCGTAGTCCTTGAGCAGCGCCTTGGCCTTCTCGGGATCTTCCGGCAGGGCACCGTCGTCCTTGCACTTGACCCAGGAACCGTTGCCGTAGGGATTGCTCGCGGGGATCGCCAGTCCGTTGGTGATCGCCTGCGACATCTTCTTGCGGTCGAGCGCCATCACCAGCGCCTGGCGCACGCGCACGTCGTCGAGCGGCGCCGCCTTGGTGTTCATGGCATAGACCTGCGCGCCCGAACCCGTATAGGCGTTCACGGAGAGCTTGGAATCCTTCTGCGCCTTCTGGATGTTGTCGGCGTCGTATTCGTCATCCCAGATGACGTCGGCCTCGCCCGATTGCAGAGAGGCAAATCGCGACTGCGCGTCCGGCAGCGGTTTCAGGACGATGCGGTCGAGATAGGGCTTGCCCTTGTTCCAGTAGTCCGGATTCTTCTCCAGCACGATCCTGTCGCCGGCGGCCCATGATTTGATGATGAAGGGACCGGTGCCGACGGGATTGCGATTGTACTCGTCGCCCTTGGTCTTCCACGCCGTCGGCGACTGGATCACGTTGTTGGTGCTCTGAATGGTCTGCGTCGCCGGAAAATTCACCGACGGATCGCTGAAATTGTAGACCACGGTGAGATCGTCGGTCGCCTGCACGCTGATGATGCTGGTGATGTAAAAGGCGCAGCGGCACTTGTTGGCAGGATCCTTCTGCCTGTCGAAATTCTCCTTCACGGCTTGCGCGTTGAACGGCGTGCCGTCGTGGAACTTGACGCCGGGACGGAGCTTGAAGGTCCAGGTCTTGAAGTCGTCCGAGTGCGACCAGGACAGCGCGAGCTTCGGCTGCACCTCGCCCTTTTCGTCGAGCGTAGTCAGGGTGTCGAAGATCGATGCGGCGGCGGTGAAGCCACCGGAGTCGAAGACGCCGACCTTGAGCGGATCGAAGCCGGGGATGTCCTGCTCCAGGCCAACGGTGATGCTGCCGCCGGCCTTCTGGGCCTGAGCGGATTGCCCGATGGGAAGAGCAGCAAATACCGTAGCAAGGAAAATGGGCGCAAGCCCGCGTACCGCGATTGCCGCGTTCGTCATGGTTCCTCCCGAGGTCGCTCGTCCGATGTTTCGGATCGTCGGCGAGATTGGCGAGAATCGCACGCCACCGCAAGAGGAACGCGCGCGGGATGAAACGACGCAGGTTGAATAACGCGCCGGGCTCAGCCCCGGGATGTTTTGCCTGGCGAAACTGACGCCTCATTGGCGCGATCCGCATCGCCGCAGAATTCGCCATTGTGCTCGCCGAGCAAGGACATCTTCGTGGCGGGCGTGGTGTCGGCGCCCGACATCCGGAATGGCAGGTTGAGCACCTTGAACGTGCCGCCGCCATCCTCGACCTCGGTGAGCGCTTCGCGATGCGCGAGCTGCGGATCGCTCAGGGCTTCCGCGATGGTGCGATAGGCCGAGGCCGGCACGCCCTCGGCACCGAGCGCGGCAAGGCATGCCTCTGTCGTTGATAGCCGCGACCAGGCCTCGACACCGTCCATCATGTCAGCCCAGTGATCGCGCCGCGCGGCGTAGGCCGAGAAGCGCGGATCGGTGATCCAGTCGGGACGACCGATCACCTTCATCAATCCCTGAAACGTCTTTTCGCTGGCGACGGTGATCATGACGTAGCCGTTCGCCGTCTCGGTCGGACCGAACATCGGCCGTGCCGACGGCTTCACCGTGAACTGGCTGGCCTGCAGCTCCATCACCGTGAGCGTCAGCATCGTTTCCATCATCGAGACGTCGATGTGTTGGCCAAGACCGGTGACGGTCCGCTGGTACAGCGCCGCGGCGATTGCACCAAAACCATAGGTGCCGGTGACGACGTCGGCATGGTAGATGCCGCAATAGTCGGGGCGGCTGCGGCCGGGCTGATAGGCCAGGTGCGCCATGTCGTAACCGGACGCGGCATGGATCACCGGCGCATAGGCCGGCAATTCGGCTGAAGGGCCGCTCTGGCCGTAGCCGGAGATCGAGCAGTAGATCAGTTTTGGGTTGACCGGGCGCAGGCTGTCATAGTCGAGCCGCAGCCGCCGCATCACGCCGGGGCGGAAATTCTCGAGCAGGATATCGGCGGTCGCGGCCAGGCGGCGGATCGTCTCCCTGCCCTCGTCCGACTTCAGGTCGAGCACGATGCTCTTCTTGCCGACATTGAGCTGGCCGAACACCGTGCTGAAGCCATCGCGCAGCGGCGGCCGCGACCGCATCGTCTCCCCGCCGTCGGTCTCGATCTTGATGACCTCGGCGCCCATGTCCGCCAGCATCCGCCCGCAATGGGGGCCGGCGATCGTGGTCGAAAAATCCAGCACGCGCAGACCTGCGAAGGCCTTTGTCGTCGCCCCATCGTGCTTATCTGATAGCCGCATTCCCTGAGTCCTCTTAGGAACCTTGCCGATTCCGGCCTGTTGTTGCGCCGACCCTAGAGGGCGGCGGCCCGGCAGGAAAGTGCTTACCGGGCAGCGGCTTCCGAGATGGGTGAATGACGTCGCGGATCGTGTAGCGGGCAACTGGACCCGTTCTTGCATAGCAGCAAGACGGGCTCGGCAGAGGGCAACTGTTCTTGAGGGTCTTATTCGTCACGACCGAGATGGACGATTTCGTCCGCGTGGGCGGGCTCGGCGCCGTTTCAGCTGCTCTTCCGAGGGCGCTTCGACCATTCTCCGATATCCGGATCATGCTGCCCGGCTATCGCGACATCATCGAACAACTCACGCATATTCAGATCGTTGGCCGCTGCCCCGCGTTCGCGGAGATGCCGGCCTGCTCGCTCGGCCGGGCTGCGACCAGGGACGGCATGCCGGTCTATGTGCTGTTGTGCTCGCAGCTCTACGACCGTCCCGGCAATCCCTATGGCGATGAAAACGGGCGCGACTGGCCCGACAATGACATCCGCTTCGCGCGCTTCGCTTCCGCCGCCGCCGAGCTTGCGGCAGGCACGCTGGACAAGAATTGGGCAGCAGACCTGATCCATGCCAATGACTGGCAGGCCGCGCTGACGCCGGCCTACCTCGCCTGGCGCAACGCCCGGCTGCCCTCGATCCTCACCATCCACAACCTCGCCTATCAGGGGCTCTTCCCGAAGGACTCGTTGCGGCGGATCGGCGCACCGGAGAGCGCATTCCATATCGACGGGCTCGAATTCTACGACCAGGTCTCGTTCCTCAAGGCCGGCCTCGTCTACGCCTCGCACCTCACCACCGTCAGCGGCACTTACGCGCGCGAGATCACCACCGACGAGTTCGGCTGCGGCCTGGAGGGCCTGCTGCGCGTCCGCTCCGATGCGGCCGAGCTCACCGGCATCTTGAACGGCATCGACGAGAGCTGGGATCCCCGCTCCTGCGCGCAGCTTGCGCAGCAGTTCGGCGCCGGCGACTGGGTCGGCAAGCAGGCCAATGCCGATTACGTGCGCAAGCAGTTCGGGCTCGCGGTCTCGCGCGGACCGATGTTCGGCATCGTCGCGCGCCTCGTGCACCAGAAGGGCATCGACCTCGTGCTCGCGGCGGCCGACGAAATCGTCGATGCCGGCGGGCAGATCGTGGTCACCGGCTCCGGCGAGCCGGCGATCGAGCAGGCGCTCATCAATGCGCACCGGCGGCGCCCCGATGCGATCGGGGTTGCGATCGGCTTCAACGAGGCCCAGGCGCGGCGCATCTTTGCCGGCAGCGATTTCACCCTGATGCCGTCACGCTTCGAGCCCTGCGGGCTCAGCCAGATGTATGCGCAGCGCTTCGGATCGCTGCCGATCGGCCATCAGACCGGCGGGCTTGCGGAGACCATCACCGACGGCGAGACCGGATTCCTGTTCTCGAAGCCGTCGCATGAGTCCTTCCTTGGCGGTGTGCGGCGGGCATTCTCAGCCTTCATGGCGCAGGACCAGCTCGACAGCATGCGCCGCAGCGCCATGGGACGCTCGTTCAGCTGGAATATCTCGGCCGGCATGTACAACGCGCTGTACCGGCGGTTGGCGGCCTAAGGCGCGCCCTACTCCGCCGCCATCTGCAGCGGATCCATCTGTTCGTGCAGGACGACGCCGGCGAGCGGATCGAACTCGCCGATCCACGGTTTTCGCGCGAGCACGGCCCTGGTGTGGAGATAACCTGACTCCCAGCGCCGCATGATGCCGGACGGGCTGAAGTCGATGTCCTTGGTGTGGGTCTCGTGATCGAGCTGCGGCGCCAGCAGCCGCACCACATGCATCCGTGTCGGACAGCCATAGCCGGTCAATTGTCGCACGGCCGGATCGTTGCGCTCGCCCTCGGGCAGGCGCGCGGCGAGCTGGTTGATGACATGACGCAGGCGATGGGCCTGCTGCTGGCGCGCGATCTGGCTCGCGATGCGGCTGGAATATTGCACGTCCTTGTGCCGGTTCAACACCTCCGCCATCGTGGTCGGCTCGCTGCCGGCGGGATTCCACAGATGCACGGCAAAGATCAGCGAGTCCTTGCGCGGATTGTCGTCGAACACGGCCTCGGTCGGCGTATTCGAGAGAATGCCGCCATCCCAATAGAGCTCGCCGTCGATCCGCACCGCCGGAAACGCCGGCGGCAGCGCGCCGGAGGCCATGATGTGCTTGACGGTCAGCTCATCGTCACGGCTGTCGAAATAGCGCATCCGGCTGCTGCGGACATGCGCCGCGCCGACCGTGAGCCGAGGCGCGCAGCGATTGACCAGGCTGAAGTCGACCAGCTCGCTCAATGTCCGCTCCAGCGGCGCGGTCGAATAGAAGCCGGCATGCTCGGCGCCAAGCCGGTAGGAATCGCCGGCATGGGCGAGCGGGTTGGGGCGGAAGAAGCCGGGAATGCCGTTGGTGACGGTCGCCCAATAAGCAAGCTTCTCGTTGAAACCGGGAAATGCGGTGCGGGGGCTCCAGACCGGGGATTGCTCCATCCGCTTCCAGAACTCTCTCAGGCGCTCCAGCCGCCGCTCCGGCGCGTTGCCGGCGATCAGGCTCGCATTGATCGCACCGATCGAGGTGCCGATGATCCAGTCGGGATCGATACCGGCCTCGTGCAGCGCCTCGTAGACGCCGGCCTGATAGGAGCCGAGCGCGCCGCCGCCCTGAAGCACCAGCACGACCTGTCCGGGAAGGTCCGCATTATCCTGCATATTGATCATGTCCTGCTCCCTCAGAGCACAGCCTTGGCGACTTTGATCGACCTTGCTCCTTCGCCCCGGGAAAACGGAAATGCCCTTTGGCTTCCAAAACCATGCGCGCGGTCTATCGCGATCGGGATGTCATTGGCGGCCTCGTTCGGGTAGATTTCCGCCCGATCTTGCCGGGAGCCGATCCATGGAAATGCATCAGGTCCGCTATTTCCTCGCGGTCGCGCAACTGCTCAATTTCACGCGCGCGGCCGAGGAGTGCAACGTGACGCAGCCTTCGCTGACGCGGGCAATCAAACAGCTCGAGGCCGAGCTCGGCGGCGATCTGTTCCGGCGCGAGCGGCCGGCCGCGCAACTGACGGAGCTCGGCCAGCGCATGCATCCGCTGCTCAAGCAGTGCTATGAGGCGGCGGCCGGCGCGCGCTCGCTCGCCTCCTCGTTCAAGAGCGGCGAGATCGGCGCGCTGCGCGTCGCGCTGACGCATTCGATCGATCTCGCGCTGCTGATTCCGCATCTCAACGAGATCAGGCGGCAGTTCAACCGGCTCGAATTCCGCTTCCTGCGCGGCTCGAGCCGCGAGGTCGGCGAATTCCTGAAGAAGGGCGAGGCCGAGCTCGGCATCGCCGCCGAGATCGACGAGGCCTGGGAGCGGCTCGACACCTGGCCGCTCTTCACCGAGGATTTTGATCTCGTGGTCGGCAAGGATCACCGGCTAGCGGGGCGCGGCAACATCGCGTTCGACGATTTGCGGACCGAGCAGCTGCTGAGCCGGAGCTATTGCGAGCACGGCGCGCGGATTTCGTCGAGCCTGCGCGAGCACGGCATCGACGTCGATCACAGCCACGAGATTTCGAGCGAGCGCGACCTGATCGAGCTGGTGGAGGCCGACATCGGCATTGCGATGCTGCCGCACACCTCGCCGGTCCCCGCCAGCCTGAGCCGGACGTCGGTTGCGGGGCTTGACGCCCGCCGCACCGTGAATCTTTACGGTGTCGCTGGCCGGCAACGCACCGCCGTCGCCTCGGCCGTGATGCGGATGCTGCGCGGCGCCGACTGGCGCGAGGTTGCGGGCTAGCGGCCGGCGTTTTCCAGCGCGGCAAGCAGATCGTCGATCTCCATCCGCTTGCGGAAATCAGGATCGACGAAGCGCGCCTTCACGAGGCCGTCGCGCCCGACGACGAAGACCGCCGGGATCGGCAGCATCCAGCCATCATTGCCGTGGAATTTCGCCATGTCCTGGTAGGACAGCAGACGCTGAATCTCGCTGCCGAGCCAGATCGTCAGATTGAGCGACAGCGCATAGCCGTTGTCGAGATCGGTCAGCACCGGAAACGGCGCGCCGGATTCGGCCTTGAACTGCTCCGAATATTCCTGCGTCTCGGGCATGATCGCAACGATTTGCGCGCCCATTGCCCGGATACGATCATGCGCCTCGGTCACCGCGCGCACGTTGAGCCGGCAATAGGGACACCAATGGCCGCGGAAAAACATCACGGCGGCCGGCCCCTTCTGCAGCAGCGCCGGCAGCGTGACCAAACGCCCGCCTCCATCAGGCAGCATGAAGGGCGGCATCACCTCGCCTGGACGCGGGGCATTCTCGCCGCCGCCGCTCTCGTTCAACCGCGCCACCAGGCGATCCACCGCCTCGCCATAGGCCGGGAAGACCTCGCGGCTCGCGTCCGCATAGGCACAGAGCTGCTCGTTCAGCGTGCCTTCCATGTCGCGGCAGCGCTGGAAGGCAAGCCGGAGCCGCTCGGCATCGGCGGTTGAAAGAGATGTCATCGTCCGCTCCGGCTTTACACGTCCAATTGTAGTTTCGTGGTCCGGCCACCCGCATGGGGGGGCGGGCACGACGGCGCACGATCAGTTCACGTAGAAATTGCTGGTCGGATCGAGCCGGCCCGGAGTGTAGTACAGCGAGCCGTTGCTCATGAAGAACACGGTGTTGTCGGGCACCTTCCTGGCGTTCTTCATCATCGCGTCGTGGTTCTTCTCGGCCGGCGCCATGGCCATCGCCGACATCTTGCCGGGACCGCCATACATGTAGGCCATGCCGGACTTGAAATCCCAGGCAGCCTCCGAGAATGCGGATGTGGCGATCACCGCAAAACCTGTGGCGGCGATGAGAATCCTGGATAGCTTCGTCATTGGGTCGCTCCTGATTGACGTGAACGCCCGCCAATCGGGCGCGCCGCCATCGGACGCCCTCCCTTACGAAAGCGGAAATGCCGATCCACAATCGGTTCGATAGCCGCCGCGCATCGTGCCGCGATAGCGAGGGACTATCGCGTCGAGAGCGAGAGGGCATTTCTCAAGAGACACGGCTTCAGCGAGGCTCATCCATCGCCGGCGACCAGTGAGGTCGCGGCCAACAGAGGAGGCCTCCCATGTCCCAACGTCCGATATTGTCGCTCGCGATCCTCGCCGGCGCGCTGCTGCTCTCCGCGCAACCCGTACTCGCCGGCGAATGCCCGGCCGACAAGATCAAGCCGAACGCGCAGAAGATGGTGGACTATAAGCCGGTCGGCGTCACCGACGTCACGCTCGGCGCGATCGACCTCGGCAAGCAGCCGGCCCATATCGAGGGGCGCGAGTTGCGCTTTCGCAAGCTGACCATCGAGCCCGGCGGCATCGTGCCCTGGCACAGCCACGACGACCGCCCCGCCTTGATCTTCGTCCAGCAGGGCGAGGTCGTCGAATATGCGTCCAACTGTATCGATCCGATCGTGCACAAGGCCGGCGATCTCAGGCCCGAAGTCTTCGGCACCTCGCACTGGTGGAAGAACCTCGGCAAGGAAACCGTGATCCTCTATGTCGGCGACGTCCGCCGCGATCCCAACGACGAGCACATGTAGCGCCTACCCGCGCCGTCGTCGTCCCGGGTCCCGCATCGACGGGCTGTCCCGGGATGACGGCAGGTGCGCCGGAGACATCCCCATGACCGAGCTATCCGTACGCACGATGTCCGTCGTCACAGCCGCGGCGCAAAGCCCGTCCAGCCTCGCGTTCCGCGCGCTGGTCATCGGCCTGACCGCCTTCCTGACAGTGGTCGACCTGTTCGCGACACAGGCCATCCTCCCCGCACTGACCCGGCACTACGGCGTCACGCCGGCGGCGATGGGATTTGCGGTGAACGCCAGCACGCTCGGCATGGCCATCGCCGGTCTCGTCGTCGGCTTCTTCAGTCCTCGTATCGACCGGCGCTACGGCATCCTGCTCAGCCTGATGCTGCTGGCCGTGCCAACCAGCCTGCTTGCGGTCGCACCAAATCTTCCTGTCTTCACCGGCCTGCGCATTCTGCAGGGCCTGTGCATGGCGTCAGCCTTCGCATTGACGCTCGCCCATCTCGGCGAACAATGCAGCGCGACTGATGCCGGCAGTGCGTTCGCGGCCTACATCACCGGCAATGTCGCGAGCAATCTGTTCGGCCGGTTGATCTCGGCCGCCGTCGCCGACGGTTTTGGCCTGGCCTGGAACTTCTACTTCTTCGCCGCTCTCAATATCGCAGGCGCGGTGCTGGTTCACTTCACCATCCGGCGCGCCGCACCCATGCAGATGGCGATGCAGACCGACGAACCCCTGGCCGCGATGCTTCGCCATTGGCGCGACAGCCGGCTGCGTGCTGCCTATGGCATCGGCTTCTGCATCCTGTTCGCCTTCATCGGCACCTTCACCTTCGTGAATTTCGTGCTGGTGCGGCCGCCGCTGTCGCTGGGCATGATGGAGCTGGGCTTCGTCTACATCGTGTTCCTGCCCTCGATCGCCACCACGTTGCTGGCGGGAGCCATGACGGCGCGGATCGGAACACGGCCGACGATATGGACTGCACTTGGCATTGCAGCGACCGGCCTGCCCCTGATGCTCACCTCGCAACTTGGGGCGGTGCTTGCGGGCATGGTGCTGGTCGGTATCGGCACGTTTCTGGCGCAGGCCGCAGCGACAGCCTTCGTCGGGCGGGAAGCGGCCGGGAATCGAGGCGTGGCAAGCGGCACCTACCTCGCCTGCTATTTCGGCGGTGGGCTGATCGGCACCGCCGTGCTCGGGCGGTTGTTCGACGCGTTTGGATGGACTACCAGCGTGGCCGGCGTTGCCGCCGCGCTCGCGGTCGCGGCACTCCTGACGGCTCGGCTCGGGACCGACAGCTAGCCCTTGGCAGGCGGCTCGTCGTCGGCAATGGCGCGCCAGGCGGCGCCGTCGAGATCGTCGTACTGGCCGCTACGAAGCGACCACAGGAAGGCGCCAAGGCCGATCAGGCCGAGCGTCAGGGCCAGCGGCACCAGGATGACCAGGATCTCCATCACGCGCTCTCCCGCGATGCGCTGCGCGCCCGCAGCGAATTCAGCATGACCAGGATCGACGAGCCGCTCATCGCGGCCGCCGCGATCAGGGGCGTGACGATACCGCTGATCGCGACCGGCACGGCGAAGACATTATAGACCACGGCGAGCCAAAGGTTCTGCCGCATCAGGCGCAGCGCCTTGCGGGCGGAATCGATGGCGGCCACGACCGGGGCCAACGGCCGGCCGAGGAAGACGAGGTCGGCGGTCGCCTGGCTGAGATGCGCGGCCGAGATCGGCGACATCGAGACATGGGCAGCGGCGAGCGAAGGCGCATCGTTCATGCCGTCGCCGACCATCAGCACCTTTGCGCCGCGCCGCTTCAACTCCTCGATCCGAGCCATCTTGTCGGCCGGAGTGACGCCGGCGCGCCATTCGGCGATGCCGAGCGCGTCGGCCGCGGCCTTCACCGCGCGCTCCCGGTCGCCGGAGAGGATCTCGATGCCGAGCTTTCGCGCCTTGAGTGCCGCGATCACGGCCTTCGCATCCGGGCGCAGGCCCTGGCGCACCGATAGGATGAACTTTTGCTCGCCCTTGCTGAAGGCGACGATCGAGGCTTCGGGATCGAGACCGTTGCCGACGAAACCCTCCGCGCCGCAGAAGGACGGACGCCCGAGACGAATCTCGACACCGTCGATGGTGGCGCGCACGCCCTGCCCGGCCTCCTCGACCGCGCCGACGATCGGTGACTTTGCGTCCGCGGCCTGCGCGACGGCGGCGGCGACGGGATGGTGACTCGACAGGCCGAGCCGGCCGGCGAGCTCAAAGATGTCGGCGGGAATGTCTGACGCATTGACGACATCGAGATCGGGCAGCGTCAACGTCCCCGTCTTGTCGAAGATGATATGGTCGGCTTCGGCGAGGCGCTCGATGGCATCGCCCGAATTGAGCAGCACGCCGGATTTGAACATCGCGCCGGAGGCGACCGTCTGCACCGTCGGGATCGCGAGCCCGAGCGCGCAGGGACAGGTGATGATCAGCACGGCAACGCCGGTGACGATCGCATCGTGCCAGCTGGCGCCGAAGGCGATCCAGCCCAAAATCGTCAGCAGCGCGGTCGCGTGCACTACGGGCGCATAGAGGCGCGAGGTGCGGTCGGCGAGCCGCATGTAGCGCGACCGCGCCTGCAGCGCGTTGTCGAGCAGGCGCGTGATCTCGGCGAGCAGCGTGGCCTCGGACGCAGCGGACACGCGCACGCGAAGACTGCCGGAAATGTTCATGGCGCCGGCATAGACCGGTGTGCCCTTCTCGGCCGTGACATAGAGCGTCTCGCCGGTGATCAGGCTCTGGTCGATCTCGGAGCGGCCCTCGATCACGGTGCCGTCGACCGCGGAGCGTTCGCCGGGCCGCAGCAGCACGATGTCGCCGGCATGGATCGCGGCGACCGGCACCTGCGAGATCTCGTCGGGGCCGACGAACTTCGCGGCGGTCTCGGCCTTCAGCGCCGCCAGATTGCCGGCGACCGCGCGGGTCCTCCGCCGCATGTTCTGGTCGAGGAAGCGGCCGACCAGCAGGAAGGTCAGCAGCATGATCGCGGCATCGAAATAGGCGTGCTCGGCGTGATGGATGGTCTCGACGATGGACATGCCGAGCGCGAGGCAGACGCCGATCGAGATCGGGACGTCCATATTGGTGGTCTTGTTCGACAGCGCGCGCCAGGCCGAGCGGAAGAACGGCTGACCGGCATACGCGGCCGCCGGCAAGGCGATCAGCGCCGACAGCCAGTGGAAGAAGTCGCGCTGCTCGGGCAGCATGTCGGAGACGTTGCCCGACCACACCGGGATCGACAGCATCATCACATTCATGGTGGCGAAGGCGGCAACGCCGAGGCAGCGCAGCAGGAAGCGCGATTCCGCGACCTCGGTCGCTTCCGCGCTCTCGGTTTCGTAAGGATAGGCCTTGTAGCCGAGCTCCTGCAGGCGATCGATGAAGCGCGCCGGATCGAGCGTGCCTTCCTTCCACTCCAGCGCGACGCGGCGGTTGGTGAGGTTCACGCGCGCCAGCGTCACGTCAGGAATGGCCGAGAGGCCGCGTTCGATCTTCGCCATGCAGCCGGCGCAGTGGACGCCCTCGACCGCGAGATCGATGTGCCGGAGGCCCTCACCCGCCGTCCGGACGTAATGCGAATAATCCCGCGTTACCTGCATCCCCACGACCTCAGTTCAGGATCACACGATTGCGCGAGGCGAACACGCGCTCGCCGCGCGCATCGCCTTCGAGCACGAGATCCCATTGCCCGGGCAGGACCGTCGGCGCACTGCCGCTGTAGATGCCGATGCCGGTCTCGATCAGCTCGACCGCGAGGTCGGCGCGCTTGTCGGTCGGTCGCTCCAGGCGCCCCGAAAATTTCAGCCCCGTCACCGGCCGGCCGCCGGAATCGCGCGCGTCGACCTTGACGGTCGCAGCGCCATCAGCGCCGCGCTCGATGCGGGCCTCGACCTGCCACTTTCGCGCGGCCTGGCTTTGGGCTGCGGCGATTTCCTTGTCGTAGGTCAGGCCGGCCGCATAGGGACTGTCGACATCGGTCCCCGGCAGCGTCGCGATCGCGAGCTTCATCATGGTGAAATTGACGCCGAGCACGAGGCCGAAGAAGGCCACCAGCATCAGGAAGACCTTGGTTCCCGTCAGCGGCTTGGGTGCGGATGCCATGGCGTGTATCCCTTAAGGCGCGACGAAATTATCGGTGGCGGTCGCACTCGTGCCAAGCCCGATATCGGTGATGTGGAAGTGGACGGGGATCGACTTCTCCGGATTGCCTTCGGTCGGCGCCGTGACAAGCACCCGCAACTCGCTGGTGGAATCGCGCGGGATCACGACCATGGGTCGGTCCGGCGTCACCGAGTCGACACCGACGATGTGGACCGTGGCGTTGATTGGTCCGTTGGCGTCGATCGCGACGACGCGATCGTAGCCGCTCTTGTTGAGCAGGCGCACGGTGTAGGCGTTGCGGATCGAGCCGTCGCTGAGCCGGACCGCGAGCGGGTTGCGGTCATGCAGCACGTTGACGTCGAGCAGACTGCGGGTCGCGAGCACGTAGATCATGATGCCGCCGACGGCTGCGATGATCGCACTGTAGGCGACGGTGCGGGCCCGGACGATGCGGTAGATCGGCGCCTTGCCTTCCTTGCGGCGCTGGATGTTGATGTCGTTGTCATAGCCGATCAGTCGCTTCGGCCGACCGATCTTGTCCATCACGGTGTCGCAGGCGTCGATGCAGAGGCCGCACTGGATGCATTCGAGCTGCGGCCCGTTGCGGATGTCGATGCCGGTCGGGCAGACCGCGACGCATTGGAAGCAATCCACGCAATCGCCGACATGTTCGCCGGCCGCCCGCAGCTCCGCAGCCTTCTTGACCGAGGTCCGCTTCTCGCCACGGTCGTAGCGATAGGTGACGTTGAGCGCCCATTCGTCGGTGAGGGCTGCCTGGATGCGCGGCCACGGGCACATATAGGTGCAGACCTGCTCGCGCATGTAGCCGGCAAGGAGGTAGGTGGTCGCGGTGAGAATGCCGATCCAGATATAGGCGATCATCGGCGCCTGGAAGGTCAGCAGCTGCTTCACCAGCGTCGGCGCATCGTTGAAGTAGAGCACCCAGGCGCCGCCGGTCCACCAGGCGATCATCAACCAGATCGTGTGCTTGACCGCGAGCTCACCGACGCGGCGCGGCGTCAGGCCGGCGGACTTGTCCTTCTTCATCCGTTCGCGGCGATCGCCCTCGACGAAGCGCTCGACCGCGTAGAACAGGTCGGTCCAGACCGTCTGCGGACAGAGATAGCCGCACCAGATGCGGCCGCCGATCGAGTTCATCAGGAACAGCGCGATCGCGGCCACGATCAGCAAGCCCGTGAAGTAGTAAATCTCCTGCGGCCACAGCTCGATGAAGAAGAAATAGAAGCGGCTGTTGGGAAGGTCGATCAGCACGGCCTGGCTGGGGGCGCCGAGACCACGGTTCCAGCGCACGAAAGGCAGGAAGTAGTAGACGCCGAGGCAGAACGCCATCAGCCCCCATTTGATGCGCCGGAAGGTGCCGGACACGCTCTGGGGATAGACCTTCTTCTGGGCGACATAGAGCGGCCCGTAATCGTCGTCCGGGATCAGTTCGTTGGGGCTCGCGGTCTTGTTCATCGCTCAAACGTCTCAAAAGGTGCGATCAAACCTTAGACCCGACGCGACCGCGTCAGTTGATCCAGCGCAAGAGGGGGCGATTTTCCTCGTCCCCACCTGCACTTGCGCTTACTTTCCGCCGCCCAGCGAGTGGACGTAGACCGCCATCGCCTTGAGGGTGGCGGGGTCGAGCCGCCCTTCCCAGGCCGGCATGACGCCCGCGCGGCCCTGGCTGATGGTCTCGATCAAGGTCGCCTCGTCCGAGCCGTAGAGCCAGATCTTGTCGGTCAGGTTCGGCGCGCCGAACTCCTGATTGCCCTTGCCGCCGTCACCATGGCAGGCAACGCAGTTCTCGGCGAAAATTTTTTCGCCCTTGGCGGCGTCATAGCCCTTCCGGGTCGGCAGTCCCGACAGCGCACGGACGTAGTTGGCGACGGTGACCACCTCGTCCGGCTTCAGCACGCCATCCTTGCCGAACGCCAGCATCTGGCCTTCATGCGTCTTGGCATGGCCGGACCGGACGCCGAACTGGATGGTCTGCATGATCTGGTCGAGCGTGCCACCCCACAGCCATTCGTCGTCGTTCAGGTTGGGAAAGCCTTTTGCGCCGGAGCCGCCGCTGCCATGGCACGGCGCGCAATTGTCGCCGAACACGGTCTTGCCCTTGGCGCGTGCCAGCGCCAGCAGTGCCGGATCCTTCTCGATGTCGACGAGCGAAGCCGCGCCCAGCTTCACCATCTTCTCGCCGCGGATCTTCTCGAGATTGGCAAGCTCGACCGCGACGTCGGCGCGGGTCGAGTAGCCGAACAGGCCGGTGGTGTTGCTGGTGAGCAGCGGCCAGGCCGGATAGACGATCCAGTAGCCGATGGACCAGACGATCGAGATATAGAAGGCGATCACCCACCAGCGCGGCAGCGGCGTGTTCAGCTCCTTGATGCCGTCCCATTCGTGCCCGGTCGTGGACCGGCCTGTGACGCTGTCGATTTCGCCGTGATCGGCCATGTCCTACTCCTCCCGCAGCGGCACGCTTGCCGCTTCGTCGAACGTTGCCTTGTTGCGGGGCCAGAACGCGTAGGCGATGATCGCGAGGAAGATCGCAACGAAGGCCGGCGTCCAGATTGTCGTCACGAGATCGGACGCAAGATTATGGACTGTCAGGATTGCTTTCATCGGTCATGCCTTCTCAGCGAAGATTGGCTTTTTCGTTGTAGAGCTTGAAGTCGACCAGCGTGCCGAGCATCTGGAGATAGGCGACCAGCGCGTCCATCTCGGTCGGAGTGCCCGGCTTGCCGTCGAAATTGCGCACGACGGCCTTCGCATAGCGCTTGGCGAAGGCATCGGCGCCGGCATTGTCCGGATCGGCCTGTGCCTTCAGGTCGGTGCTTGCATTCGCGATCTGGTCGTCGCTATAGGGCACGCCGACCGCCCTCAGGGTGCGCATGTGATCGGCAATGGTCGCAGGATCGACCTCGCTTGCGCTGAGGAACGGATAGCCCGGCATCACCGATTGCGGCACGATCGCGCGCGGATTGGTCAGATGTGTCACGTGCCAGTCGTCGGAGTATTTTGCGCCGACGCGGGCGAGATCGGGACCGGTGCGCTTCGAGCCCCACTGGAACGGGTGGTCGAACATGCTCTCGGCAGCCAGCGAGAAATGGCCGTAGCGTTCGACCTCGTCGCGCAGCGGGCGGATCATCTGCGAATGGCAGAGATAGCAGCCCTCGCGGACATAGACGTTGCGCCCGGCGAGCTCTAGCGGCGTGTAGGGCCTGACGCCGTCGACGACCTCGATGGTGCTCTTGAGATAGAACAGCGGCGTGATCTCGACGAGACCGCCGATCGCGATCACCAGCAGGATGCCGACGATCAGGACGATCGAGTTCTTTTCGAAGATTTGGTGGCGTGTCCAGAACGACATTGTCGAGATTCCCTATTCCGCCGGTTGAAGAGCGACGGGCATCTGGACTTCCGCCTCGCCGACGCGAACGGTCATCCAGAGATTGTAGGCCATGATCAGCGCGCCGATCAGGAACAGCCCGCCGCCGGCAGCGCGGATGATGTAGAAGGGATGCATCGCCTCGACGCTCTCGATGAAGGAATATTCGAGGAAGCCGAGCGAGGTGTAGGCGCACCACATCAGGCCCTGCAGGATGCCGGCCACCCACATCGAGGTGATGTAGAGCACGATGCCGATCGTCGAGATCCAGAAGTGCCAGTTCACCAGCCGCATGGAATACAGCGCCTTACGGTTCCACAGCCACGGAACGAGGCAATAGATCGCCCCGAAGGAGATGTAGGCGACCCAGCCGAGCGCGCCCGAGTGCACGTGGCCGATGGTCCAGTCGGTGTAGTGGCTGAGCGAGTTGACCACCTTGATCGACATCATCGGGCCTTCGAAGGTCGACATGCCGTAGAAGGCGACCGACACGACCATCATGCGCAGCACGGCGTCGGTGCGCAGCTTGTCCCAGGCGCCCGACAGGGTCATGAGGCCGTTGATCATGCCGCCCCAGGAGGGCATCCACAGCATGATCGAGAAGGTCATGCCCAGCGTCTGCGCCCAGTCCGGCAGCGCGGTGTAGTGCAGATGATGCGGGCCGGCCCAGATGTAGAGGAAGATCAGCGCCCAGAAATGGATGATCGAAAGGCGGTAGGAATAGACCGGCCGCTCTGCGCG
>JAEWBW010000588.1 GCA_023390955.1 Pseudomonadota bacterium
CAGCACCTCGGCCGTCGGTCCCCACGCCACCGGGCCACGCGCCAGCACCAGCGTCTCGCTGAAATGGTTGCGCACCATCTCCATGTCGTGCAGCGCGGCGAGCACGGTGCGGCCCTCGGCGTGCCAGTGCTTCACCAGCGCGAGCAGATCGGCCGTGGTCTTGCTGTCGATGGCATTGAAGGGCTCATCGAGCACGATCAGGCGCGCGTCCTGCAGCAGCACGCGCGCGAACAGCACGCGCTGCATCTGCCCGCCGGAGAGCGTGCCGATCGGGCGGTTCTCGAAACCGTTGAGGCCGACGGCGGCGATCGCGTTCAAAATCTTCTCGCGCGAGGCCTTGCTGATACCGCCGAACAGGCCGGCGACGCGCCACAGGCCGGTGCCGACGAAATCGAACACCGAGATCGGAAACGTCCGGTCGATCTCCGCGGTCTGCGGCAGATAGGCGATGTCGCGCGCATCGAGCCCGCCGAGATGGATGGCGCCAGACAGCGGCTTGAGAATACCAACGATGCCGCGAAGGAGCGTCGACTTGCCGGCGCCATTCGGTCCGATCACCGCGACCAGCGACCCCGGGGCGACCTCGCCCTTGAGGTGGTGCACGGCCGGATGCCGGTCATAGCCGAGAGTGACGTTGTGGAAGGCGAGCTGCGCCATAGTCACCTCATCGCCAGCAGGACGACGGCCCAGAGCACCGCACAGACCGCCACGGCAGCAGCCAGCCGACCCGCCATGGTCATGCGCAGGATCGACCAGGGCGCCGCCTGGGCGGGGTGCGGAGAGCTGGCGTCATGGACATGGGCGTGCGTGTGGTCGTGCCCGGAACCATGCGAATGAGCATGGTCATGGGAATGACCGTGGGAATGGCCGTGGTGGTGGCTGTGGGACGCGGCGGGAACCATCCGAGAACGTTATATTATAACATTACCCCTGTCCACGCCGCCAAACGAGCCGTCAACCCGGTTCCAGCCAGCAAAAAGGGCGGCCGCGCCTGGCGACCGCCCCCAATTCTGCTCATCCGGGTTTTCGCGTTTGGCGCCCCGGAATGACCGAACTCAGCTCACGCCTTGTCGAACAGCGACTCGACGTATTCCCAGTTCACGAGGTTCTCGACGAACGCCTTCAGATAGTCCGGACGGCGGTTGCGATAGTCGATGTAGTAGGAGTGCTCCCAGACGTCGCAGCCGAGGATCGGCGTGGCGCCATGCACCAGCGGGTTCTCGCCGTTCGGGGTCTTCGAGATCTCGAGCTTGCCGTTCTTGACCTGCAGCCAGCACCAGCCGGAGCCGAACTGACCGACGCCCGCGGCCTGGAAGTCGGCCTTGAACTTGTCGAAGCCGCCGAGGTCCTCGTTGATCTTCTTCTCGAGCTTGCCCGGCAGCTTGGTGCCACCGCCATTGGGCTTCATCCAGCTCCAGAAGTGGATGTGGTTGTAGTGCTGGCCGGCGTTGTTGAACACGGCCGGGTTCTTGCCGAACGAGCCCTTGACGATCTCCTCAAGGGACTTGCCTTCCCATTCGGTGCCCTTGAGCGCGTTGTTGCCGTTGGTGACGTAGGCCTGATGATGCTTGTCGTGGTGGAATTCCAGCGTTTCCTTCGACATGAATTGCCCGAGGGCGTCATAGGCGTAAGGAAGAGGGGGCAGCGTGAATGTCATGGGTTCTTGTCCGCAACTGGGTGGGGAACGGGGCTTAACGGGCACTCTTATAGAAGGTTCCGCGGCCGTAAAATACCGGTATTTATGCAAGCGAGTGATGCGACGGAATGGCCTGCAGCAACGGTCGCGCCGCCTCAAATCGACGGTTCAAAATATCATTGCGTTTGAAGCGCTTATGGCAGAACCAGCAAGCTGCATCGCGGGGATGCGAGAGAAGAAGCGATGAGCATCGAGATCGACATTCTGAACGGCGACGCCTCCTGGCCGCTCGCGGAGCCGCTGCATCAGGCGGTCTGGGGATCGGACAAGGTCGCGAACGCGCCCTGGGCTCATATCAAATGGGACAACGCCCATCTGCGCGTGCTGCTGGAGACCCCCGAAGATGGCCTCGTCTGCCATGTCGGCATCTATTTCCGCACCATCACCTGGAACGGCCAGAAGGTCCATGTCGGCGGCATCGGCGGCGTCGCCACCCGCGAGGACTGCCGCCGCCGTGGCTATGCGACCATCGCGATCGACGCGGCGATCCACACCATGCGCGCCAACGAGGCGGTCAAGTTCGCGCTGCTGTTCTGCGAGCCGCACAATTTCGCGTTCTATGCGGCGCGCAGCTGGCTTCCCTTCGAGGGCGAGGTCTATTGCGAACAACCGGAGGGCCGGATCCGCTTTGATCATATGGCGCCCTACGTCTTGCACATCGCCCGCGCGCCGACGCGTGGCACGCTCGACCTATGCGGCCTGCCATGGTGAGCCCTGCGTAAGCGGAGGGCTGGCGCGGTTACGGTCGGCACTATAATATGTCACCCATCATCTTATTCCACCCGGTGACATATGACGATCGACGCTCCCGCAGACGCCGTTCCGCCCCGCGCACCGGTCATCTCCCCGATCGCCAACCTCGTGACGGCGCCGATCCTGCCGACGCTGCTGCGGCTCGCCATCCCCAACATGATCGCGATGGTCGGCACCACGCTGGTTGCGATCGCCGAGACCTCCTATATCGGCCGGCTCGGCACCATTCCCCTCGCGGCGATCGCGCTGGTGTTTCCGTTCGCGATGCTGACCCAGATGATGAGTGCGGGCGCGATGGGCGGCGGCGTCTCGTCCGCGATCAGCCGCGCGCTCGGCGCCGGCGATCAGGCACGCGCCGCGACGCTGGCGCTGCATGCCGCCATCATCGGCCTCGGCGGCGGGCTGTTCTTCACGGTGATGATGCTGGCCTTCGGCCAGGGCTTCTTCACGCTGCTCGGCGGACGCGGCAACGTGCTGCAGGAAGCCAGCAATTATTCGCAGGTGCTGTTCTCCGGTGCGGTCTCGATCTGGATGGTCAACACGCTGGCTTCGGTGGTCCGCGGCACCGGTGACATGCGCCTGCCCTCGATGGTCCTGATCTGCGCGAGCCTGGTGCAGGTCGCGCTCGGCGGCACGCTCGGGCTCGGCCTGTTCGGCGCGCCGCAATTCGGCATGCGCGGCGTCGCCGCCGGGCAGCTGATCGCCTTCACGCTCGCGGCGATCTTCTTCCTCTGGTACCTGCTTGCCGGCCGCAGCCGGCTCAACCTCGACCTCCGTGCGTTCCGTTTCGAGCGCGCGATGTTTCTCGACATCCTGAAGGTCGGAGCGATGGCCTGCCTGTCGCCGCTGCAGACCGTGCTGACGATCCTGATCTTCACAAAGATCCTCGCAGGCTTCGGCACCGAGATGCTGGCCGGCTATGGCATCGGCTCGCGGCTGGAATTCCTGCTGATCCCGATCACCTTCGCCTTCGGCATCGCGTCAGTGCCGATGGTGGGCATGGCGATGGGCGCGGGCCAGGTCGCACGTGCGCGCCGCGTCGCGTGGACGGCTGCCGCTGCCTCCGGCCTCACCGTCGGCACCATCGGGGTGATCGTCGCGCTCAACCCGGCATTGTGGGTTTCGCTATTCACCAAAGATCCCGGCGTCTCGGCTGCCGCCCATGCCTATTTCCATTTTGCCGGCCCCGCCTTCGTGTTCTTCGGCATGGGCGTATCGCTGTACTTCTCCTCGCAAGGTGCTGCCCGTGTCGGCGGCCCCGTGCTCGCATCGACCGCGCGTCTCTTGATCGTCGCGCTCGGCGGCATCGGCCTTGCGGCCGCACAGGCGCCGTCCTGGACGCTGTTCGCGTTGGTCGGCGGCGCGATGGTCGTGTTCGGGCTCTCGACCGCGGCCTCGGTCGCGTTCGTGCGTTGGGGCAAGTGAACCGTGGTGCCGGCTCCAACCGTTGCACTCTGACGATTTGCTGTTATGTCAGACCCTGTCGTCGGGGGTTTTCATGACTTGCAGATTCGCTCTTCTGATCGCAGCGTTCACCGCACTGCTTGGCGCGACATCAGCTTTTACCCAGAGCGCGGACGCGAGCGGAACCTGGCTGACGCAGGCCGGCGATGCACGCGTCAAGGTCAGCAAATGCGGTGCGGGCATCTGCGGCGTCATTGTCTGGCTGCGCGAGCCCCATGACACCGCGACCGGCCAGCCCGCGACCGACAGCAAGAATCCCATTCCCGCGCTGGCCAAGCGCCCGCTGATCGGCCTGCCGCTGTTCAGCGGCATGCAGGCGACCGGCGCGAACAAATGGTCCGGCCAGATCTACAATGCCGATGACGGCAGCACCTATGCCAGCAACATCGCGCTGAGCGGCGCCGATACGCTGCGGGTCGAAGGCTGCCTCGGCGCACTCTGCGGCGGCGAGACCTGGACCCGCGCGGGACGCTGAGCGGCGTCTTACGCCGCCGTCGCCTTCAGCACCGTTGCCGCCGACGCGTAGCCGCCGCGGGCGCCGTCGATGAAATGGACGTGATCGCTGCGCAGCGCCGAGGGCGTGAAGCACGTCATCATCGCCGCGTCCTGCCGATGCAGGCCGTAGCGCACGATGCCGCTCCTGGCCGCAGACGCCAGACGGTCGCTGACCGCACGCTCCAGCTCCGGCGTGCAGTCGAGGATCATGCGCAGGCCGTCGTCATATTTGCGGAAGTCGGAATTTTCCACGACCTGCCTGGTGTAGACCTTCGGCACGAAGCCGCCGACCTTGATGTCGAAGCGCACGATCAGATAGGCGAACAGCGTATAAGCGAGCACACCGACGCGCCGCTTGAACAGCGAGCCGCCGCGCTTGGTGCGCGCCTCGTAGTCGAGTCCCTGCGGCGGCCATTTCAGCGGCGGCCCCTGCGGCGGCACCGGCCGTCCCTTGTCCGGGCTGCGCTCGACGAGATGGATGACGTCCTCGATCACCTTGCGGAAGGCCACGGGATCGGCGCTCCGCGCCGGCATCACCAGCACCGACAGGATGACGCCGCGCGAGGCCGGGATCTCCTCGAACCGACAGGACAGACCCGACAGATCCGGCTCGGTGCCATCGGGCGCCTCCTCCACCGCGAATTCGCCGCGCTTCATCGCGGCGTCCGCCCAGCCGAGCCCACCGCCGGAAAACATCGCATAGGACAGGTTGGCTGACGGCCCGAACCGCGCCACCCGTACATCCAACCCCTGCGCGCGGATGGCGCTGACCGGCACGAGGGCAACGCGCATCTTGAGGTCCAGGGCTTCCCGCACCCAGGTCGCGGTCGCAGCCAGGGCTTCGCGGGCGCGCTCGAGCTCACTGGGTGCCACGGCAAAGCTCGCCCCGTCGCCGCCAAACACGAAGGGAAACTCCTGCCCCTCCAACGCATTGGTGATGGCGGCGATCACCGAGGCGCCGGCCATGTTGACCGCCTTGTAGCGCTGCGCCGCGATCGCTTTGGTGGAATCGACGATATCGGCGACCCCGATGGTCCAATCGTCCGGCAGTGGCGAATAGAGTTTTGGGTCCATCAGGCTGGTGAAGCCGCGGAAGACGGGGATGCTGCCGTAGAAGGTGCTGGTCATCGCCGGAGCCGGAGGGTTGATGGTCGTCATGCGAAGATACGAGCTCGGGATGCGTTGGGTTCGCCTGCAGACCCCGATCATTGGCCGAAACGGCGCCGGACAACAAGATCGGGCTGGGCTTCATTGTCGCACCCCGCCATTTGACACGCATCAAACCGGGGACCGCGGGGAAGGACTACGGTCGTACAATCCAGAATGGATCATGAGATGAGCGCGACATCCGACATCGGCAACGGGAATTCCGGATCGATGCCGCGCCGCCCGAGGCCGGACGCGGTCAGCGCGGTCAAGATGTCCGAGCAGCTCACGGCGGCCGTCGATGCCTGGGCGGAAGCCCATCAGATGACGCGATCGGATGCGATCCGCACCTTGGTCGAGCTGGGATTGAAGGCCGCGCCGGTGACGCGCGCCACCCATCCAACGATTGCGTCTGATTCCGCGAGGATCGAAGAGGCCACGGTCAAGCAGATCGACCAGATGCTCGATCCCTCGCTGCCGCCGGACGAACGCGAACGCCGCATTCGCCGCCTCGTCGAGGGGCCGCCGGAATTCTCACACGAACGGATCGATTTGCCGAAACATCGAACGTGAGCGCCTGAGGCGCATCAGTGCAGCTTCTCGTCCTGCGGCTTGCGAAGC
>JAEWBW010000594.1 GCA_023390955.1 Pseudomonadota bacterium
GGCCGGTGACGATGCGATAGTCGAGCGAGCGGTCGAGCATCCGGCCGTAGCCGTTCGTCACCCGGCCGAAGACCGAATTGACCTTGCGGGCAAACCAGCCATCGTCTGCGCCCTTGAGGAGCGTCGAGCACATCATCGGCGACAGCGTCAGCGCGATGACGCCGGACACGATCACCGAGCCCGCGAGCGTGAAGGCAAACTCGCGGAACAGCGAACCGGTAAGACCACCGAGGAAGCCGATCGGAGCGTACACGGCAGCGAGCGTGATGGTCATCGAGACGACGGGACCGACGATTTCGCGCGCGCCTTGTAGCGCAGATTGGACCGGTGTCTTCCCCTCCTCGAGATGTCGATGGATGTTCTCCACCACCACGATGGCGTCGTCGACCACGAGGCCGATCGCGAGCACCATCGCCAGCAGCGTCAGAAGGTTGAAGCTGAATCCGAGCATCAGCATCAGAGTGCAGACGCCGATCATCGACAGCGGGATAGTAACGACCGGGATGATCACCGAGCGGAACGAGGCCAGGAACAGGAAGATCACCACGATCACGATGATCACGGCTTCGCCCAGCGTCTTCTCGACCTCGTCGATCGACGATTGGATGAACTTGGTCGAGTCATAGGCGACCTTCATCTTCATCGACGGCGGAAGGTTGCGCTCAAGCTCGGGGAACAGCGCGCGCACGCCCTTCACCAGCGTCAGCGGGTTGCCCTGCGGGGTTGCCTGCACACCGATGAAGATCGCGTGTTCACCATTGAAGGCGACGCTCGCATCCGTACTCTGGGCGGCAAGCTCGACGGTGGCGATGTCCTCCATCCGCACGAAGCCGCCGTCCTTGGCCTTCACGATCATCTTCCGGAACTGGTTGACGTCGGTCAGGCCCGTGTTCGTCGTGACGTTCGAGACGATCAGATAGCCCTTGGTCTGTCCGGCCGCCGACTGGAAGTTGTTGGCGGCGATCGCGGTGGCGACGTCGGCCGGCGACACGTTGCGGCCCGCCATCTTCACCGGATCAAGCCACAGCCGCATCGCAAAGGTCTGGCCGCCGAGAATGTCGGCGGATGCAACGCCATCGACAGTCGACAACACTGGCTGCACGACACGGGTCAGATAGTCGGAGATCGCCGAGCCTGACAGCTCCTCGGACGAGAAGCCGAGATACATCACGGCCGTGGTCTGACCGGTGGTCTTGACCACGATCGGGTCGTTCGATTCCTTCGGGATCAGGTACTTCACCGAGTTGACCTTGGCGAGCACCTCGGTGAGCGCCTGGTTCGGGTCGAAATTCAGCTTGATGTAGACCTGGATCGTCGAGGTGCCGAGCACCGAGGACGAGGTCATGTAGTCGATGCCTTCGGCCGAGGCGACGGCCTGTTCGATCGGGGTGGTGATGAAGCCCTGGATCAAATCTGCCGACGCGCCGGGATAGACGGTCGTGATGTTGATGACGGTGTTCGACAGCTTCGGATACTGCCGGATCGGCAACACCATCGCCGCGCGCAGGCCGATCAGAAGGATCAGCAGACTGACGACGACCGCAAGAACCGGACGTTTGATGAAGATATCGGTAAAGGCCATTGCGGCGGTCTCGAAATTCGTTGGCTGAAGGCGCCTGATCCGGCCGGGCCGGATCAGGCGAGCATGAAGTCTGGACGCTTAGAGTCTCAGTAGCGTGGCGGCTGCGCCGGAATCGCCGGTGCCGGGTCGGTGGAGATCGCCACCGCAGAACCGGATTGCAGCTTGAGCTGGCCGACGGCGACGACCTTGTCGCCCGGCTTCAGGCCCTTGACGATTTCGACGCGTCCATCCACGCGGTTGCCGGTCTGCACGAAGGTGCGAACGGCGCTCAGGGTGGTCTTGCCGTCGTCTTCCTTCTTCTCGGTGATCAGGAACACCGAGTCGCCGTACAGCGTGTAGTCGACCGAGGTCTCCGGAATGGTGATGACCGCCGGCTTATCCGGCAGCACCACCGTGGTGGTCACGAACATGCCGGGCTTGAGGATCTTATCGGGATTGCCGATCGTTGCCTGCACGCGGATGTTGCGCGTGTCGGAGGCGATCTGCGGCTCGATGGTCGTGATCTGGCCCTCGAACACGCGGCCCGGATAGGCATCGACCTTCAACCGCACGGTCTGGCCGACCTTTAGGCTGCCGGAGTCCTTTTCCGTCACGGTGAAATTGGCCCAGAGCTGCGACAGATCGGTCAGCGAGACGATGGCCGTGCCTGCGGTCAGGTACTGGCCGACTTCGACCTTGCGGACGCCGAGGTCGCCGCCGAACGGCGCACGCACGAGCTTCTGCGAAATCAACGCCTCGGTCTTGGCGATACCCGCTTGCGCCTGATCGAACGCAGCTTGCGCAGTATCGACGGTCGCCTGCGGACCGAATTGACGCGACGCCAGCTGCTTGGCGCGATCGAGCGTGAGCTGCGCAACGGTTGCCTGCGCCTTGAAATTGGCGAGGTCACCCTGCTCCGGCGCATCGAACAGCTGCACCAGCGGCATGCCGGCCTCGACGCGCGAGCCGGGCTCAAACTTGATCTCGGTGACGCGACCGTTGACGTCGGCGGTGACGTTGACCTGGTGAACCGCGGCGAGTTCGCCGACCGCGGTCAGCAGGTTCGGCACCACCTCGGACTTCGCCTCGGCCGCGCTGACGGAAGTCGGCGGCGGCTTGTTGTTGGCGAAGAACTGCTTGATCATCTGGCCGCGGAATTGATTGAACCAGACCAGTCCGCCGACGAGCGCGGCGAGCAGCACGCCGACGATGAGAAACCAGCGCACCGGTTTGACCGGCCGCTTCGGCGCCTTGTCGATCGGCTCGCCCGAAATTTTGTGTTCAGCCACGATGTTCATCTCATGCACTTTCTGCAATCGCCGTCTCGCCGGCACCCGGCCGCAATGCGCGGCCCAGATGCGAAGAAATTGCGGCGTCGTTAAGTCCAATACCCCTCAGGAGAAACTCACAGAGCTGCCGCTCGAGGTCGTCAGCCTTGCCGTAGACGAGGCAAGGCGTGGCCGGCAGCCGGGTCAGCGCAGCCATCATCACGGTGTGATGCGCGAACCAGAACAGATTGAGCGGATCGCCGGCACATGGCGCCGCGTCGCCGGCGGCTACTGCGCGCTCGAGCGAGGCCACGAACACCGCGCCGATTAGTTTTTCAACCTTCGCATAGAGCAGACGGGCGAATTCGCCATCGTCCAGATGGCTGGTCGCCATCAACCGCATGCGCTGCGCCTCTTCCTGGTCGGGTCCGTCGGCGGCCTGCAGGAAGTGCTCGACCATGCCGCGGATCACCTCGACTAGGGTCGCGGTGGAGGGCTCGCGCTCGAGGAGCTCGGTCAGCGCCGGATCGGCCTCGCATTCGTCGCTGAGGATTTCCGCATAAAGCGCTGCCTTGGATGGGAAATGCTTGAACAGCAGCGCTTCGGAAATGGCAGCGGCGGCCGCCACGCTCTTTGTCGTGGTGCCGGTATACCCATGGCGGGCAAAGCAACGTTTCGCGGCACCGAGGATGAGTTGCCTCCTCAGGTCGCTCGTCATTCGCAATGAGCTCATGCTAGTGAGTAAGCACTCACCCACGCAAAAGTCAAGCAAATTGCTGCGGCGCAACCCAAAATAGGGTCAGATCGGCGGGAACCCGAGATCGCCGCGCAGCCGGTTCACGATGTAAGTGCCGTCCCGGGTTGGCAAAATCCGCTCGAGGTTGGCGTTATCGATCTTCACATTCGCAAACCGGGTCCCCGAGACGTCGTGGACCGACTTGGCGAAGGCTTCCACCTCGGACAGGGTCGAGATGGCGCGGCTGTCCTGGATACCGCAGGCCTTGGCGACGCCGACGAGGGCGGCCCCCGCCGAGGTGTGGCTGGTCTGGCCGCCGGTCTCGCCATAGGCCTCGTTGTCGAGCACCACGATCGAGAGATTGGCCGGCTTCTGCAGCCCGATGGTGGCAAGGCTGCCGAGACCCATCAGCATCTCGCCATCGCCGGTGATGACCAGCACCGGCAGCTTTGGCTGGGCCAGCGCCAGCCCGAGCCCGATCATCGCCGCGCCGCCCATGCCGCCCCAGAGATAGAAGTTGCGGGCGTGGTCGCCGGCCGCGCACATGTCGTTGGTCGAGGCGCCGAGGCCGCCGATCGCAACCACGTCCTTGCGATTGGCGAGCAGCGTCGAAACCACCTGGCGGCGGTCGAGGAGATTGGCCTTGCTCATTTGGTGAAAACCTTGGCGCCGATCAGGCGCTGGGAGAGGAGAACGGCGGTCGGCGTCAGCGCGTTGTAGGCTTGCGAGGCGGCCGCCTCCATCACCGCAGGCACTTCCGCCGCGTTCGAGGCGCGCAGCACCTGCACGCCGGACAGTTCGAACACGCCCTGCGTGGTCGAACCCATCGGCACCTGCCACGGATTGAACTCGCCCCACTCGCCGCGCATCGTCACTAGCGTGAGGAACGGGAAGCGCAGGATCGGAATCAGCGACAGCATGTTGATGCAGTTGCCGACCCCGCTCGACTGCATCAGCAGCACACCGCGTTGCCCGCCGGCCCAGGCACCGGCCAGCAGCGCCACGCCCTCCTCTTCCGTCGTCAGCGACACACCGCGCATGGTCGAGGACGCCAGCACGCGCTGGATCAATCGGGAATGGCCGGCATCAGGCACATAGGGCACCTGCCGGACGTCGAAGCGTTGCAATGTTGCGAAGATGTCGTCCGGCCAGGTAGCGGCCGTCTCGGCGGCGTCAGCGCGCGCGTGCATTTTTCTGTCCAGTCGGCTAGCAAATCACGCGGTGACTGTAGACGGACGCGCGCGTCCTTCAGAAGAACAAAAACGGCATATCGGCTTTAACCGGTGAGAATAGCGGGATGAACGCAGATGCGAAGGCGCTGGCGGCAGGCTTCAATCTGGAGAAGCTGACGCCGGAATTCTACGACGACCCCTACCCGACTTATCGTGCACTGCGGGAGAACGAGCCGGTCAAGCGCCTGCCGAACGGCAGCGTGTTCCTGACCCGCTATGACGACCTCGTCACGGCCTACAAGAACACCAAATCGTTCAGCTCGGACAAGAGACGCGAGTTTGCGCCGAAATACGGCGACACCCCGCTCTACGAGCATCACACCACAAGCCTCGTCTTCAACGACCCGCCCGCCCACACCCGCGTGCGCCGCCTGCTCATGGGCGCGCTGTCGCCGCGTGCGATCGCCGGGATGGAGCCTGATCTCATCAAGCTGATCGACGGCCTGCTCGACGCGATCGCCGCCAAGGGCGATTGCGAGTTGATCGGCGACTTCGCCTCGGCCATCCCCATCGAGGTGATCGGCAACCTGCTGGACGTCCCCCACGACGAGCGCGAGCCGCTGCGCGACTGGTCGCTGGCGATCCTTGGCGCGCTCGAGCCTGTGGTGTCACCCGACGTCGCGGCGCGCGGCAATCAGGCCGTGACGGATTTCCTCGCCTATCTCCGGACGCTGGTCGAGCGGCGGCGGCAAAAGCCCGGCAATCCCGAGCGGGACGTGCTGACGCGCCTGATCCAGGGCGAGGACAACGGCGAGCGGCTGACCGAGAAGGAGCTGCTGCACAATTGCATCTTCCTGCTCAATGCCGGTCACGAGACGACGACCAACCTGATCGGCAACGGCCTCGTCACGCTGCAGCAGAACCAGGCGCAGAAGCAGCGGCTGATCGACAATTCCGACCTGATCAAGACCGCGGTCGAGGAGATGTTGCGCTACGAGAGCTCGAACCAGCTCGGCAACCGCATGACCACCGAACGCATCGAGCTCGGCGGCGTGATGCTGGAGGCGGGAACACCGATCACGCTGTGCATCGGGGCGGCCAACCGCGACCCTGCTCAGTTTCCGGATCCCGAAGCCTTCGACATCGCGCGCACGCCGAACCGGCACCTCGCCTTTGCCACTGGCGCGCATCAATGCGCGGGGATGGCGCTGGCGCGGCTGGAGGGGGCGATTGCGATCTCGCGCTTCCTGGCGCGCTTCCCGAACTACGCGCCGGCCGGACAGCCCGTGCGCGGCGGCCGCGTGCGCTTCCGTGGCTTCCTCAGCGTGCCCTGCACGATCGGGTGACACACAAACTTTGAAAACAACCCCATGCACAGTAGCGGGGTCGTCTTTGGCGGATTCCCGGTGGGTGCCCGCAACCGATTGATATCCCGGGCGATCAGCCGCGCCATGCGCAAACGGCGCTCGCCACGGCTTCGCTGAGCCTGCCGACACTCCGATCACTCTGGGGATTTCTTGGGACGGCCCAGCTCTCTCTCGATCTCATCCATGAGCGCGTCCTTGCGCCCCTTGCGGCGGAAGACGTCAAACTCGTCAAAAATCGTCTGGTCCCATGGCCTGGTCCCATTGTCGACCATCTGTCCGCGGTACGACAGATACTCTCTCTTGGCGAGATCGATCTGCCCCATGAACATGTGTGCACTGGCCAGATTGATCGTGATCCAGGTCTGGCTCGGGTCGAGCTTGAGACCGAGCTTGGCCGCAGCTTCAGCGACCCGGAGACTGTTGCCCTTCAAGGCGGCATCGGCGAAATCGCCGTATTTCCTTGAAATCTCGGAATCGGCCGTCAGCGGTTGATCGTCCCTCAAGTTCTTCCATAGTTGCGTATGGTAGGGAAACTTGTCCGTCTCGATACACCAGGCCGGTGGCTGCGGTGAAACAAGGTTGGCCATTCGTTCAGAAATCGTAAGGCAGCGGGGCACCAACGCCTTCGCGTTCGCGATCGCGGTCCGCAGGTCATCACGAGTCTTGAAGCTGAGTTTGAGCGGCGCGATATCACCAGCATTCCAAACCCGCGCGGTCGAGTCGTCCGAGCCGGTTACGATCCGGAGGCCATCGGCCGTCGCAGCCACTGCCCTTACCGCACCTGCATGCCCGCTGAACTCGACGCGAACCTCCCGCAGGTTGGGATCACTCGAGCCGGGGTTAGCGGTTGATTTTCGAACCGTGAAATTGTCCGAAAGCCGCGCGGCGTAGTTGTCGAGACCGGTAAAGAGTTCAACTCCGCCACGGGTGACCGCAATTGCCAGAACGGCATCGTGCTCACCTTTGAGCGGGTAGGTCCTGGTCTTCTTGTCATCGTCCCATACTGTAACGGACCTGTCTTGCGACGCGGTGGCGACGCGGCGACCATCCGTCCCGATTGCCACGTCCGTAACACGGCTGGCATGCTCGAGTTCACGTAACTCGCTGCCCGTATTGGCGTCCCACACCCGGGCAAACTTGTCATTCGAACCGGTGACGATGCGCGCCCCATCCGGCGTGATCGCGATCGCCGATACGGGGGCCTTATGGCGTTCGAGCACGAATAGTGGAGCGCCGGAATTGCCGTCCCAGATGCGCGCCGACTTGTCATTCGAGCCGGTGACGATACGCGATCCGTCCGGCGTAATGCCAACGGCAAGAACCGCCCCTCGATGACCGTCGAGCTTGAACAGGGGCGCGCCGGTGTTACCGTCCCAGACCCGCGCCGAATTATCGTTGGAGCCCGTGACGATGCGACGCCCGTCCGGCGTCATAGCCACAGCCAGGACCACACCCTGATCACCGCCCAACGGAAACAGAAGGGCTCCCGTGGCGCCATCCCAGACACGCGCGGTGCTGTCGTCGGAGCCTGTAACGATGCGATCTCCATTGGCCGTGATCGCGACCGACGTGACCCCGGAGACATGTCCGGTCAGTACCGCGCGCTCGCGCAAATTGTCGATTCCTTCCGCCAGCGCATCTTCAGCCGCGAACACCACCGGCCAATCGACCCGCTCCTGATCGTCCGGCAAGGCCTCGAGGGCCAGGAGAATCTTTGCTGCCGGATCGCTCCTTGCTGCCGCGTTCACCAAGGCGCGGGTCTGAGCGATCTGCGCGTCCGTCTTGCTCGCCTCGGCCGTCAAGGTGGCTTGTCGCGCCTGCAGGAAAAATGCGAGGGAAACCACCGCGAGCAGTCCGCAGAATATGGCGGCCCAAAGCATACGCTTCGCATTTCGCGACTGGATTTCCGCCTTCTCGAATGCGGCGTCCAGCTCACGTTGCTTTCGCTGCTGTTCTTCCGCTGCCTCGACGTCGCGCTCCTCCTCGCTTCTCTCCAGGAACGCAATCGCGCCCGCGAAGCCGGGATGATAACGTTCAGCCCAGGTCTCGTTCGGCTTGTTTTGATTGCGCCAGTCGAGCGCGACTTGCAGCTGCGGATCGGTATAGAGGCTCGTCTCGCCTCGCTCGTATTCCTGCGCCGCCTCGGCGAGCCGCCGATAGACCCGAACCGACTGCGCTTCCTCGCCGGCCCAGACGTTCAGCTGATCCCACACCCGCATCAGGCTCTCATGCGAGATATCGACGATCGTTTCGTCGCGCAATTTTTCCTTGATCGGCGGCATCAGGAAGGAGCGGCTCTTCTCGCGGAAGACGTCGACCACATGGGTGAGCTCTTCGATGCTCGCATCGGTGAGCGCACACAGGGTCGCGACCTTGGTCGGACGGCGAACGCCGCGCGGGTCGCGCGCCCTGTCCGTGAGCGCCTTGAACATCTTCTCGCAGATCTGCTTCTGCCGTTCGTCCGCCAATTCGTGCAGCGCCTCGTCTGCATGCTGGTTGAGAGCCTTGGCCATCGTGCCGATGGCCGCATAATGCGAGAGCTCGATCGGACCCTGGCCGCCCTGCTTGCGCCAATAGGCCCAGGTGCGGTTCAGTGCATGCTGAAGGATAGACAGTTGGTCCGGATTGTCGCCGACGTCGTTGACGAGCTGCGTGAGCAGCACCGGCGAGAGCTCGACACCACGCATCTGGATCGGCCCCTCGATCGCATCACGGCGCTCGTCGCGCGTCAGGCGCGGGACCAGATATTGCCCGGCATTGATCGCTTCGGCGAGACCCGGAAACTGGGTGCAGTCTCCGATGAAATCCGAGCGCATGGTCAGGACGACGAAGATCCGCTTCGGCGCGCGTTCCCGGACCTCCAGCAGCAGGTTGACGAAGGCCGTTGCCTCCTCGGCGGCTCGTCCTTCGTCCTTTCCCATGATGGCCAGCTGTCGAAAGCGGAACAGTTCCTCGAACTGGTCGACCACGAGCAGAAAGTTGACGTCGTCGCCCAGCGCCGCCTGCTGGACGATGTCGATCAATCCCAGCTTGCTCATGCGCAGAGTGGCCTCGACGAGTTGCGGTAGCGGAAGGGCCTCGTCGTCATGACCGGAAAACAGCACGCGGTCCTCGGCGAGCGCCCGCGCCATTGCGCTGATCGGCTCATTGCCGGGCCGGAAATAGGCCATACGCCAGGATGTTCCGGCGTCGGCCAGCAGACCTCGCAGAAGCGCCGGCCGCAATCCGCAATTGACAAGGGAGGACTTGCCGCTGCCGGAGGTGCCCACGACGGTCAGGAAATGCGTCGCGGCGAGCTTGTCGACCATGGTGTCGACCTGGTTCTCTCGCCCGAAGAACAGATGCTCCTCTCCCTCCTGGAAGGGCCGCAACCCCGGGAATGGATTTTCCAACGTGTCTTTGGCCGGCCCCCTCATGCGGTCTCTCTCGGAGGCGGCCGGCGCCCTTTAAAGGCGTTCTTCACAGAATCGTTCAATGCAGCATCGGTCACCCCTTCCAGAGCGACGATCAGCCCATCCTCTTCCATATCGATGAGCTCCTGCTTGTCCGGCGTACGTTCCCCGGCCAGGCAGATGTATCGATCCGGCGGAGCCTTATCGCGCCGGTAGCTGCCCAGCTTCCTGAGCTCGCTTTCCATCGCGCGCTTCCACGCGGCATCACCGGCGCCGTAGAACAGAATGATCGCGTCGCATGCCTCGAGCAGATCGCGATGGGCCTTGCGCACGCTCGCCGCATCGCCCTCGAACACCGGCGTCTCGATTCTGAATCCGAGCTGGCGGCACAGCTTTCGCAGCGGGATTGTGATCTTTCGCTCGCGATCCTTCTGATCGCAAATGAGATAGATCAGTCCATTGTCCTGCTCCGCGGCCTCTGCCTCCGGCGGGCTGACGCGCGCCGGCGCCGGCTGCTCGATCGCCTTCAGCGTCGCGTGAATCGAGGCCTTCAATTGCTCTACGTCCCCCGCGATCAGATCGGCGCCGAATTGCGCCTCGGGGTCTTCGCGGAGTGCCATGATGAAATCCTGTTGGCCCGGCAGCTCCGACTGGGTCGCTGCAGTCAGGCCGATCAGGCGCTTGAGCCCACCGCTCCTGGCGCGCGCAACGGCACGCTCATTCTGATGGATCGTGACCGACTTGCCGGACGGACCGTCCGGCACCGCTCCGTAACCCGTCCCGACCAGATGCACCGACAGCGCGCAGTGCGACAGCATGTCGTCGATGGCCGCGATACATTCCTCCTCATCCGAAGGCAGGCGGCGATCCGGCAGGACGGTATATCCGAGCCGCAGCAACTCGCCGCTGATCAATTCCCTGTCGCGCTTGCGATCGTGGCTGCATTCGGCGAGGTAGATGACCGGCTTCTGCGATACTGCCGTGCCGTTGCCGCGCAGGGCCTCGAGTGTCTCCTTGAGACGATAGGCGAGCTGGATCACCTGCTTGAGGAAGTCCTGGCCGTATTTTTCGCCATAGGCTTCGTCAAACTCGATCGGGACGCCGTCCTCGAGGGTAAAGAACTCGCGGAACCAGACGTCCTTCATGAAGGGCGGCAGCGGACCATCGACAGGTGTCTTCACGATCGGGATCAGGCGCTGCGTGCTGCCGACCACGAGCCCGCCGCTGCGTCGGGCGTACTCGCAGAACTCGCTCATCTCCCGCGTGCACCATTCCGATTTGAGATAGCGCGGTGAAATCACCGACAGCATCACCGCCGACTGCTGCAGCTGGTTGATGATCTCGTTCTGCAGGACCGCGCCGTCGGCAAGCCTGGTGTCGCGCCAGATCCTGGCCTCAGCCCCCATATGCTTGCTCAGGAATGTCGCCAGGACTTTGTGGAACCGGGTGATCCAGCCGTCGAACCGCTCGCTGATCCGCTCGTTGTCGATGTGGCTGAAGCTGATGAAGACGTCGTTCTTGTACTCCATGCGCGCCACCCCCGACGACATGCAACGCCCTCACACCGCCGGCGTCGCGAACTGCAAAAGGACAAGCAAAAGAACGGGCAGGCGAAAAACGCCTGTCGGCGGCAGCCTCCAAGCTGCGACAACCTCAGGTGAATTTATGTGAAATAGGCCACTTGCGGAAGATCACAAATCCGACATTCCCGGCGCGGATGCCGTGCGACAGAAGGAAGCGGGAATAGTGCCCGCTACACAACCGTCCTGTGCCGCTCGATGCAGGTGCGCAGCACCTCGTCCATCGGCTTGTTCCACCAGTCGTTGGAGAAGATCTCGATCTCGGAGTAGCCCGCAAAGCCCTGCGCCTCGACGGCGGCGCGCGCGGATTTTATGTCGATGACGCCGTCGCCCATCATGCCACGGTCGTTGAGGATGTCCCTGGTCGGCACCAGCCAGTCGCAGACGTGGAACGCGAGCAGACGGTCCTGACCGGCCCGCGCGATCTGGGCCATGAGTTCCGGATCCCACCAGATGTGATAGACGTCGAGGGCGACGCCGAGCACGCCGGTGCGGCCGGGGTCGAGCCGGTCGCAGATGTCGAGCGCCTGCTTCGTCGTGTTCACGCAGGCGCGGTCGGCCGCGTAGGCCGGATGCAGCGGCTCGATCGCCAGCGGCAGCTTTGCCTGTTTTGCGTAGTCGAGCATAGCACCGAGTGCGTCCTCGACCTGGTTGCGGGCCGCCACGATATCCTTCGAGGCGACGCTGCCCGGCCGCGAATATTGCGGCAGGCCGCCGACGACGAGCACGATGCAGGGCGCGCCAAGCGCCTTGGCCTCGTCGACGCAGCGACGATTGTCGTCGCGCACTTCGCCGCGACGGGAACCGTCGGACGTAAACATCCCGCCGCGGCAATAGCCGGAGAGATCGAGGCCGGCATCACGCACCGCGCGAACGGCGCGGTCGAGGCCGACGGTCGCGACCTGGTCGCGCCAGGGGTCGATGGCGCGGATGCCATGCCTGGCGCAGGCCTCGATGATCTCGACGAGGTCACCCTGCTTGCGGACCGTCGCCGTGTTCAGCGACAGCCAGCGGTGGTCGGACGAAAAATCACGCATCAGGATTCGATACCGTGGGTGGCGAGCACGGTCTTCATCCGCTGCGTCGCGAGTTCGGGATTGGCGAGCAGACCGGCCTTGTCGGCCAGCCGGAACAGCTCGGCCAGATGCAGCGTCGAGCGCGTGCTCTCCTGACCGCCGGCCATGGTGAAATGATCCTGGTGGCCGTTCAGATACGCCATGAAGACGACGCCGGTCTTGTAGAAGCGGGTCGGCGCCTTGAAGATGTGGCGTGACAGCGGCACCGTCGGTCCCAGCACGTCATGGAAGCCGGCCTCGTCACCCGCCGCCAGCCGCGACAGCGCATAGGACGCAGCCGGCGCGATGGCGTCGAAGATGCCGAGCAGTGCGTGCGAAAAACCCTGATCGTCGCCCGCGATCAGCTCGGCGTAATTGAAATCGTCGCCGGTATACATCTTGATCGACTTGTCGAGGCGGCGACGCATGTCGATCTCACGCTGCTTGTCGAGCAACGAGACCTTGACGCCGTCGACCTTGGCGGCGTTGCCGTTGATGATGGCCACGGCCGTGTCCATCGCCTTGTCGAGATCCTTGGTGCCCCAATAACCCGTCAGCGCCGGATCGAACATGTCACCGAGCCAGTGGATGATCACGGGCTCGCGGACCTGCGACAGCACGCGGTCATAGACCTTGGCGTAGTCATCGGCATTGCGGCCGAGTTTGGCCAGCGCGCGCGAGGCCATCAGGATGATGCGGCCGCCGACCTTCTCGACCGCCGAGATCTGCTCCTCATAGGCGCGGATCACGTCATCGAGGCTCTTGGCGTCCTCGACCGCGAGATGGTCCGTGCCTGCACCGGAGAACACCAGCGCGTTGCGGCGCTTGGCGGCACCGACCGAGCGCGTGATCAGCTCCAGCGAGGTCGGCCAGTCCAGCCCCATGCCGCGCTGCGCGGTGTCCATGGCCTCGGCGACGCCGAGCCCGAGGTCCCAGACATGCTCGCGAAACGCAATCGTCTTGTCCCAATCGACGGCGACCGAAAGCCAGGGATCGTTGTCCGCAAAGGGATCGACCACGGTGTGCACGGCCGAGAACGCGATGCGGTTCAGCGTGCCTTCGAGCCTTGCGGGAAACGTGCGCGAGGCCGCGAGCCGGTAGGTCTCGATCGAACGATCGGCCTTCGGCAGCTTGAGCGACAATGACGACATCGGCAGGACGGGCTTGTTCATTTTGGTCCTTTCTTCGTCATTGCGAGCGAAGCGAAGCAATCCAGGCTGCCACTGCGGAACCACTCTGGATTGCTTCGTCGCTTCGCTCCTCGCAATGACGAAATCATAAGCATCGGAATGTCACGCCTTGATCGGGGCAACGTCGATCCAGCGCCGCTCCTTCCAGCTCTTCAGCGCGCATTCGGCGAGTTGCACGCCCTTGACGCCTTCGAGCAGCGTGAACTTGTAGGGGGCATCCTCGTAGACGTGGCGGATGAACATCTCCCACTGCTCCTTGAAGCCGTTGTCGTAGGTGACGTTGTCCGGCAGCTTCTGCCAGTCGCCGTAGAAATCGTGCAGCCGCTTCTCGTCGGGGTTCCAGACCGGACGGGGCGTCGCCTGCCGCGCCTGGATCATGCAGTCGGTGAGGCCTGCGACGGCCGAACCGTGGGTGCCGTCGACCTGGAAGGTGACGAGGTCGTCGCGATAGACGCGGGTGACCCAGGACATGTTGATGTGGGCGATGACACCGCCTTCGAGCTGGAAGGTGGCATAGGCGGAATCATCCGCGGTTGCCTTGTACTTCTTGCCCTGCTCGTCAAAGCGCTCGGGGATGTCGGTGTTGCCGATGCAGACCACGCTCTGGACGTTGCCGAAGAGGTTGTCGAGCACGTAACGCCAGTGGCAAACCATGTCCAGGATGATGCCGCCGCCGTCCTCGTCGCGGTAGTTCCAGGACGGGCGCTGCGCTTCCTGCCAGCCGCCCTCGAAGACCCAATAGCCGAACTCGCCGCGCACCGAGAGGATGCGGCCGAAGAAGCCGGAATCGCGCAGGAAGGCGATCTTCTTCAGGCCGGGCAGGAACAGCTTGTCCTGCACCGTGCCATGCTTGACGCCCTTGGAATTGGCGAGCTTCACGACCTCGAGCGCTTCCTCGAAATTCGTCGCGATCGGCTTCTCGCAATAGACGTGCTTGCCGGCATTGATGGCCTGGGTCAAAAGGCCCGGTCGCGCCTGCGTGGTCGCCGCGTCGAAGAACATGGTGTCGTTCTTGTCGGCCAGCGCCGCGTCGAGATCGGTGGTCCAACGCGTGATGTTGAAGCGCTTGGCGAGTGCCTCGACCTTCTCCTGGCTGCGGCCGACCAGGATCGGATCGGGCATCACGCGATCGCCGTTCTTCAGGCGGACGCCGCCCTGGTCGCGGATCGCAACGATCGAGCGGATCAGATGCTGGTTGAGGCCCATGCGGCCGGTGACGCCGTTCATGATGAGGCCGAGGCGTTGGGTGGTCATGCCGATTGCTCCTGAAGTGCCTTTGGCTGTGCGAGCGGCGCGAGCGTCGACCAGTCCGGATGGACGGAGGTCGCAAAGCCAACCCGGTTGAGCGATCCCGTCAGGAGATCGCCGTTGTGAATGCTGAGCCGGATGCCCTGTCCGGCATCGGCATAAAGATCGGGATGCGCGGCCGCGAAGGCTTGCGCTTCAGCGACGGGCGCATCGCCAAAGCCATCGACATAGTGATGGCCGTTGCGCTCGGCATGCGTGACGCCGAGAAAGGCGCCGAGCGCGAGATCCTGCTGCACGGCAAGGCCGGCCTGGCAGGTGAGATCCTCGCCGGTGACGAAGAACCGCTCGGTGCCCGCGCTCCATTTCGCCGCACGCGCCGCGTTGACGATCGACTTGTAGAGGCCCTTGCAGGATTTCGAGGAAATGCCGCAATAGCCGAGCGCACGTGCCGCAGGGAACGCATCGTAGGAATCGTCGGCCTCGTCGATGATGAAGCCGTGTGCGGCGAGCGCGCCGAGCGGCGACTGCCGGGTGATGTCCCGTGGCATCGGCTGCTCGACATAAAGCAATCGCGACGCAATCGGGCGCAAGGCGGGGTCGAGATCGAGCCGATCCATCAGCGCGCGCAGTACTGCGAGATCGGCATACTGCTCGTTGGCGTCGAGCGTCACCTTGTAGGCGCGCCCGAGCGTATCGAGTTCCCTGCCGATGCGCGCCAGCCGCGCTGCGTCGGCGTCCGGATCGCCCGACAGCTTCAGTTTGAAATAGTTGGCGTCACCGTTCTCACGCGCATCGGCGACGCCGCCCTGCCCCTCGATGCTGTCGTCGAGGCCGACGGTGTGCCGAATGGCGACACGCGCCAGCGGCTTTCGCCCGCTCAGAAACGCTGCGATATCGGCGTCGGTGAGATCGGGCGACAGCCGTGCATCGAGACCCGCGATGTTGCCGGCCATTCCGTCGAAGAAGCTTTGGTCGGCCGCGCGCAACAACGCGTCGAGAACAGCCTTGTCGATCTCGGCCGGCCCATAGGCCGCGGCGAGCGGCGGGATGTTCTCCTTGGCGCAGGCCGCGACCTGCGCACCGGTGCACGCGGCATGCAGCTCGAATGCGGTCTGGAAACCGGTCTGCGCAAGATAGAGCCCGCGCGCGATGTCGAGGGAACGCCGGAGATCGTCGACCGTCTGCGCCGGCGTGCGGTCCGGACGCTTGTCGAACCATTTCGGCACCAGCAACTCGGCGCCGGCGCCGACCACTGTGCCCCTGCCCTCGACCTCGATCTCGGCACGCACATAGAGCTGCGGCGTCGCGTTGATCGTGATGGCGCCGAAGCGGAACGGCCGCGCGAAACGCACGGGCCGTTCGAAGAACGCGAGATCTCGCAGCTTCAGGCGCAAAGGCATCGGTCTTAGTCCAGCGAACCCTGCGAAAAGAAGTGCTTGCGGATGCGCTGCACCAGCTCGGTGAAGACCGGATCGGCCATCACATCGAGCGAGCGCGGGCGCGGCAGCGGCACGTCGTAGATCGCGGCGATGGCACCGGGCCGCTCGGTCATCACGAGCACGCGGTCGGCGAGGAACACCGCTTCCGGAATCGAATGCGTGATCAGCAGCACCGTCTTGCCGGTCTCCCGCTGGATCCGCATCAATTCGACATTCATGCGCTCGCGGGTCAACGCGTCCAGCGCGCCGAACGGCTCGTCCATCAGCATGATCTTGGGATCATGCACCAGCGCGCGGCAGATCGAGGCGCGCTGCTGCATGCCGCCGGAGAGCTGCCAGGGCAGCTTCTTCTCGAACCCTTCGAGCCCGACCAGCTTCAGCAGCGCCTTGGCGCGCTCCAGATATTCCTGCCGCGGCAGCCGCTTCATGTCGATCGGCAGCATCACGTTGGAGAGGATGTTGCGCCAGGGCAGCAGCAGCGCGTTCTGGAAGACGATGCCGACATTGCCGTGCGGCTTGGTCACCGTCTCGCCTTCCACCAAAATCTCGCCGGTGGTCGGCGGCAGCAGCCCCGAGATCAGCTTGAGCAGCGTGGACTTGCCGCAGCCGGATGGGCCGACCACGACGAAGAACTCGCCCTGCTTGATGTCGAAGTCGAGCGGCTTGAGCGACGGCACGTCGCCGTCGCGCGAGCGATAGGTCTTCGACACGCCGTTGAGCTTGATGCCCGACGTGCCGCCAGCGCGGTCGCTCACCAGTCGAAGGTGAGCGGCCGGCTGTACATCGTCACTTGGTCTGGCTGCCGATTTCACGAGTCGCCCTTCGGCAGGAAGTCGTTGGAGTAGAACGCCTTCGGGTTCTCCTTGGCCTTGGCGTCGAGACCGCCATATTCGACCATCAGATTGACCGAGTCGGTCATGTTCTGGTCGGTGACCTGGAACGGGCGCTTGCCCTTGGTTTCCGGGGTCCGGTACAGCGGAATGGTCAGCTCGAAGCCCTGGGTCAGCGTGTCGATCTTGCCGCCCTTGGGGTTGGCATCGAGGATCGACTGTGCGGCCGCCTTCGGCTCCTTCTCGGCCGCTTCCACCGCCTTGGTCGTCGCCGCCATGAAGCGGCGGACGAGGTCGGCATTGGCCTTCACATAGTCGGTGTTGGCGATGATGCCGGAGGAGACCATGTTGATGCCGTAGTCGGCGAACTTGATCGGGAAGACGTCCTTGCCGGTGGCATCCTTGATCTTCATCGACTGGTCCATGACGTAGCCGAGCAGCAGATCGGCCTGACCGTTGATGACGGCGTTGAGCTTGGTCTGGCCGTCACCCGCGACGGTCTGGAAGTCGCTCTCCTTGAGGCCGGTCTTCTTCAGGAACAGCGGCCAGATCTGGGTCATCGAATCCGCCGGCGTGATCGCCACGGTCTTGCCCTTGATGTCTTCCGGCTTCCTGATGTTCTTGTCGGCAAAACCCATCGCCGACATCGGGCTGGTCTGCAGCAGCACGCCGGTGGAGATGACCGGCGCGCCCTTGATGGCGGCGCGCATCATGGTGGGCACGTCGACATAGCCGAAATCGGCGGTCTTGGCGGCGACAGCCTGCGTGGTCGCGGCCGAACCGCGGCCTTCCTGGATTTCCAGATCGATGCCGGCGGCGGAATAGATGCCCTTGGCCTTGCCGTAATAGAACGGCGCATGCTCGCCATAGACGTACCAATTCAGCATCAGCACGACCTTGTCGGCGGCCTGCGCCGGCATCGCCGTGAGCGCCAGCAGCGCCACCGAGACAGCTCCAATCAACCTCTTCATCGCAATTTCTCCCTTTGGCTTATTGTTTCGGCCGTTGCTGGCCGTTCGTTTAGTTAAGATGCAAAGAACACATCCTCGCGCTGGCTGACGTGCCAGGGGATGACGAGACGCTCGATGCGGTCGACGATCCAGAACAGGACGACGCCGAGCAGCGCGAGAATCACCAGCGCCGCGAACATCGTTGGCAGGTCGAACGTGCCGATCGAACGCTGCATGACGTAGCCGATGCCGGAATTGGAGCCGACGAACTCGCCGACGACGGCGCCGACCACCGCGAGCGTCACCGACACCTTCAGGCCGGAGAAGATCGCCGGCAGCGCGTGCGGCAGGTTCACCGCGCGAAACACCTGGAAGCGGCTGCCCTGCATGGCGCGGGCGAGATCGACCATGTCAGGGTCGACCGACTTGAAGCCCTGCACGGCCGAGACCACGACCGGGAAGAAGCCGAGCAGGAAGGCGGAGATCACCTTCGGGATGATGCCGAAGCCGAACCAGACCACGAACAGCGGCGCGATCGCGATCTTCGGCACGGACTGCGAGAACACCAGCAGCGGATAGACGTAGCTTTCCACCGTCTTCGAGCCCGCGATCAGCATCGCCACGGGAATGCCGAACAGCGCCGAGAGCAGGAAGCCCCAGACGGTCGCGTAGGTCGTCGGCCAGGACTGGCGCAGCAGCTCCGGCCATTCCGTGCGCAGCACCGCGACGACGTCGGCCGGCGCCGGGATCTGATAGGCCGGGATCTTGAACACCCGGATGGTGAGATCCCAGACCACGACAATGAAAACCAGGAACAGGAACGGCCGCACCCAGGCGGCATTCAGCGCCTTCGACACCGCACTTTGCGGTTTGGCCTCGGCCACATCTCTCTCCCGGTCTTATTCTTCGTTTCGGGGAGAAATTAACCCGTTGGATAAATACTGTCCAGCGCTTTCCCTGTGACGTTTTGCGGCGGTTCCTCGTCAATTTGGCGGATGCCGTGGCCCCTCGCACGGTGTCATTCCCCGCGAAGGCGGGGAATCCAGTACGCCGCGGCTTCTCGGCTCAGGAACTGCGATCTCTGGAATACTGGATCGCCCGATCAAGTCGGGCGATGACAGCGGAGATTGTGGACGCGCCTTGAAAACTCGCCGCTAAACCGGCTGCGCCGCGACCGCGCGCGGCTTCGGCGCCTTGGCGATCTCGAACAAATCCGCCGAGCGCCCCGTGAGCGCGGCCAGAACGAGACCGACCATGTGCGCCAGGCGCTCGTCCTTGGCGTCCCGGGCGAGCAGGTCGCGGCCGAAGATCACGCTGAGCGTCGCGCAGTTGGAGAGATAGAAGAAGCTCAAGGCCGCGATCGAGATGTAGAGCTGCACCGGGTCGACCGCGACCTGGAAATCACCGCTGTCGACGCCGCGCCGGACCACGGTGCGGATCATCTCGACGAAGGGCGAGTGCATCGACTTCACCTTGGTCGAGCGCTTCAGGTGCTTTGCGCGCACCAGATTTTCGGTCTGCAGCAGCGACAGGAATTCCGGGTTGCGCAGGAAGTAGTTCCAGGTGAACTCGATCAGCCGCCGGATCGCCTCGGGCGGATCGAGATGCTCGAGGTCGAGCCCCCGCTCCTCGCTGCGGATCTTGTCATAGGCGCCTTCGAGCACCGCGAGGTAAAGGTCGTCCTTCTTGCCGACATGGTAGTACAGCATGCGCTTGTTGGCGCCGGCCTTGGCCGCGATGCGGTCGACGCGCGCGCCGGCGAGACCGTGCGCGGAAAACTCCTGCTTGGCCGCCTCGAGGATGCGAAGCCGCATGCCCTCGGGGTCGCGCTGCCATTTGAGATTTCGCCGCGTCGGATTTTTAGCTGCCTTCGCCAATTCGGTCGCCCGCTGTTGCCCGTCCCTCGCATGTATCACGCGGGCGGCGCGCCGCATAGTTGCGTCAGGCTGCGGGCTTCGGCGAGCGCTCCAGCAGGATGGTCTGGATGCCGCAAGTGCCGCTGCGCACGGTCATCACCCGCGTGCCGGGCTTGCGGCCGTTCCTGATATCGCTGACGTCGACGCCGGCCACGATCAGCCGGTTGCGGGTGGCATCCAGATCGGCGACGCGCCAGCTGAAACCCCAGAGCCGGTCATGCGCCTGGTCGCCACCGGCGACGGGACGGCGCACCACCTCGACGACGAGATCGCCGCAGCGGAAGAACATCAGCTGGCCCCAGTCATGGTGCGAGCGGTCGAGCGCCAGATCAAGGCCGAGACGCGCACCATAGAGCGCGGCGGCGCGGTCGGAATCCTCGGTCGCGACCACGACGTGGTCGAGCCCTTCGATCGGGCCGATATCCGTCACCGCCGAGACCGGGCGCTCCTCCGCGAGTTCCAGAAAGAACATGCGCACCCCGCGCGTCAGCTCCGTGGTGGCGCGCGTGCGCTTCCAGTGCAGGACGGCGCCGCTGACGGAATCGCTGCTCTCGACGTCGGCGACCGGCTCGGGCTTCAGCGCGACCCGGTCGAGCCGCCGATGCATCTTGGTGATGTCGGCAACGCGGAAACACAGGCTCGCGAGCATGCCCTCCTGGTCGTTCAGCAGCGCCCGCATCCGGTCTGCGGCGACGGTGAAGCCGCTCGGCGCGATCAATTCCAGGGTCATGTTCTCGAGCGTGAACAGCACGCGATCGGCGCCGTCGCCGGAATTCTGCCAGCTCGGCGCCCGCGCCAGCAACGTCTGGTAGGCAGCCTTGGCCGCGCCGATATCGGCGACCAGGGCAACGACGTGATCGAGACCTGTGATCATGCTTTCCTCGGTCACCCCGGAACCGCAAGCCGACATCCGGTGTTGGCCCGGACTTGGCATTGCCCTGCCATGGTCGTATTCCGGCCCTATGCCGACCTCAAGCGCTTCGGGCGGCTTTTGCGAATAATTTCAGCGTCCCAACAGCGGAACCGGTGCTAGAGTAATTCCGCCGGCCGGGACCACCCAGCGCATCACGGACATTCAATGCAGGCTCTCTTCATCGGACAG
>JAEWBW010000693.1 GCA_023390955.1 Pseudomonadota bacterium
AATCGCCTACGACCGCTCAGTGGGCAACACGACGCTCGATCTCGGCTCCAGCTTCCTGGAGCGGCTCGGCAACCGGGCCTCCAACGGCTTCGACCGCGTCTATCGCACCAATCCCGGCGGGGGTGGAGCTGCGGAGGCGCAGGAGCAGCCGCGCTATCGCACCTGGTTCGAGGGCTACGGCATCTCGGTGCGGACGGATCCGCAAGGCGACTTCGTCGGCGACAAGCGCAAGACCGTGGGCGGCGTCGCAGGCTTTGGCGCGCGGATCGCGCCGGGTGTCAATATCGGCTTCACCGCGGACCAGAGCCATACCGACATCGACGTGCCGCTGGCGCTGCAGTCGGCGACACTCAACCTGACCCAGCTCGGATTCAACGGCTCGGTCGACAAGGGGCCGTGGACCTGGGCATTCGCGCTGGTGCACGGTTTCGGCAATGTCCGCTCCAGTCGCGATACCGGGCTTGGCTTTGCGACCGCGCGCTACAATGCGACCATCGACGGCGCACTGACCGAGATCAGCTATTACTGGACCAAGGATCAGTTCCGCATCGTGCCCAAGGGGGCGCTGGAATATGTCCGCGCCACCAGTGCCGCATTCCAGGAGACTGGTGGCCTCGATCCGATGGCGGTGGGCTCGTCCGCGCTCGCACGTGCGCGGTTCATGGCCGGCGCAGAGGTCGGCCGCTATTTCATCTTCGACCAGAAGGTCCTGGACCTCTCCGCCTACGGAAAGTTCGTCGATAATTTCTACCAGGACCTCGGCTCGATCCAGGTCAGCCTCGGGGCGCAGAACATCATCGTGCCCGGCATCGGCGAGAGCCGTTACGGCATGGATGCCGGCGCGTCGGCCTCGCTCAGCCTCACCAGCACCGCGCGGCTCTACGTCAATTACGACGGACGCTTCCGCAACGAGCTCAGATCGCACCAGGGCACGGTGGGCTTCGAATATCGCTGGTAGCGCAGCGTTGCGGGAAGGGGCCTCAGCCCGGCGCCGCCGCGACATAGCCGTTCAACCCAAAGCTCTCCCGCGCCGCCGTCATCATCGGCACCAGATCGTTGGGATGGATGAACTCGTCGCGGAAGCAGGGATAGGCCTTCGGGTCGAAGATCTTCTTCAGCCACTCGACCACGATCTTGTGCCGCTCGGAGGCGCGGAATTCCTTGTGATAGGTCAGCCAGAGATCGGCGTGATGGCTGACGCCGAGATCGACGGCGACCAGCGGTGCGCCGAGCGCGATCGATACCGTCGGCAGGAAGCCGATGCCGGCGCCGCGCTCCACCGCATACAGCGCACCGATCGATGAGTTGGTCTTGATGCCGACGATGCCTTCGAGCGACTTCAATCCGAGGATGCGTGCATAGGCGCCGTCGTCGACCTGCGGCGCGCTCTGCTTGACGATCCGGTGGTTGGCAAGCTCGGCGAGCGAAGCCGGTACGCCATACAGGCTCTCATATTCCTTCGAGACGAAGGGATAGATGTGCAGCCGTCCGAGCTTGGCGACGATCAGATCGGGATTGGTCGGCGGCTCGAGCTGGATTGCGATGTCGGATTCCAGCCGCGCGACGTCGGCTTGCTCCATCGCGCAGCGCAGGTCGACCGTGATCTTGCGATAGGTCTTCTGGAAATCGATCAGCCGCGGCAGCACCCAGAAATTGCCGGGACCTTCCGTCACGGCGACGCGCACCGTGCCGGCGGTGTCGTTCGACGAGCGCGCAGCGCGCCGGAACACGTTGAAGGCGTGACGCTCCATCAATGAAACGTCGGAGATCATCGCGGTGCCTTCGTCGCTCAACGTGAGGCCGCTTTGGTCGCGCAGGAACAACTTGCAACCGATGCTCTCCTCGAGCCGGTCGATCCTGCGCATCAGCGTCGTGCTTGTGATCCCGAGTTCTTCCGCCGCGTTGCGGAAACTTTTAAATTTTGCACACGCTAAAAATAGCTTCAAATCATCCCAGGATGCATCCAGGGTCTCTTCACGGTGCTGCACCATCGCAGCACCCCGGTGCAATACTTGCTGCATACTCCTGATCCCCAGCCGCTAAGCTTTTCGTAGCGGGGCACGAAAGCCCCGAACGATAAAGGGGCGTTATGCGTATGGAAAGGGGCTCGTTTGCCGCAAGGCATGATTTTGACTCATTGCCGCTGAGCCCGGACATCGATGTCCGTTGCGCGCAATATTCAGAGATTTCGGCCCTCGCCGACATGGCGCGGCGTCTGGTGCCAGGGGTCCGCATCGGGGAACCTGAGCTCGCCCGCTACTTCACCTACGATCCCGAGTGCATCGTGACGTTCACCCGCAAGCAGAAACTGCTTGGGGCGATGGCGTTTCTCTACCTCAACGACCGCGGCCATGACGCGCTCCTGCTCGACGAGATCTGCCTGACCGAGCCTGACACACGGTATTTGGCATCCCCTAATGAGGACGTCTCCGCGATCTACATCTGGGCGATCGCAGCCGCGGGGCGGGGGATTGCCGGCCTCGGCAAGGCCGCCGCGCATCTGCGGCAGCCGCGGTTTCGCAACGCCGACTGCTATGCGCAGCCGTCAACGCCGGCCGGCCGCGACATCATGAAAGCGACGGGTTTCGCGCCCATACCGAGCTTCCAGCCCGACCTCTGGTGTTACGAGCGGCCCTGGAATCGTCAGCCTTTGCGCATGCCCGCGCCAATCATTGCAGCAAGGAGTTTTGCAGATGCACGGCACTAGGATTCCCCTCGCCAAGCCCGACTCCCGCGCCATCACTATTCGCATTGCACGCGATCCGAACGATCTCATGCTTGTCACGGCCATCCGCTCCGCGGTCTATCTCGCCGAGCAGGATTGTCCGTTCGAGGAGGAGTTCGACGGTAACGATCTCGTGGCCGCGCATTTCATCGGCTTCATCGGCAACGAGCCCGCGGGCTGCCTGCGGGTGCGCTTCTTCGGCGAGTTCGCCAAGGTCGAGCGGCTCGCAGTCCGGCACCAATACCGCCGCTCGCGCGTGTCGTTCAAGCTCGTGCAGGCCAGCGTCGACTATGTGAAGCGCAAGGGCTTTCGCAAGATCTACGGCCAGGCTCAGGACCGGCTCGTGGACTTCTGGGCCCATTTCGGCGCAAAACCGCTCGGCCACAATCGCAAGATCACCTTCTCCGATTTCTCCTACACGGAGATGGTGCTCGACCTCGATCCCGGTCCGGATGCCATCACGCTGGACAGTGATCCCTATGTGATCATCCGTCCCGAGGGCGAATGGGATACGCCGGGCGTGCTCGACGCCTCGGCAGGACGCGCGGTGTCGTCGCCGCTGCGGAACCTGTCGATGGCCGATCGTTGAAATTGGTGCAGCTCTAGACAAGACGATGCTGGTCTCTCTTCACGACGATCCGCCGATCCTGATCTGCGCCGATCTGCAGATCGAGTACCTCACCCAGGGGCGTCGCCACGTCATTCATGACGGCGACGCCGCGACTTCGCGCTGCCTCGAGTTGATGACGATGTGGCGCGACAATCTCTGGCCGGTGATGCACCTCAAGCGCATCGCGCAGGCCGCCTGGTTCAATCCGGCATCCAAGCTGACCGATTGGATTCCGGAACTGAAGCCGCGGCCGGGCGAGCTGACCTTCGATCATCCGCTGCCGTCCGCCTACAGCTCGTCGCGGTTCGTGGATTACATGGCCAATATCCGCAACGTGCGCTGCGTCCTGGCGGGCTTTTCCCTCGACGAGACCATTCTGGCGACCGTTGTCGACGGGTTTCACCGCAGCCACCGCTACCAGGTGGTGGCCGATGCTGTCGCCTGCCGCCATCCCGGCAATGGCGAGGCCTCGGCCTACAAGCAGTCGGTGGTGAATGTGATCGGCAATTTTGCTACAGTGCGCCCCAGCGCCGATCTCGTCAGGACCAGCGGCGCCATCGCCGTCTAGGCGAAGCGCGGCCGAGCGCCGTGGCGGCAGGTCCGAGAAGGTCAGCCCGATAAGGTCAAATCAGTGTCCCGGCGCCAGGAGCTTGAGGAGTTGACCGGCGAATTGTCGCGCGCGGCGGAGAGCGCCCGCCGGCTCGGCCTGTCGACGACCGTCTATTTGCTGTCGATGGCGCTGGTCGAGGTCTCCGAGGCGAGCGAGGCCGCCGATGACGGCGGAGACGACGGCGCGGCCTGAGCATCGCGTGACTGCAACGCTGCATCGCGTTTGACGCCCAACACCTTTGACGCTCAAGTCGTTTGACGCCGGCCAAACGGCGTTGCAAGTTTTGCCGCGTCGCAATAGCCAATTGATGGCTTAGTGATTGCCATAGTATCGACGAAGCAGCGATGCTGTCTCCCGACGAGCATTGCGCCGGCTTGCGCCGCTGACATGAGGGTTGAAGGAATTAATCGATGACCATGCTGCCGAATTCGCAGGAAGCCCGCGACGTTGCCTATCAGCTCCATTCCTACACCAATGCGCGGTCGCATCAGCAGGCGGGTCCGCTGGTGATCGAGCGCGGCGAGGGGCCCTATGTCTATGACGCCGCCGGCAAGCGCTATCTTGAGGCAATGGCGGGGCTGTGGAGCGTCGGGCTCGGCTTCAGCGAGAAGCGGCTGGTCGACGCCGCGCATCGCCAGATGCAGGCACTGCCGTTCTACCACACCTTCGCCTCGCGCTCGCACGGTCCGTCGATCGATCTCGCCGAGAAGCTCGTGAAGATGGCGCCGGTGCCGATGAGCAAGGTGTTCTTCACCAACTCGGGCTCCGAAGCGAACGACACCGTCCTGAAGCTGATCGCCTACCGCTCCAACGCGCTCGGCCAGCCGCAGCGCAAGAAGATCATCAGCCGGCTGCGCGCCTATCACGGTGTCACCATTGCATCTGCGAGCCTGACGGGCCTGCCGAACAACCACCGCTCGTTCGACCTGCCGCTGCCGAACATCCTGCACACGGGTTCGCCGCACTTTTACAAGGACGGCGCTCCCGGCGAGAGCGAGGAGGCATTCGCGACGCGCCGCGCCGAGGAGCTCGACGCGCTGATCCAGAAGGAAGGGCCGGACACGATTGCGGCGTTCTTCGGCGAGCCGGTGATGGGCGCCGGCGGCGTCATCGTGCCGCCCGCAACCTACTGGGAGAAGATTCAGGCCGTCCTGAAGAAGTACGACATCCTGCTGGTCGCCGACGAGGTGATCTGCGGCTTCGGCCGCACCGGCAAGATGTTCGGCTGCCAAACCTTCGACATCAAACCCGACGTACTTGTCGTCTCCAAGCAGATTACGTCGAGCTACTTCCCGTTCTCGGCGATTCTGATGAACGACCGCATGTTCGAGCCGATCGCCGACGAGAGCAACAAGATAGGCGTGCTCGGCCACGGTTTCACGGCCGGCGGCCATCCGGTCGGATCGGCCGTGGCGCTCGAGAACCTCAAGATCATCGAGGAGCGCAATCTGGTCGCGCATGCCGCCGAGCTCGGCGCCTACATGCAGAAGCGGCTGCGCGAGCTTGAAAAGCATCCGCTGGTCGGCGAGGTCCGCGGCGTCGGCATGATCGCCGCGGTCGAGCTGGTCCTCGACAAGGCGCGCAAGGTGGCAGCTGGTACGCCCGGCGCGCTCGGCGGCGTCGCGAGCCGCCTGCTGCTGGAGCGCGGCATCATCTCGCGCAACATGGCCGATGCCCTGGCGATCTGCCCGCCGCTGATCGTCACCAAGGCCCAGATCGACGAGTTGGTCGATGGCATTGCGGGCATGCTGGAGGATCTCAAGCCGGAGGCGGCGAAGCTGACGCCGGCGTAGAGCAGGCTGCGGCAACATACTCGGTGCCGTCCTGGCGAAAGCCAGGACCCATACCGCGTGATGTCTCGATTGCGGGTGGTTGCAGCGAGCGTAGGGTGGGCAAAGCGAAGCGTGCCCACCAATCCCGGCAATAGTGCAAGTGAATGGTGGGCACGGCGCAAGCGCGCCTTTGCCCACCCTACAATTTCCGGCCCGGCGCTGAGGGCGCCTATTCCTTGCTGACCCCGACGACGCGACCCTTTTCGATCGAGAGCGCAAGCTGGCCGTGCTTCAGCTTGAGGGCGGCGTCACCGAAAAGCTCGCGGCGCCAGCCGCGCAGCGCCGGCACGTCGGCCTCGTCGCTGGCCGCGATCTCCTCGAGATCGTCGACGGTGGCGATCACCTTGCTGGCGACCGCATGCCGCTCGGCGGTCATGCGCAGCAGCACCTTCAACAGCTCGACGATCGCCGCACCGTTGGAATTGTTGCGCGGCTTCTCCAGCTTCGGCAGTGTCGCATGATCGCGCGCCAGGCCGCGCGTGACGGCGGCGACGATGTCGGCGCCCCATTTGGACTTCTCAAAACCCTTCGGCACCGAGCGCAAATTGGCGAGCTTCTCGATCGTGTTCGGCGCATGCGTTGCGATATCGGTGACGGCTTCGTCGCGCAGCACCCGGCCGCGCGGCACGTCGCGGCCCTGGGCTTCCTGCTCGCGCCAGGCCGCGACCTCCATCAGCACCGCGAGGTCCTTGGGCTTGCGCACCCGCGTCTTCAGCCGCTCCCAGGCGCGCTCGGGATGGAAGTCGTAGGTTTTCGGCGAGGTCAGGATCTCCATTTCGATGGAGACCCATTCGCTGCGGCGGCGCTTCTTCAAATCGGCGTCGAGGGCTGCGAACACGTCGCGCAGATGCGTGACGTCGGAGACCGCATAATGCATCTGCTCCTTGCTCAGCGGCCGGCGCGACCAGTCGGTGAAGCGATGCGTCTTGTCCGGGCGGTGGCCGGTGACTTTCTCGACCAGCGCGTCATAGGCGATGCTGTCGCCATAGCCGAGCACCATGGCGGCGACCTGGGTGTCGAACACCGGGTGCGGGATGATGTTGGCCTGGTGCCAGATGATCTCGATGTCCTGGCGGGCGGCGTGGAACACCTTCAGCACGCCCTCATTGGCCATAAGCTCGAAGAACGGCTTGAGGTCGATACCCTCGGCCAGGGTGTCGATCACCACCGCTTCCTCGGCGCTGGCCATCTGCACCACGCACAACAGCGGGTAGTAGGTGGTTTCGCGCAGGAACTCGGTATCGACGGTAATGACGGGGTGCTTGGCGAGGCGGCTGCAGGCAGCCGCGAGGTCAGCGGTGGTAGCAATCAGATCCATGAACGGCCCATGACAAGTCCATCAGCCGTTCTGCCGAAAGCGCTGTGATGTCAAGGGGCTCGTGACGAATTCGAGCCTTGCATTTCGGGTGGAATCGCCTGTTCCGCCCTTCAAAGGGCCGATCAGGGCAGGGTGGCCGGAAAATCCTACTCGTAACGGATGCGCTGCGACGGTCTCCGGCTGCGGGGCAGCGCCACCACGATCACGCACATGGCGAGCATCGCCAGTCCCAGAAACTCGAATACCAACACGTCCACGGCAATGACCCCCAATAACATTGCTAAAGTTGTCTGGGGTGAATTGAGGGTCTGTTAATTCACGTGGTTACCGGCGGCGGGGCAGCCGCGATGGTGGACGAGGGGTTAACGGAGGCCTCGGTCAGCCGCCTTCGAAGATGCGCTTGCGCGCATTGTCGACATGGGTGCGCATGGCCCGGCGGGCGCCATCCTCGTCCTGGGCCTCGATGGCCTCGAACACGACGCGGTGCTCCTGCTGGCCCCGGAGAATGCGCCCACGCGGCTGGATCAGCGAGAGATTGCGGTTGAGATTGACGCCGATCATGACCTGCTCCCGGAGCGAGGCCAGCGTCTCGACGAAGAACCGGTTGCCGCTCGCCTCCGCGATCGTGCGGTGGAAGAGCAGATCCTCCTCGACGCCGAGGCCGCCCTCGCGTCCCTTGGCCACCATCGTGTCCAGCCGGGTCAGGACCTGCTGGATGCGGCGCAGGCTCTGCTTGTCGCGATTTTTCGCGGCGAGCGCTGCGGCATCACCCTCGACGGCCATCCGGAACACGAAACAGCGCTGGATATCCGGGATGCTGCTGACCGGCGCAAAATCGAAGGCATTGGCGGCGGGGCGTTTGGTGACGAACCAGCCAGCGCCTTGGCGTGATGCGATCAGTCCGTCGTCGCGCAGTCGCGTCAATCCTTCGCGCACGACGGGGCGCGAGACGTCGAGCAATTCGGCCAGGCCGTTTTCGGGCGGCAGCCGGCAATCCATCGGCAGGATGCCGATCGCGATCTGGCCCAGCACGTGGTCATAGACCCGGTCGCTCAAGCGTCCCGTTGAGGGGGAGAGCGGCAGTGCTGCGGATTTCCGCGCAGGCTTTTTCAAATCAGGCTCCGCCAGATTGCGCATTCGTCTTGTGAACAACTTCTTGACATCTCGATCCGCGCACGGACGCGGGTGAAAGCCCTTGTAGAACGGATCGCTTGACAAATAGCCAAAACTTCGTCGATGCTCGACTTACAAATAAATAACAAGTTGCACGAAAAAGAAAGCGCTTGGGAGGCGAGAATGAGGATGAGGTCAGCGGCCTTGATGGCTGCCGCCCTGATGGGGGCGAGTGTTTGCAGCGCGGCCTTTGCCGCTCCGATCAGTCTTTCGATCATCGATACCGGCGGCGACCTCGCCTCCGTGCAGACCATCATCGAGAACTACAAGAAGGCCAATCCGGACAAGGTCAGCGAGATCAAGATCCAGCGCGCACCGGCGCCGGAGCTTCCGGCCAAGATCAAAGCGCAGCAGGACGCCGGGCGCCTCGACATCAATCTGGTGCTGACCGGACAGGATGGCGGTGCGCTGCTCGCCCAGAACGGGCAGCTAATCGCGATCCCCGACTATCAGAAGAGCTTTCCGCGCGACAGCCTCACCGATGCGGGCAAAGCGCTCTACGATGAAGGCAAGGGCGTCCTCATTCCCTCCGTCGGCAATGCCGGCGGTCCCGTGCTGATCTACAATCCCGCCAAGGTCCCGAACCCGCCGAAGACCGCGCAGGAATTGCAGGCCTGGGTGAAGGCGAACCCGGGCAAGTTCATGTATGCGCGTCCGGCCAACAGCGGCCCGGGCCGGGCCATCCTGCAGGGCTTCTCCTTCATCCTCGGCGATTCCAAGCCGCTCGATCCCGAGAAGGGCTGGGACAAGAGCTGGGATTTCCTGAAAGAGCTCGGCAAGTCCGTCGAATATTATCCGACCGGCACCGCGATCACGCTGAAGGAGTTCGCACAGGGCCAGCGCTGGATGATCGCCGGGATCATGGAATGGGATATGAAGCCGCGCGCGCAGAGCGTGATCCCGCCGGAGTCCAAGATCGCGATTTTGGAGAACACCACCTTCGTGGTCGACGGACACTATTGGTGCATCCCGAAGGGCGTTCCGCAGGAGCAGGTCGATGTCATCGTCGACCTCATGAAGTTCATGTGGAAGCCGGATCAGCAGGCGCTGACCTGGAAGGCCTTCATCGGTCCGGTCGTAAAGGCCGCGACGCTGGCATCGGCGCCGAAGGAAATCCAGGACGAGGTCAAGGAGTTCTGGCGTCCTGAGTACGACCAGATCGGGACCAAGTGGAAGGTCTCGCCGCCGCTCGGCGTGAAAGAGCTGAGCTATGCGATGGAGCGGTGGGACCGCGAAGTCGGCGCCGATCAGGTCAAGAAGCAATAATTGCCGAAATCAGGAGGCGAGGGCGCGCCATGCGCGAGCCCTCGCGCGCGTTTGCGGGGCGGGGGCATGGCCGATTCAATTGACACACTCAAGATGTCGATCACCAAGCGCTACGGCGGCAAGGTGGTGCTCGACCAATTCCCGCTCGAGATCAGCGGCCGAGAATTCGTCACCTTCCTGGGGCCGAGCGGTTGCGGAAAGTCCACGGCGCTCGGCATCATCGCGGGGCTCGTGCCACCAAGCGACGGTGAGATCCATCTCAACGGACGACGGGTCGACGACGTGCCGCCCGAGAAGCGCGGCTTTGGCATGGTGTTCCAGAACTA
>JAEWBW010000027.1 GCA_023390955.1 Pseudomonadota bacterium
CGGTGACGCAGCGCCGTGTCGATCGCACCCGCCGCGGCCTCTGCCTCCGCCGCCGAGACACCGAACATCGCCAGCTCGATCCGATCGATATCGACCGTCGTTGCGCTCATGCTTCCCTCACGAGATCTGCGTAGCGACCGAACTGCTCGACGGATGCGACGCGATCGAGCTTGTCGAGCTCGCGCTGGATCGCGACCAGCACGTCGGTCATGGCGAGACGCGCATCACCGCCCAAGGCGGCGCGGCTGAGACAGGCGTTGAAAGCGGCGGAGCGGATATGCCCGCCGGAAAGCTCGAAATGACCGGCGATGAAGCCGAAATCGAGCGCGGCGACATCGACGCCCTTCGGAAACACCTGACGCCAGATCCGCTCCCGCTCGGACGCACCAGGCAGTGGAAACTCGACGACATAGCGCAGCCGACGGGTGAAGGCTTCGTCGAGATCCTTGCGCCGATTGGTGGCGAGGATCGCAAGACCCTTGAAGCGCTCCATGCGCTCCAGCAGATAGCTGATCTCGATATTGGCGAAGCGGTCATGAGCGTCGCGGACGTCGGTGCGCTTGCCGAACAGGGAGTCGGCTTCGTCGAAGAACAGGATGCTATCGCTCTCTTCCGCGGCGTCGAAGATGCGGGCGAGGTTCTTCTCCGTCTCGCCGATATATTTGTTGACCACCTGCGACAGGTCGATGCGGTAGAGCGGCAGGTTGAGCGCCGCAGCCAGTGCTTCCGCTGCCATGGTCTTGCCGGTGCCGGACGCACCGCAGAACAGCACGGCAAGCCCGCTCTCGTTCCAGACCCGCGCAGTGCCCCACTCATAGTGGACGCGGGTCAGTGCACGCATGGAATCCGCGATGGTCTGCAGCTGCGCCGCCTGCTGCTTCGGCAGCACCAGCTCGTCGAGGGTGAAGCGCGGGCTTACGGCCTGTGTGAGAACGCCCATGCGGCCGCCGGCTTCGGCCCGGCACATCGCGATCAACTCGACGGCATTGAGCGGTCCCGGCAGTGCCCGCAGCATACGGACGACATTGGCGAGCGGCCTCTCGTCGAGCCTGAAGCGGCGCGCAACCTCGCGCACCGTTGCGTCGAGCGATGCGGCACGCGAGCCGAGCGCCGCGCTGATCTGGGCGACGCGCTCGGCATGATCCAGAGCCGGAATCCGGAACGTCGGCAACGCATGGCTCGCCGGTAGCTCCGCCATGCCGTCGCTCACCCAAATGTAGCAACGGACCGGCTGCGACAGGCTACCGGCAAACCAAGGCTCCGATGCCGCAGCGTGACCACGGACCTGCCAGCCGTCGGGAACGACGAGATCGACGTCGGCTAGCCAGCACAGTGCAAGCACAGCCTGCACATGCGCGCGATCGGGCGGCAGATGCGTCGCGAGTGTCACCACGCGCCGGTCATGGGAGGCGGCGAGCGCCGCAGCCCAGCCAGCGGCATCGGCGCCGCGCGATCCGGCGAGCGGGACGAATTGCAGTGCGGATGGCGGCTCCGCCGCAAGGCGTGTCGCCAGGCCAAACGCCGTATCAGGCAACCGCTTGCCGCCGGGATCGACCTGATGAAGCGCGGCCGGAAGATCGCCCGTTGGATCGGCGAGCGCACCGACGAGCATCGGCGGCAGATCGAGCGGCTGCATCCAGTCGGCCGCATCACGGCCATCGACGACGCTACCGAGCAGGCCGTGGCGCCGCAATGCATGGGCGGGATCGGCACATGCCGCAACAGTGCGCGGGGCGTCCCACAGGCGCTGCGCCAGAGCGAGCGTCGGATACGGACGCAGGGAATCGTTGTGACAGCAGGCAAAGACCGGACCCAGCGCCGCATCGAGCCGCGCCGACAAGGCCAGCGCCAGCACGAACTGCGCGGCATCATCGAGACCGGCGCGGTCAGCGACCTGATCCCAGCTCCCGGTCGTCTGTGAGGCGGCCGGGCGATCATCGCGCGCGATACGTTCGCTCAGGTGGCGCGCGGCAACATCGGTCGAGAAGAAGCTGCGCTTGTCGCCGATGTAGCGAGTGAGATCGAGGTTCTCCGCAGCGGGATCGCTGAACGGCGGCAGGCCTGTCGCGGCAGATGACCTGCCCTCGCCGCGCAGATGCCAGCACCAGGCGACCTCGCGGCGCAGTCGCAGTGTCACCTGCTCGAGCCACCACGCGGCACTGGCATCGGATACGCCGAGATCCGGGTTGAGCAGGACGGCCCTGATGAATGCGGGATGTGCGGTCATGACCAGGTCACCGCGATGGCATCGTCAGCCTGCTCGCCATTGACGCGCAGGATGATGCGATAGGTTCCGGGGTCGAGCGCCTTGGCGATGGGCACGTCGATGTCGAGCGAGGTCTGCGCCGCCGTTCCCGTCGCCTCGAGCGTCAGGGGCAGATCGCTGCCGCCGAAGAAGGCGACGAAGATGGAATCGTCGACGCCGCCGAGCCGCTCGCCGGTAAGATGAAGATGACCGAACACGTGCGTATCGGTGCCCGAGACCGGCGCCAAAGCGCTTGGTGTCGCTGTGGCGAGGATCGGCAGCACGTGGAGGAGAAGCGCATTGCTGGTCATGGTGTGGGCGGCGAACGGTCGCGTCACCGTGACCGGGTAAGAGCCGGCAGACAGAGCGGTCGCCGCTGGGATCGATGCCGTCACATCGCCGCCGACGTGGCCAGCCGCGAATGTCAGCGCGCCGACCTGGACCTGGTCGACCTCGCCAAGATCGAGCCCGCTCAGAGTCAGGTTGGCGGGAAGCGTCGTGCGTTCGGGCGCGAGCGTCTCCAGGCGCGGACCGAGGGTCGGCAGCACCCAGACGCCGGTCTGGTCATAAGGCGGCGGGTTCGGCAGCGGCGGTCCCACCGTCTTCACCAGCGGCGCGTAGGACGCCGGCTGATCCGCCACCATCATGATCGGACGAATCTGGAATGCGGCGGAGACACGGTACCTCTCGTCGCTGCCTTGCATCAGCTTGGACAGTAGCTCGACATCGGCCTCGTCGAAGGTGATCTTGAGCGGCTCCGGATTCTGCGACAGCTCCGGCGCGGTCGGACGCAGGAAGTTGAGCTCCTGTAGCGCGAGGATGCCGCGCCCGAACAGGGTATGGGCCTTCGAACTGTCGCTCTCGCTCTTGTCGTCGAAGGCCGTGAGCAGATAGTGCAGCACGAGCCAGATCGGCGGCTGCTGGCCGGCATCGAGCGCGAAATTGCGCAAGGACGCGTCGAAGCCGATCCGGTACAGGAACAGATTGAGGCGCGGCCCGGTGCTCTTGGTTGCCTCTTCCGGCCGCCCGATCGAGACCGGCGTGTTGTTGAGCCGCATGGACACGCGGGTCCGGAGCAGCTCGCTCACCACGCCGATCGCTTTCTGGCTGTCGAGCAGCGGCATGGCTTCACCACATACGCAGATAGTGGCGGTGCGGCGCAAAGCTTGCGCGGCTTGGCGCTTGCGGAGCGGCCGGCGCCGGCGGCGCGTGAACCTGGAGCGTCACCGCACCGATGCGGACCTCGACGGACGCCTCCCGCGTCCTTTGTGGTGCGGGCCCGCGCGCGGCCGGCGGCATGGTGTGGTCCTGCCGCCGCGGCTCGCGCTCATCGCGGTCGCGCGGCACGATGCGACGCGCCGGGCTGACGATATCCCCATTGATCTCCAGCGCGTCCTTTGAGCCAGACCGCATCGGCGGCGTCTCCGCCGCCGGATCGCGGGCGGCGCGAACGTTGGATGCAGTCAGCGGCGGCGATGGTCCTTCGACGGTCGATTCACTGGGCGCAACGGGTGTGAGCCGAGGCAACCGCGTCTGCGTATCGGTCTCGCGATCATCCCGCGACGGCGCGACACGAGGCCGAGAGGCCTGCACGATTTTGGTCGAGACCTGCTCCTGAACTGTCTCTTGCAGGGCCTGCGGTGAGGCGGACGGTTGGTCGGGCGGTGCTTGCGGCAATGGTGTCTCGATCGCCACCCAATCGCGCGGCGCCGACTGCGACGCCGCGCGCGCGATATCGTGACGTCCGGGCTCAGCAAAATCGCCTCGCGGATTCGACCGGCTCTCCGGAGCGATCGCCGGATTCACGCCGGCAGCTGCGTCCGCGAT
>JAEWBW010000088.1 GCA_023390955.1 Pseudomonadota bacterium
CGGTGTTGCGCTCGTTGATGCGGAAATAGGTCGACAGCTCCATCGGGCAGCGCACGCCCGGCGGCACGTAGACGAACGAGCCGTCGGAGAACACCGCCGAATTCAGCGTCGCGTAGAAATTGTCCGAGGTCGGCACCACCGAGCCCAGATATTTCTGCACCAGCTCGGGATACTCGCGGATGGCTTCCGAGATCGGCATGAAGATCACGCCGGCCTTCTTCAGCTCCGCCTTGAAGGTGGTCGCAACCGAGACCGAATCGAACACGGCGTCGACGGCGATCTTGCGCCGGGCCGGGTCTTCCTCGCCCGGCTTCGGCTCGACGCCTTCGAGCATGGCGACTTCGCGCAGGGGGATGCCGAGCTTCTCGTAGGTCTTGAGAATCTCCGGATCGATCTCGTCGAGCGAGGAGACCGTCTTCTTCGGCTTCGGCGCCGCGTAGTAATAGAGGTCCTGGAAGTCGACCTTGGGATATTCGACACGGGCCCAGGTGGGTTCCGTCATGGTCAGCCAGCGGCGATACGCCTCGAGCCGCCACTGGAGCATCCAGTCGGGTTCGTTCTTCTTGGCTGAGATGAATTTTACGATCTCTTCCGACAGCCCCTTGGGGGCCTTCTCGGTGTCGATCAGGGTTTCAAACCCATAACGATACTGGTCGACGTCGATGCGCTTCACGCGCTCGACCGTCTCTTGCACGGCTGGCATTCCATCCTCCGCTCGCGGTTTCAAGGACCGCGGTGGATCAAACTTGGTCGAGTATTACGATGTTTCTCTGCGGAAAGCACGGGCTTAGAACCGATCTAGCCGTGTTTCATCGCTTGTTGCTTAAGTAGGCCATTGCTGAGCTTTTTCCAAGCCTCGACGGCCCGATTGATGTCCACCTCCTGCGTGGACCAGCCCAGACTGAGGCGCACCGCTCCCTGGGCGGCTCCGGGGCCTGCTCCCATGGCCAGAAGCACATGGGATGGCTGCACTTTTCCCGAGGAACAGGCCGAACCGGAGGATACCGCGATACCTTCGAGATCGAAGCCGATCACGGCGGTTTCGGCCTTCAAGCCGGGCGCGGTGAAAAGGGTGGTATTCGGCAACCTCTCCGCGGAGTCCGAGAAGACCGTGGTGCCGGGGATCTCGCCGAGTCCGATTTCCAAGCGATTCCTGAGGCTTGCCAGACGAGTCGCATCTTCCGGAAGAGTCTGAATGGCTGTCCTAATTGCCGCCCCAAACCCGGCGATGCCGGCCACGTTCTCCGTCCCTGCCCTGCGGCCGAGTTCCTGACCGCCGCCGCGCAGGACGGGATCCAGGCCGGTCACGCCTTCGGCAACCACCAACGCCCCGATCCCCTTGGGACCACCGATCTTGTGCGCAGAGAAGGTCGCAAGGTCCGCGCCTACCACTTTGATATCGAAAGGAATCTTTCCAAGCGCCTGGATTGCATCGACATGCAGGAGACCTCCGGCCGCGTGGACGATGCCGGCCGCCTCCATGACGGGCTGAAGGGCGCCCGTCTCGTTGTTGGCGGCCATGATCGAGACCAGCGCCGGCGGCCCGGAACCGAGCAACGCGCGCAAATGGTCGAGGTCGAGGACCCCCGCGGGCGTCACCCCGATCTGGCTGACGGCATCGGCCGGGAACCGGCCGCCCGCCAGCACCGAGGCGTGTTCGATCGCCGAGACCAGCAAGCGCTGCACGGGGCCCCCGGACGGGCCCTTCAGCCCGGCGGCCAGCGCCAGCGTATTGGCCTCGGTTCCAGCCGAGGTGAAAACCACGTTCCGGGGCAAGCCGCCTATAGCGGCCGCCAGGGTGGCCCTGGCGTCCTCGACCAACCGCCGCGCCTCCCGCCCCTCGGCATGGACCGAGGACGGATTGCCGACGAGGTCATAGGCCGCGACCATCGCCGCCCGCGCCTCGGGGCGCAGCGGCGTGGTCGCATTCCAGTCGAGATAGACGCGGTCGGGCATGGGGCCGTCTTATCACCTTTTGCTTTCGTGCCAACGGAACCCCGTGGGCTGCGGTGCCGCCCGTGCCGGCGACGCGGCCGCGAGGCGCAATCCGAACAGCGGCCGCAACCAGTTGATCCGCCGCACTCCCTCATAGGTTACGACGCAGGCGAGCACCGTTCCGCTAATCACGGTCGACACCTCGGCGAGCGCCGACAATCCGCTGCCGTGCAACGCGTGCGCGATCATGATGATCGCGGTCTGGTGCACGATGTAATAGGGAAAGATCGCATCCGTGAGATAGCGGCGCACCGGCCCGTCGGCCACCGGCAGCCAGCGCCGCGCAAAGCCGAACACTGCGACCATGGCGAGCCACTGGTAGCAGCCATAGACGATGCGGACGAACATTGCTGACGACGGGATCAGCGACGTGCCGACACCGGCGCGGATCAGAATGAAGACCAGGAACAGTCCGGCGGCAACCGCGAGTGCCACCCAGCGCTGACGCTCCATGTCGCGCCAGATGCCGTCCTGCTTGCCCAGCAGGAAGCCGAACAGAAACGCCGTCGCATAGTCGGCGTGGTTGTACCAATCGCCGAACAGCGCGTGCGTCGAGGGGAAGTTGGGGAAGAGAAACAGCCGCCAGGCCGCGAACAGCAGGCACGGCACGATCAGGAGCCACGGGCCGCGCAGGATCGCCGCAAGCCGCTCACCCAGCCATTCGGCTGCGCCACGCCAGACCAGCAGCACGACAGCGAGGGCCATGGTGTAGACCCAGAGATAGACCACGAACCACAGATGGTTCCAGGTCGGCATCACGATGCAGGGGTTCGGGCAGAACTGCGATCCGAAGGCGAGGTAATGCCGCGTGTAGAAGTCGACAAAGCCGGCGGGATAGCCGAGCGCCTCGACGATCTGGTCGTAGGATTGCGGCGGCACGATCACCAGCATGCCGAAGATCAGGGGGATCAGCAGCCTCGCCGAGCGTGCCCGCACGAACGGCCCCAGCATGGCCTTGCCCAGCATGAAGCGTGTGGCCACCCCCGACACCAGAAACAGCAGCGACAGCCGCCACGGATTGACGACCAGCATCAGGGGTTCGAGCCAGGTCAACTGGTGCGCGCTCTTGATGTGAAATCCCCAGGACACGTAGAGCATCCCGACGTGGTAGAAGATCAGGAGCCCGAAGGCTCCAATCCGGACCCAGTCGAGATCGATGCGCCGTTCCGTGGTCGACAGTTTTTGCAGGTTCGACATCGCTTTGTGCTCCTCGGGGGCCCGCCACGCGTGGTGTTCAGGCCATGACTGACGCCCAGAATGCGCCGGAGCAGGAGCGCGTCGAGACGGCTTGGGATCAGGACCGGACCCGAGGGGACGAAACGAAGCCGGCTGGGACGAGCGGTTGGCCCGGCGGGATCGATCGTGGCGACTGGAAGGTGTTTGCCGCGATTGCGGCCATCGCGATCATCATCGCGATTGTGAACGCGCTATCGGCGGCGCAGGACGTCGCCAAGAATGGCGGTCCTTATGACCCGGGCCGGTTCCTGCTCTGGGAGCTGTCGAGCGTCGCGGTGATCCTGCTGTCGCTGCCGATCATCGTGCTGGCGGTTCGGCGCATGCGGCGGACACCGGGACTGCCGCTCCGCGCTGGCATCGCGGTGATCGCGCTGCTGGCGTTCGCGACGGTCCACATCACCGGCATGGTTTGGATCCGGAAGCTGGTGCTCTGGCTTGCCGGCAGCGCCTACGATTTCGGCTTCTCGCTCGAACGCGTGCTCTACGAATTCCGCAAGGACGTCGTGACCTGCCTGTTGCTGGCTGGCACCGTCTGGCTGATCGACAGCCGCCGCGAACTGCTGCGCGAGCGGAAGCGCGTGGCCCCGGTTGCTCCGACGTCAGAACCGGAGACACCGGGATCGATCTGGCTGCGCGACGGCACCAGCCGGATCCGGATCGAACCGCGGGACATTCTCTCGGTCTCATCCGCCGGCAATTATATCGAGTACCGGCTCGCCGACGGCGCCACGCATCTGATCCGGGGCACGCTGGCATCGGCCGAGACCGAGCTGGCGCGGTTCTCGATCGTTCGCGTCCACCGCATGCGGCTCGCCAATCTCGGCCGGGTCACCGGCGTGGACTTCAAGCCATCCGGCGATTTCGAGCTCATCCTGGACAACGGCGAGACGCTTCAGGGCAGCCGCCGCTTTCGCAGTGCGGTCAGCACGCTCGGCGGCGCGACCCTCTCCACCTGAATCGCTCCCCAATAAAATACAGCGATTTCAGCCTGTTACACCAGATGCGGCGCACGCGCGGCACTAGCAGCGATCTTGGAGACCGCATGGTCGCGACCCGCTAACCTCTTGAGCGAATTGAGGGATGTCGAAGATGCTTGCATTTCGACCCACGCCTCATGTTAGAACGCCCGCGTCAGTTCACCGCGCGCCACTTGCGCATCATCCGAGGGCGCGCCTCTCCTTCCCCATCCCGCTTCCATTGGCCCACTCGCCGAGGGAGTCAGCACAACCGGTTGATCGCTGAGGATCGTCTCAACGGAATCAATCAAGAGATCATCGATGCCTGAAGTTATTTTCACCGGCCCTGCTGGCCGTCTCGAAGGCCGCTATCACCCGGCCAAGCAGAAGAACGCGCCGATCGCGATGATCCTGCATCCGCATCCGCAGTTCCACGGCACGATGAACCATCAGATCGTGTACCAGTGCTACTACGCCTTCGCGCATCGCGGCTTCTCGGTGCTGCGCTTCAACTTCCGTGGCGTCGGCCGCAGCCAGGGCTCGTTCGATCACGGCACCGGCGAGTTGTCGGATGCGGCGGCAGCGCTCGACTGGGCGCAGACCATCAATCCCGAAGCGCGCGCCTGCTGGGTCGCCGGCTTCTCCTTCGGCGCCTGGATCGGCATGCAGCTTTTGATGCGCCGTCCCGAGGTCGAGGGCTTCATCTCGATCGCCCCGCCCGCGAACCTCTACGACTTCTCGTTCCTCGCGCCCTGCCCGTCCTCGGGCCTGATCGTGCACGGCGAGAAGGACGCGGTGGTGCCGCCCAAGGACGTCAACACGCTGGTCGAGAAGCTGAAGACGCAGAAGGGCATCGTGATCGACCAGCAGGTCATCCCCGGCGCCAACCACTTCTTCGACGCCAAGCTCGAGCCGCTGATGGAAACCATCACGGCCTATCTCGACATGCGCCTCGCCAACGTGCGGTAGCTCTTTTGTTTGAGCATGATCTTTTCGGAAAACCGCTTCACACTTTTCCAGATCATGCTCTGAGATGACCGCGTTCGTAGCCCTGCTGCGCGCGGTCAATGTCGGGGGCACCGGCAAGCTGCCGATGACCGAACTGAAAGCGATGTGCGAGGAGCTCGGCTTTGCCGCCGTGCGCACCTACATCGCCAGCGGCAATGTCGTCTTCACCAGCCGCAAGTCGGAAAGCGCGATCAAGTCAGCATTGGAAAAGCGCCTGCACACCTATGCCGGCGCGCCGGTCGGCGTGCTCGTGCGCAGCGCCGCAGAGATGGCGCAGGTCGCGGCCGACAATCCGTTTCCAGAGATGGCGCCGAACCGCACCGTTGCGATCTTCCTCGACAAGGCGCCGCCGGCAGACACGCTCGCCGGCATACGCGGCAAAAAGGACGAAGAGATCAAGCTCGGCCGCCGCGAAATCTATGTCCATTACGGCGACGGCATGGGGACGTCGAAGCTCGTCATCCCCGCCGCCAAGACCGGCACCGCGCGCAACATGAACACGATCGCGACGCTTGCGAAAATGGCCGCTGAGCTCTGACGGCTTAAGCAAGTTTCAGCGCGGCGATCCCCGTGAGCACCAGCAGGATGCCCGCGATCTTCATCGCGCTTAGCGTTTCTCCGAACAGGACGACGCCCATCAGGAATGTCCCGGCAGCTCCAATGCCGGTCCAGACTGAATAGGCAACGCCGACCTCGAGCACGCGCAAGGCGCGCCCGAGCAGGAATACGAACGCGGCAAGCAGGACCAGCGAGGCGATGCTCCAACCCGGCCGCGTGTAGCCCTCCGCGTACTTCATCGAGACCGCCCAGCCGACATCGAGCAGGCCGGCGATCACGAGCATGAACCAGGCAAACGACGCCGACATCGCCGCCGGCCTCAGGCGGCGAGCTTCAGCAGATGCGCGTCGTGGCGAACGAGGAAGGCGCGCAGCAATTGCGGATAATCTTCGCCGACGGCTGAGCGAACACTCGGGCGCTTCGCCAGCGCGGCGCGCCACGCCCGCACCTTCGGCACGTCCCTGAAGACGCCGAGCTCGGCGACCTCATCGAACACGTCGAAGTAACGAAACACCGGCGCGAACACGGCATCGACCAGGCTGAAGGTTTCGCCGGCGAAGTACGGACCCGCGCCAAATGCGGCCTCGACGCGGGAGAACTTTACAGCAAGCGCCTGTCGCTTGCTTTCGAACGTCGCGGAATCAGTCGTGGTCTCAAGCCCCCAGAGGTCGCCGAGGATCGCCGAGCCGAACTCCATCCAGGCGCGATGCTCGGCACGCTTGAGCGCATCCGACGGATGCAGTGTGATGCCCCCTTGCGTCTCCTCGATGTACTCGCAGATCACGTTGCTTTCGAAGAGCGCGACCTCGCCCTGCCCGGTCGTCACGACCAGCACCGGCACCTTGCCGAGCGGCGAGAGTTTCAGGAACCAGTCCGGCTTGTTGGCGAGATCGATATCGATCCGCTCGAACGGCACGCCCTTCTCGTTGAGCGCGATCACGGCGCGCTGCACATAGGGGCAAAGCTTGTGGCTGATGAGCTTGAGGGTAGCAGTCATGGCGTCCTTCGCGGCGATTATATGCAACTGCATCCATATAGATGCATTTGCATTGAACCGTCAAGTTGGATGCATCTGCATCAACCCGCTGTGATTGGGACACTCAGGGCCGGGCGATCACCCCGCCCGTCATCGGCATCGGCACGCCCGTGGTGGCCGGGTAGGACAGCGGCAGGCCCTTCAGGCCGCGGGCAGCGAGGAAGCCGAAGGCCTGGGCCTCGATCGCATCGGAGGCCCAGCCGACCGTCTCGGCGGCCTCTACGGTGGCCGACCCCACCCGCTCCCGCAGCATGCGCAGCATCGTGAGGTTGCGGGCGCCGCCGCCGCAGATGATCCAGCTCCGCGGCCGCTTCGGCAACAGCGGGATCACGCGGGCGATCGCGGCGGCCGTAAAAGCGGTCAGCGTCGCCGCGCCGTCGGCGGGAGCCATGTCGCTAAGCTTCAATGCGGCAAAATCGTTGCGGTCGAGCGATTTCGGCGGCGGGGCCGAGAAGAACGGCAGCTGCAGCGCCCGTGCGATCCAGGCCTCGTCGGCCTTGCCGAGCGCGGCGAACCTGCCCTCGGTGTCAAACGCCTGGTTCATGGTGCGGAACATGAAATCGTCGAGCAGCGCATTACCCGGACCGGTGTCGCAGGCGATCAGCGTGTCCATGCCGTCGACATAGGTGATGTTGGAAACGCCGCCGATATTGACGACGACGATCGGCCCCTCGCGCTCGAGCGACTGCGTCAGCGCCCGATGATAGACCGGGACGAAAGGTGCGCCCTGCCCGCCGGCCTCGACGTCGGCGGCGCGGAAATCATGCATCACGGGGACGTGGATCAGTTTGGCCAGCGCCGGCGCGTCGCCGATCTGGACCGTGAGCCGCCGCTCGGGCCGGTGCAGCACGGTCTGGCCGTGGAAGCCGACAATGTCGATTTCCTCAGGCACCATCCGGTTCTGTGCCGTGAAGGCGGCGACCGCCTCGGCATGGGCCAGGGTCACAACGCGCTCCGCCTCGGCCAGGATCCCCGGCCGGGCATCGCGTTGCGGAAGGTGCACGGCCTCGGTCAGCGCCTGACGCAGCAGGCTGCGTTCGGCATGGCTGTACGGCCGGTAGCCGGACGGACCGAACGCCTTGACCAGCTTTCCATCGGTTTCGATCAGTGCAACGTCGACCCCGTCAAGCGAGGTCCCGCTCATCAGACCGAGCGCAGTCAACATCATTCCGGTAAGCCTCGACGCCCCCTAAGCCCGACGCCTGGCTTGTATCAAACAAGCACATCTTATAATGCCACAGCGCGCCCAGTCGCGGCAGCCCGTTAGCCCGGGGTTCCGCAACTAGCCACAATTACCGTAAAATAAGCATGATCAGGCTCGCCGGCAAATGACCGCATACAAATCGGATTTCCTCAATATTTTGCAGGAACGCGGCTTCGTCCATCAGTGCTCCGATTTCGAGGGGCTGGACGCGCTCGCCGCCAAGGGCGAGGCCACGGCCTATGTCGGCTACGACTGCACGGCGAAGTCGCTGCACATCGGCAACTACCTGACCATGATGCTGCTGCACTGGCTGCAGCAGTCCGGCAACAAGCCGATCACGCTGATGGGCGGCGGCACCACCATGGTCGGCGACCCCTCCGGCAAGGACGAGACGCGCGATGCGGACCATCGCGGAGATCGAGGCCAACAAGGCATCGATCCGCGGCGTGTTCGCAAAAGTGCTGCGCTATGGCGAGGGCAAGAGCGACGCCATCATGCTCGACAATGCGGAGTGGCTGACCAAGCTGAACTGGATCGAGATGCTGCGCGACGTCGGCCGCCATTTCTCGGTCAACCGCATGCTGAGCATGGACTCCGTGCGCCTGCGCCTCGAGCGCGAGCACGAGATGAGCTTCATCGAGTTCAACTACATGGTCTGCTAGGCCTACGATTTCGTCGAGCTCGCCAAGCGCACCGGCTGCCGGCTGCAGATGGGCGGCTCCGACCAGTGGGGCAACATCATCATGGGCGTCGACCTCGGCCGCCGCATGGGAACGCACCAGCTGTTCGCGCTCACCACGCCGCTGCTGACGACCGCCTCGGGTGCCAAGATGGGCAAGACGGCGCAGGGCGCGGTCTGGCTCAACGCCGACCAGTTCTCGCCCTACGATTTCTGGCAGTACTGGCGCAACACCGAGGACGCCGACGTCGGCAAGTTCCTAAAACTGTTCACGACGATGCCGATGGCCGAGATCCGGAAGCTCGAAGCGCTCGGCGGCTTGGAGATCAACGAGGCCAAGAAGGTGCTCGCGACGGAAGCGACCGCGCTGCTGCATGGCCGCGACGCTGCCAATGAAGCGGCAGAAACCGCGCGCCGCACTTTTGAGGAAGGCGCGCTGGCCGAGAGCCTGCCGACGGTCGAAATTCCGCGCGGCGAACTTGACGCGGGCGTCGGCGTGCTCAACGCCTTCGTCAAGGCGGGCCTTGTCGCCTCCAACGGCGAAGCACGGCGCCAGATCAAGGGCGGCGGCCTGCGCGTCAACGACGAAGCCGTCACCGACGAGAAGATGGCGCTGTCGGCGGCCAACCTCACGCCGGAGGGCGTGATCAAGCTGTCCTTCGGCAAGAAGAAGCACGTCCTCATCAGGCCTGCATAGGCATATGAGCATTTGATGCTTGTCAGGGCGCGCCGAAGCGCGCTCCCTGACGACAATGGATAAGAGCACCCCTAAGGAAACCACCGAGGGACAAGCGACGCGGCCAGACGCCGTCCGTATCGCGCTCATCGTGCTCGCACTGTGCTTCACGTTGGCCGTGCTCGGCCGCGGCCTGAGCGAAAGCTTCACCGTCTTCCTCAAGCCGATCTCGCAGGATTTTGGCTGGGACCGCGCGCAGGTCGTCTCGATCTATTCGCTGACATGGCTCGTCAGTGGATTGACCGCGCCGCTGGTCGGCCGCCTGTTCGACCATTCCGGACCACGCGTGGTCTACTCGCTCGGCCTGTTGCTGCTCGGCTCCGCCTTCCTGATCGCGGGCAACGCGCAGCATCTCTGGCAATTCCAGATCAGCATTGGCCTGTGTGTCGGCATCGGCGTTGCCTTCATCGGCAACGTGCCGAACTCGATCCTGCTCGGCCGCTGGTTCGGTCCGAAACTCCCGACCGCAATGGCGGTGGTCTATTCGGCGATGGGCGGCGGCGTGCTGGCGCTGCTGCCGGTGTCGCAGCTTTTGATCGACGCTCTCGGCTGGCGGCAGACCTACCAACTGTTCGGCTTCGTCACGCTCGGCCTGCTGGTGCCGCTGATGCTGCTGCCCTGGCGAAAATTCTCCGCCGGCTCGCCCACCATTTTGAAGAAGACCGATCCCGACTTCATCGACCACGGCTGGACCCTTCCGAGCGCGATACGCCACCACGCCTTCTGGGCGCTGTTCTCGACCTTCTTTTTCACCGCCGTCGGCATGTACTGTATCGCTGCGCAGATCGTGGCCTATCTGATCGATGCCGGTTTCCAGCCGCTGGAAGCCGCGACCGCCTGGGGCTTTTCCGGCGTCGTGCTCGTGTTCGGGATGCTCGGCGTGTCAGCTCTCGACGGGCTGATCGGACGCAGACCGTCGGTGCTGCTGAGCTACGCGATCTCGATCATCGGCATCGTCCTGCTGTGGCTGCTGCAATACTACCCGAACATCATCCTGCTCTCCGGCTTCGTGATCTGCTTCGGCAGCATGATGGGCTCGCGCGGACCTCTGATCACCGCGACCGCGATGCGGTTCTTTCGCGGCAAGCGCGTCGGCACGATCTTCGGCACGATCTCGATCGGGAGCGGTCTCGGCTCGGCCTTCGGATCATGGAGCGGCGGCCTGATCCACGACTTTACGCACAGCTATAACCTTCTCCTCCTCTTCGCACTTGCGAGCGTCATCCTCGGAATGATTCCATTCCTCGTCGTCCCCGCCTTGCGGGAATAGGTCTCCCCAACGTAACCTGCGCACCCTGACGTCACCGGACAAATACGAAACGGCGCGATGACAAAATGCAGCGCGTTGCGGGCTCGATCCCCGAGTTGCGGTGTTTTGTCCTACATGACAAAAATGTCAGAACGAATTGGGGATCGGCGGCTTGCGGGACCGAGCTGAATGCGATCCAAGTTCGCGCACCATTGGATGGAGGGGCAAAAACCATGGACTTTCCTTTTCTCACTCGCTTTCAACCCGTTCTTCTGAGCCTGTTCCGATTCATCACCGGCCTGCTGCTGTTCCAGTACGGCATCGCAAAGCTCTTCAAGTTTCCGCCCCTGCCGATGTTCGCGAAGGTCGAGCTGATGTCGCTTTACGGCGCAGCCGGATCGCTGGAGCTGGTGATCGGCGGCCTCTTGATGATCGGCCTGTTCACGCGGCTCGCGGCCTTCATCCTGTCCGGTGAAATGGCGTTCGCCTACTTCATGGGCCATATGTTCCGGGGCGAGACGCCGGTGTTCCTGCCGCTGCTCAACGGCGGCACTGCGGCGATCCTGTTCTGCTTCGCCTGCCTCTATCTCTCGGCGGCCGGCGGCGGCCCGATCAGCGTCGATGCCATGACGGGCAGGAAATAGCCGGACCCGCGGCGCGCTCGCGCGTCGCTGAGACCAGCGCAAACAATCGGCCCCGGCGCTTGTCGCCGGTGCCGGCTCATCTGTTACCAAGCAGATTCCAGAGGATGGCCAACACGGCCGCCAGCAGGAACGCCATGATGATCCGGCGCAGGTACCGGTTCATGGTTGACCTCGATTGATCAGACCGACGCAAGGCCGTCGCTCGTCCTCAGCAGACAACACATCACTCCGTAAATTTACGGCCTTCATCGTAGACCTTCGTCTGCGCATGGGCGCATGCAGCCTCGCGCCTGCGCGCCTGTTCATCATTGGTAAGAAGTTCATGTTAGCGCTCGGACAATAACAACCGTTGTCTTCCAAAAGGGGCTGCCATGAAGCTGCTGAGCTCTCTCAAGATCCGCACCAAGCTCGCCAGCATGGTCATCCTCGCGACAGTGACCGTCGCGTCCATCATCGCTGTATCGGCTTCGCTTTCCAAGAGCCGCATGATCGATGACCGGGTCGAGCAGATGAAGACCGCGGTCGACCTGCTTCATGGCCTCGCCCAGAACTTCCAGGACGACGTCGCTGCCGGCAAGATGACGCTGGAAGAGGCCAAGCTTCAATTCCGCCAGCGCGGCCGCAACATGAAGTTCGGCGGCGGCCAGGGCTATCCGGTCGTCTACAATCCCGACACCTCGCTGCTTCTGAACGGCGCCAATCCGCAACTCGAAGGCAAGATCACCGGCGCCAAGGACTCCAACGGCGTCGTCATCGCCGATGCGCAGCTCGGCGCCGCCAGGCAGTCCGCAGCAGGCAGCGTCACCTCCTATCTCTATCCCCGCCCCGGCGGGACCGAGCCTGTCCGCAAGACCGTGTGGGTTCGCCAGTTCGCGCCGTGGAATGCGACCATGAGCTACGGCCTCTATGTCGATGACATCGACGCCGACGTGCGCGCGCTGACGATGAAGCTCGCCGCGACCGGCGCCGGCCTGATCGTGCTGATGGCCCTGCTGTCCTGGCTGATCGCCCGCGACGTGCTCGGCGGCCTCGACCGTCAGAAGACACGGATGCAGGAGATCGCCAACGGCGCCCTCGACAAGGCGGTTGAGGAGACCGATCGCGGCGACGAGATCGGTCGCATGGCCGAAACCCTCGAAGTGCTGCGCAAGACCGCGCTGACCGCGCGCACGCTGGAAGCCGAACAGGTTGCCGCCAAGGCGCGCAGCGAGCAGGAGAAGCGCGAGGCGCTGATTTCGCTCGCCGACCGCTTCGACGCCTCCGTGGGCCAGCTCGTCGGCCTGATGGCCTCGGGCTCCGGTGAGCTCGAGAGCACCGCGAAGTCGATGTCGTCGACCGCGGAAGGCACCAACCGCCGCGCCGCCGTGGTCGACTCGGCAGCGACCGAAGCCAGCCAGCGCGTCCAGACCGTGGCCGCAGCCGCCGAGGAGCTGTCCTCCTCCATCACCGAGATCAGCCGCCAGGTCGCGCAATCCGCGGACGTGACGGGCCGTGCCGTCGAGAGCGCGCGTCGCACCGACACCATCGTCCGCGCGCTGTCGGATGGCGCCCAGCAGATCGAGCATGTCGCCGAGCTGATCTCCAGCATCGCGGCACAGACCAACCTGCTCGCGCTGAACGCGACCATCGAGGCCGCGCGCGCCGGCGAAGCCGGCCGCGGCTTTGCGGTCGTCGCCTCGGAAGTGAAATCGCTGGCGAGCCAGACCGCGGAAGCGACCCGCGAGATCGGCGACAAGATCGCGCAGATCCAGGGTGCAACCAAGGAAGCCGTGGACGCCATCGGCGGCATCACCGCCACCATCGAGGAGGTCAGCCGGATCGCAACCTCGATCGGCGCGGCCATCGAGGAGCAAGGCGCTGCCACCGCCGAGATCGCCCGCAGCGTCTCCCAGACCGCGGATGCGACCAAGGAAGTCACCACCAATATCGGCGGCGTCAGCACGGCTGCGAACGAGACCGGCACCGCGGCCGAAATGGTGCTCGCGGCAGCCTCCAGCCTGTCAAAGCAGGCCGAGCAGCTCTCCGGCGAAGTCGGAACGTTCCTGGCGGGCGTGCGCGCGGCGTAAGCGGCGCTGCCAATACGGAAAGCCGGGCCCAAAAAAACGTCTGCACAACCATCGTGGCCGGGCTTGTCCCGGCCATCGACGTTTTGGCGACCGCTTATGCGCTACTGCTGCCGCCGCGCGACGCTGCAGCCGCTGGACAACTGGCGCGTCGATCCGGTCGAGCCGTCATTCGAGTGCGCCGAGAAATCCTCGAACGGCGTGTTTTGCTTGCCGGTGTTGAACTCGAAAATCTTGCGGAACAGGCCGGGCGCCATCGCCGAGATCGGATTGACGCGCATCACCGGCGCCGCCGGCGTGCCGACGACCTCGTAGGTGACGCCGATCAATCCCTCGTTGTTGCCGCCGCCGAGGAAGATGCCGAACAGCGGGATCTGGCCGAAGATATTGTTGACGCCGTACATCGGCACGAACGTGCCGCTCATGCACACCTGGTTGCCGGGATAGTCGATCGAGCCCTCGATGGTGGCGCCGATCATCGGACCCTTGACCACGCCGTCACGAACCGTGAGCGCGCCATTCTGCCGGGTGAACTCGGCGCGCAGCGCGCTGAAGGAGACGCCGCTTCCGGTCCCGTTGGGCGCGCCTGCAGCCACCCGCTCGAGCTGCGCTTCGCCTCGCACGGTGAAATTGCGAACGTTGATCAGGCCTTCCCGCGAGGCCGTGGAATCCGATGTCGGCGGCTCCATCGCCACCTCCATCTGGCCGCCCTGGGCCTTGCTGTAGGTGTCGGTGAAGCGCAGCAGCGCGCCGGCATCGTCGGTCTGAAGCTGGATCACCTCGCGGCGGCCGCGTCCGCCGCGCAAATCGGCCGTCACCGGCGTGTCCTTGCCGATCTTGCCGCTCAGGCTGAACGCCTTGATCGCGCCGTTCCGCCGCGACATCTTCGCATCGACGCTGCGCATCGCTTCGCCATTGGCGCCGGCCACAGTGCCAAGCTTCACGTCGATGTCGAAGTCGACATTCTTGAGCTTGCTCTTGGGATCGTCCTTGGAATTGCCCGAGATCGCCGACTTCAGGAAGCCACGGCCGTCAAAGACTTCGCCGCGCATGGTGCCCTTGAGCACGCCGTCCTGGCTGCGCTCGACCTTCAGCGAGGCCTTGTCGCCGTCGGACGGCGAATAGGTCGGGAAGTTCGCATTCATGAGCTCGCCGTTCTGGTCGATCTCGAGCGAGCCACGAATTGCAACGCCGTTGCCTTCGACGACGATGTCTTCCAGCCGCGTCGATTGCGGCATCGGCACCACCTTGAAGCTCGCCTTGCCCGACTTGCCCGGCGTCTTGACCCAGCCTGGCAGGATGTTGTCGAGCTTGAGCGAGGTCAGGTCAGCCTCGATGCCGAGCTTGGTGGTCGCATCGGGCCCGCCGGCGATCTTGCCGGAGACCTTGACCGGGAGGTTGCCGCTGATGGCGGGGCCGAGGTCGAAGCCGAGCCGGGCGCGGCTGGCATCGTCGAGCGTGGCCTGCAGCTTGACGTCGACATCGCCCTCGGCCGGCTTGCGATAATCGATCGCGGCCGCCTGCCCGTTGATCTTGACGTCGCCCTTGACCTGGTAGCCCTGGTTGTTGGCGACGATCCTGAGCGAGTTCGCCTCCAGCTTCTGGTTCATCACCAGCTTGTCGGCGGCAAAGCCGCTGAGGTCGGCGGTGACGGCGTAGTTGGTGTCGGCCTTGGTCAGTTCGCCCTTCACCGGCAGCGCGAGCTGGATGTTGGCGACGAAATTACCCTTGGCGGTGTTGGGGTCGATGACGGTCGCCGACACGTCACTCAGGCGATCATTGGCGAGGATTTCGGCGGCCGCCTGCACCGAGCCTTCGGCGCGGAATTTCGTCCGCGACGGCGACGGCTTTGGCGCCATGTCAGGCACTTCGAAGGTGAAGTCGGAAAGCGTGATCTTGCGCCCGCCAGGCGTGTCGGCGATGCCCTGCCCGATCGTCACGGTCGCCGTGCGCCCGGTGACGCGCGCCTTCAGATCGGCATCATGCACTGACGGCATGCCGTCGACGGGGCGAACCGCGACGCCGCTGGCGACGATGTTGACCGACAGGCCGTCGTCGGGAATCGGTGGCCCCTTACGCGGAAGGTTTTTCGTCGGCGAGTTGACGCCGATCTCGATGCGCTGGAGCGTGCCGCGCTCGATACGCTCGAGCACCCATTCGCGCAGCTCCGGTACGACCAGCGTCGGCCACATCCGCTTCATGGCGGAGGCCGACATCGGCGTGCCCGCAAAGCCCAGCGTCAGCCGGGGCTCGCCGGAATAATCGATGGCGCCGGTGCCGGCGACGCCGATCTCGCCATTGGAGACATCGGCCTGGGTCAGCAGCACGCGCTTGTGGTCGCCGTCGAAACGGAAGCCGATGGCAATGCGGTTGAACACCAGCGGCGGTTCGTTGTCGATGCCGCCCAGCAGGATCGAGCCGCCGCTGAAACCGAGCAGCCAGTCATTGCTGGTGCCGTTGGGCGGCTCCAGATGCGCCAGCAGCGTCAGGCGGTTGGCGCCGGAGATGATCTTGAACGGCGCGACCAGCACCCGCCGGTTCGAATCCCACTCGACATTGATCTCGGCCGAGTCGATCGCCATCGGATAGTCGGGCGTGTCGGTATCGATGATGTTGCCGGCCCCAACCACGATCTTGCCGCGGAAGAATGTCGGCACACCGTCACGGCCAAGCTCGCCCTTGAGCTCGCCGGTCAGCGGCAGGTCCGCCGTGTAGGTGAGGTCTTTCACCCGCAGCGCCAGCAGGATGTTGGAGGTCGGCAGCTTGTCGGCGCGGATGTCGATCGAGCGCACGCCGTTCTCGGCCGGTCCAATCGTGGCGCGCAGCGACCAGGGCTTAGCGCCCTCCTCGCCGAGGCTCAGCGCGACACCGCCACGGCTCGGGCGACGCAGGCTGAGGCTGATATTGTCAAAAGTCCATTTGCTGCCGCGCTGCTGATCGTCGACGATCAGATTGCCGTTCTTCAGGCCGATCTCGTTGAGGTTCTGGCCGTCGAGACCGGTCAGGCTCAGGCTGTCGAGCCAGTCGAGGCCGGCGAGAATTCCGCCCGGCGTGGTGGGGACCGATGTCGTCGGGGTGGCGTCCTGGCTCGACGAGGCCGCGGGCGCGGCGGTGGTTGCGGGCGGCGGCGCTGATCCCGCGCGCGGGAAGGTCGGCGGCAGGCCGGCTTCCTTCTTCGAGGCAACGCCCGTCGCCAGCGGCTTTGCGGTGTCGCCCGCGGACACCGTGACAGTGCCGTCGGGCGCGATGCGGATCGCCAGCTCGGCGTCGACGAGGTTGAGGCTTTCGGCGCGCAGCCGCCCCATCAGCAGCGCAGTGCCCGAGAGCTTGACCTCGGCCTTCGGCGCCGTGGCGACGATGGCATGGTCGCGGTCGCGGACGATGATGTCGCGGATGCGGACGGCGATGCGAACCCGCCCCGCCCGCTCGATCTGGGTACCGCCGACTTCGACGGTGTTGCCGTTGCCGATGTTCTCCTCGATCGCTGCCGCAAGCCAGGGCGTGGCGATGTCGAGATTGATCGGACCTGCG
>JAEWBW010000101.1 GCA_023390955.1 Pseudomonadota bacterium
GATCAGGCGCGTGCGGGGCTGAGCATCAGCGCTCTCTCCGTTCCCTCCCCCCTTGCGGGGGAGGGTCAGGGAGGGGGGTGCCACACAGGGACTCTCTCATTGGCGCTGAGTGCTTAGCCGACCAAGCGAACACCTATTGCTGGGCTTACCCCTCTCCCCTGCCCTCCCCCGCAAGGGGGGAGGGAGCGCAGTTTGCTTTGGAGCAGGCAGCGCGCCTCAAATTATCGCGGCCGGCTGCGCTCGATGATCTCGGCGGCGCCCTTGTCCAGCAGGGCGAGCCCGACCGCGCGACCGAGCTCGCGCGGACGGTCGGCGGCACCTTTAAGCGAGGCTTCGATGATGGTGTTGCCGGAAAGATCGAGCACGGACGCCGTGAGCGACATCTGATCGCCTGAGATCGTCGAGAAGCCCGCGATCGGCGAATTGCAGTGGCCGTTCAGCACCCACAGCACCTCGCGCTCGGCATCCGCACAGGCATGCGCCGCGGGATCGTCGATCGCAGAGAGGATTTTTCGCGTCTGCCAGTCCTGCGCGGCGCACTCCACAGCGACGATGCCCTGGCCCGCGGCGGGCAGCATCTCGTCGGCTGAAAACTCGCAGGCGATGCGGTTCGCAAGTCCGACGCGGTCGAGGCCCGAGCGCGCCATGATCAGCGCATCGGCGGGACCGACCGCGCCGCCATCCGGCAGCCGCTGCTTCTCGCCATTGTCGAGCTTGCGCACTCGGGTGTCGGCAGCGCCGCGGAAGTGGATGATCTCGATCTCGGGAAATAGCCGCCGCGCATAGGCGGCGCGGCGCACGGCGTTGGTGCCGATCTTGAAACCCTTTCCGCGCGACGTCTTGAGCGCATCGAGCGTGACGCCGGCACGCAGCACCAGCGCGTCGGTCGGCGGATCGCGCGACAGCGTGGCGCCGATCACGAGGCCCGGCGTGTCCTCGTTGCCCGGCATGTCCTTCAGCGAATGCATCGCGGCGTGCAGTTCGCCGGCGACCACGGCTGCGCGGATCTGCGCGACGAACGCGCCGCCCTTGCCGCCATGCGGCAGCAGTTTTCCGGTCTGGTCGATATCGCCAGTCGTGTCGAACTTGACGATCTCGACGTCGATCCCGGGCACGGCGGCAGTCAGGCGGCGCGCGATCTCCTCCGTCTGCGCCAGCGCCATCGTGCTCTTGCGGGTGCCGATCTTGAATCGCGTAGCCAAGTCTGTGTCCTCTCGGGATGCGCTCAGCGCGCATCCTCCAATATCATGTCCGATGCCTTCTCGGCGATCATGATGATCGGCGCGTTGGTGTTGCCCGACACGAGGTCCGGCATGATCGAACCGTCGACCACGCGGAGGCCTTCGAGCCCCCTCACCTTCAGCCGCTGATCGACCACCGCGAGCGCGTCATTGCCCATACGGCAGGTCGAGGTCGGATGATAGATGGTGCTGCCGCGCTCGCGGCAATAATCCAGCAACTCGGCATCCGTGGATACCTTCGGCCCGGGATCGTACTCGTCGATCACGAATGGCTTCATCGCCGGCGCGTTCAGGATCCTGCGCAGGATCTTCAGGCCTTCGACATTGGTGGTGCGGTCGGTCTCGGTCGACATGTAGTTGATGCGGATTTCCGGCGGCACCGTCGGGTCGGCGCTCCTGATGCGCAGGGAACCGCGGCTCTCGGGCCGAAGCTGGCAGATCGACGCCGTGAAGCCGGAAAAATCATGCAGCTTCTCGCCCATCTTGTTGGTCGAGAACGGCAGGAAGTGCACCTGGATGTCGGGCGAGGCGAGCCGCGGATTGGTCTTGAAGAACGCACCGGCCGTGCCGGCCGCGATCGTCAGCCAGCCTTTCCGGAACAGGGCATAGCGCGCACCGGCGAGCGTACGGCGCAGCGGATTGTTGACGGTGTCGTTGAGCGTGATCTTCTGCGTGCAGCGCATCACGACGCGGACCTGCATGTGATCCTGCAGATCGTTGCCGACGCCCGGCGCGTCGAGCACGACATCGATGCCGTGCTTGCGCAGGAGATCGGCGGGGCCGACGCCGGAGAGCTGCAGCAGCTGCGGCGAGTTGTAGGCGCCGCTCGACAGCACGATCTCCTTGCGCGCCCGCGCACGCCGCATGGTCGTACCCTGCCGATACTCGACGCCGACGGCGCGACGCCCGTCGAACAGCACGCGCTGGCCGAGCGCCTCGGTCTCGACCGTGAGATTGCTGCGCGACCGCGCGGGACCGAGATAGGCGACGGCGGTCGAGGCGCGTCGGCCGTTGCGCGTGGTGGTCTGGAACAGGCCGACACCTTCCTGCTTGGCGCCGTTGAAATCGGGGTTGTATGGCAGACCGGTCTCGACCGCGGCGTCCATGAACGCCTTCGACAGCGGATCGGTCACGACCATGTTGGAGACCGGCAGCGGCCCGCCCGTGCCGTGATACTGGTCGGCGCCGCGGGTCTGGTTCTCGGCCTTCTTGAAATAGGGCAGCACGTCGTCATAGCCCCAGCCGGTATTGCCGAGCTGGCGCCAGCGATCGTAATCCTCGTGCTGGCCGCGGACATAGAGCAGGCCGTTGATCGAGCTCGAGCCGCCCAGCGTCTTGCCGCGCGGCTGGAACACCTGCCGTCCCTTCAGCTCGGGCTCCGGCTCGGTCTGGTACATCCAGTTGACGCTCTTCTCCTTGAACAACTTGCCGTAGCCAAGCGGCACGTGGATCCAGATGTTGGAATCTTTCGGCCCGGCCTCGAGCAGCAGCACGCTGTGCTTGCCGTTTGCCGACAGCCTGTTGGCCAATACACAGCCGGCCGATCCGGCGCCGACGATGACGTAGTCGAATTCAGGATCGGAAGGCATAAGCGTGGAGTTTGCGTTCATGCGCTACTGTTCTTCTCGTTGGAGCGGGCGTTTCCGGTCCGTCACTAGCATACTCATGCCTTCACGCGCAGCGCCTCGACCAGCGAATTGAACGCACGGGCATATTCCGCACCAGCCCTTGCGATATCGGCGCGGCCGGCGCAGGCGACCGCAGCCTCGGTCACCGCGCCGAGCAGCAGCCGGGCCAGCGGCTCGACCGGCTGCTTTGCGATGAGACCGGCTTCCATCGACGCGGCCAGCGCGCGCGGCATCTTGCCACCAAAATGTCTTGCGTCGATCTCGCGCCAGCGTTCCCAGCCGAGCACCGCCGGGCCGTCGCGCAAGATGATCTGGCTGGTCGGTCCCTTCGCGGTCGCGGCGAAGTAATGCTGGGTGCCGGCGACCATCGCGGCGAGCACGTCCTTCTCGGCCCGCGCAGCCCCGTCGATCTCGACGACGAGGTCACGCGAGACCTGGTCGAACACGGCTTCGAACACCGCCTCCTTGGTCTTGAAGTGGTGATAGACCGCGCCCTTGGCGATGCGGGCAGCTTCCGCGATCTCGTCCATCGTGGTGGCGGCAAAGCCTTGCGTCCCGAACAGGCGGCGTGCCGCCGTCAGGATCGCCTCCGATGTTGCCGCCCGCCG
>JAEWBW010000247.1 GCA_023390955.1 Pseudomonadota bacterium
AGTTCGTGGCCACCCCTCTCCCCTACCCTCCCCCGCAAGGGGGGAGGGAGCCTGACGAGCGTGCTCACCTCACCCATAAGCTCTCACCCCTTCGCCATCGCGCGATAGTCGAGCCTTCGGTGGAACCAGTATTGGTAGCCGCTGATGTTCTTCTGCATCGCGACGTTGACGAAGGGCTGGTACAGCGGGATGCGCGGGATGTCGGCGTAGGCGAGATCGACAAAGCCCTTCACGTCCTTGTCGTAGGCCGCTGTGTCGCCGGTGGCGGCGGCCGTGCGCGCGCCGTCGATGAGCTTGTCCATCTCCGGCGACTTGTAGCTCATGGTGTTGAAGACGGAATTGTTGCCGTGATAGCACCAGTAGAAGAAGTATTCGGGGTAATCGAGCCAGCCCGAGAACACGTTGGTGAAGAGCGGCATCTCCTTCTTGTTCAGCTCGGTGCGCCAGTTGGCGCCAGGCACCTTGTTGATGGTGGTCTTGATGCCGATCTGCGCGAGGCTCTCCTGCACGAGAACGCAGAGAGGCTCGTTGACGCCCGCAAAGTTGAGATCGAACGAGATCGTGGTCTCAAAGCCGTTGGGATAGCCGGCTTCGGTGAGCAGCGCCTTCGCCTTCGCCATGTCGGTGTTGTATTTGGTCGGCTGCGGCCAGGCCACTTCGGTCGCCTTGTCAGCCGCTGCGCCGAACATGGGATTGCCGAGCCCGAACAGCACCGCGTCCATGATCTTCTGATAGGGCATGGCGTAAGCCATCGCCTGCCGCACCTTGGGATTGTCGAACGGCGGCTTGGTCACGTTCATGCCGATATACTGGATGCCGTTGGAGAACGGCAGCGACACCACGTTGAGCTTGCCGTTGGCCTTCATCTCCTGGAAATCCTTGAACGGCAATTCGTAGGAGATGTCGGCGTCGCCGCGCTCGAGCAGCGCACGGCGGTTGCCGGCCTGCGGCACCATGCGCCAGATCACGCGCTTGATTTTCGGCAGGGGGCCGCAGACCCAATCGTCGTTACGCTCCATCACCACTTCGGTGCCGGCAGTCCACTTCGTCACCTTGTAGGCGCCGGAGCCGGCGGTCTGCTGCTTGGTAAATTCGAGACCCCAGGGATCCTTCTCGCTGGCGTTCTTCTTCACCAGTTCGGAGTTGACGATGCAGGGCACGATCACGGCGAGATCGGGGATCGTCAGCTTGTCTTTCTTCAGGAAGTCGACGCGCACGGTGTAATCGTCGATCACGACGAACTGCTCGGGCTTGGTCAGCGAGCCCGCGCTCATCTGGAAGGTCGGGAAGCCGCCGACGCTCACCGCGCGGTCGAGCGACCACTTCACATCCTTCGCGGTGACCGGCGCGCCGTCGTGGAATTTGGCGTTCTTGCGCAGCTTGAAGGTGACCGACATGTCGGCGATCTCAAAGCTCTCGGCGAGCTCGGGCTTGAACTTGTCGCGGTCGTAATAGGGCACACCGCCGGGGCCGGCCTTCATCTCGTGGCTGATGAGGCGGTCGTAGCAATTCCAGGAGACTTCATAGCCGGGCACGTTGGTGCCGATGCCGTGGATGTCGAGATTGTTGGGCCCACCCTCGGAGACGATCAGCAAGGTTTCGGAGCGGGCGTCGGCCCTGGCGGAGGTGATCACGGCAGGCGCCACCGGCAGGGCCACGCCGGCTGCCAACCCGGACACTGACTTCAGGAAATCGCGACGCTTCATGACCAATGCTCCAACACAAAAGGTTTTGGTTGGAACTGGCTTCGCAAGGTTCGTGCCAAGCCTCGCCATGGCTTTGGCGTCGACCTAAGGCATTGATTTTATCTGGAAAGTTACAATCTGACGCAGCCGGAGATGCCACCGACGGCGCGATCGGATTGCATACAAAGAGCCTATGATGCCCAGATATTAGGCGGTAATTTTTGAGCGCCCTCGAATTGAGCAGTCACTTATCGGTCCGGGCTGGCGCGCTCAAACTGGCGGAGCAGCTTGTTGCCCCGCTCGACGGCGGATTCAAGCGCAGCCTGGGCCGGCTTCTTGCCAGCAAAGGCTTGCTCCAGCTCATCCTCGATGACGCCGCGGATCAGCACGAAGGAGCCGAGACGGATGCCCTTGGAGTTGGCCGTCGGCGGATGCAGCGTGATCTCCTCGAACGAGATCGCGGCGCCCGGATTGCGCTCGTAAAAGCCCTGCGCCCGCGTCAGCTCGAAGGCCGCGCGGGTGATCGGCAGATAGCCGGTGTTCTGGTGCCAGGCCGCCTGCACGCCCGGCTGCGACAGATAGGCCAGGAATTTGGCCACGCCCTTGTATTCGTCGCGGGGACGATCGCGCAGCACCCACAGAGTGGCGCCGCCGATCAGTGAGTTCTGCGGCGCGTTTTTCACATCGGGCCAGTACGGCATCATGCCGAAGCCGACCTCGAATTTCGAATTGGCCTTGATGTCGGCACGGGTGCCGGACGAGCCGATGAAGATGCCGCATTCGCCGCTCTGGAAGCGCGGTTCGGCCGACTGTCCGCGGCCGCCATAGTCGAACACCTTGTCCTTCTGCCATGCGCTGAGCTGCGCGACATGGTTCACCACCACCGGATTGTTGATGCTCAGCTCCGCGTCCAGCCCGGCAAAGCCGTTGGAGCGCGTCGCCAGCGGCAAGTCGTGAAATGCCGAGAGATTCTCGATGTGAATCCAGGACGGCCAGGACGTGGTGAAGCCGCAGGCCGCGCCGCGCTCGCGCAGTTTTTTCGCGGCAGCCCCGAGCTCCGGCCAGGTCTTCGGCGGCGTCTCGGCATCGAGGCCCGCGTTACGGAACATGGTCTTGTTGTAGTAGAGGATCGGCGTCGACGCGTTGAACGGGAAGGACAGCAGATTGCCGGCCGCGTCGGTGTAATAGCCGGAGACCGCGGGCAGATAGGCGCCCGGCGAGAACGGCTCATTCAGATCCTTCATCAGGGTGAACACCGGATAGATCGCACCCTTGGCCGCGGTCATGGTCGCGGTCGCGACCTCGTTGACCTGCACGATCGCCGGCTGGCTGCGCGAGCGGAAGGCGAAGATCGCGGCCGTCACCGTCTCGGTGTAGTTGCCCTTGTAGGTCGGCACGATGACGAAGTCGGCTTGCGATGCGTTGAAATCGGAGACGAGCTTCTCCAATTGCCGGCCGAGTTCACCCGACATCGCGTGCCAAAGCTGGATGTCGGTGGCCGCATGGGCCATCGAGGTGAACACGAGCGCCGCTGCTGCGACGGTGGCCTGCAGGACGCGCTTGGCTGAAATCACGGTGACTATCCGGTTCGCGCTATTGGGCAATGATCTGGTCCGCCGCCCCTGCTTACGGCGCGGCATTTCCGGTTTCAATCAGGAATGTGGATGAGCCGCGCCGCACAATCGGCCCGCCCGTTAACCCCTTGACGGGATAGCGTTCCCTCAACCTTCTGATAGATTGTATTGAACCTTTCGCTCCCGCCATAGACTCCATCACCAAGGGGTTGAGTGTGCCTGTGTTAAGCCGTGCCGAAATTCAGCGGACCGGAGTGGTTTTTGTCGCGCTTTTGCTCGCCATGTGCGCGACGGGAGCGTTTGCGCGCGAATTTCGCGCCGCCGACACCCAGGCCGAGGATTATCCGACCGTTCAGGCGCTGCGCTACATGGGCGTCCTGATCGCGGAGCGCACTGGCGGCCGCCATGAGGTCAAGGTGTTTCACTCCCGCCAGCTTGGCGAGGAGAAGGAAACGATCGAGCAGACCCGGGCCGGTGCCATCGATCTCAACCGGACCAATGTGGCGCTGATCGGCAATTTCGTTCCGGCGATGAACGTGCTCGCGATGCCCTTCCTGTTCCGCTCCATCGAGCATATGCAGAAGGTGCTGGACGGCCCGATCGGCAGCGAGATCCTGGATAGTTTCCAGCCCTACGGCTTTGTGGGTCTCGCCTTCTACGATTCCGGCGCGCGGTCGATCTATAACGGCCTGCGGCCAGTGAAGAGCATCGGGGATCTCAAGGGATTGCGGATCCGCGTGCAGCAATCGGAGTTGATGTCGCAGATGATCCGCTCGCTCGGCGCCGAACCGGTCGAGCTGCCCTACGGGCAGGTGCTCACGGGGCTCGCCACCCGTCTGCTCGACGGCGCGGAAAACAACTGGCCCTCCTTCGTGACCACGGACCATTACAAGCATGCCGGCTACTACACACTCACCGAGCACACGATGAGCCCCGAAGTGCTCGTGATCTCGCTGAAGGCCTGGCAGAGCCTGGGACCGGAGGATCAGCAGATCTTCCGCGAGTCCGCGCTGCGCTCCAGCCGGTTCATGCGCGAGAAATGGCGCGACCTCGAGGAGCAGTCGCAGAAGAAGGCGGAGTCCGCAGGCGTGATCGTCGTGCGGGAGATCGACCGCAAGCCGTTCGAAGACGCGATGGCGCCGATCTATGCGAAGGCCGGGCAGGATGCCGCCGCGGCCGCGCTGATCGACCGCATTCGCAAGGTGAAGTGAGGTCCATTGGCAGCGCTCCGACATAGCGACGTTGCGGACAAGACGCCCGGCCCGGCCGGACGGATTCGCGCGCGCGTGGTCGGACTGCTGCGGGCGGTGCCGATCCGCTGGCGCATCCTGTCGATCGCTGGACTGAATTCGGCCGTCGTGGTCGTGCTGGTCGGGCTGATCTGGAACGGTGCGCAGGTGCTGGGCTCGGCCTGGGACGACCTCCGGCAGGTGCGCGAGTCCGACAAGATCCTGGCGCTGCTCGAAAGCGAGACCGGGCGGCTGCAGAACCTGATCCACCGCTACATCAACCAGCCGAGCCCGGACCTGTTCGCGGAAATCCTGCTGCTGCGCGAGGCGGTGCTGGGGACGCTGACCAACCGCGCCGCCAAGGACCCGATGCTGTCGGGCTCGGTCGAGGAGCTCGAACGCACCACCGAGCGCTTCCTCAACGGTTTTGGCGAGCTGCGCACCGTGCAGGCGACCATCTCCAAGACCTATGACGACCAGGTGCAGGGTCCGGCCAAGGACATGGCAGGCCTCTATTCCATCATCGAGGGCGCGACCGGCCACCGCGACGCGCTGATCTGGCCCGCGCTCGGCAAGTCCCGCGAAGCCTTCACCGCGATGCTGGTCGCGGCCAATTCCTATTACCTCTCGCTCTCCACGGCATCGGCCGACGACGCCCGCCGCAACACCGAGACGATCGAGAAGACCATCCCCGTCATGATGGATCTCGCCGACAATGATCTCCAGCGCATGGCGCTGGCCAAGCTTGCGACCCGCACCGCGGCGCTGCGCGAGGGCTTTGCCAAGCTGACCGAGCAACTCGCGAGCCGGACCGAGCTGCTGCGCAACACCATCGACGCGAGCCAGGCCGATGCGATCGGCGCGATCGACCAATTGTCGAGCCTGATGCGCCTGCGCGAGCAGCGCACGCAGGAGACGTTCGACCGCACGCTGTCGGACATCTCGCGGCGCGTGCTGTCGATCGCGGTGACCTTCCTCGGCATCATCCTGACCATCGGCGTGCTGATCGCGCTGTCGATCCGGCTGCCGCTGCAGCAGATCATGACGGCGATGCGCGCGATCGCGCTCGGCGATCTCGACCGGGAGGTGCAGGGCACCAAGGCACGCGACGAGGTCGGCGCCATGGCGCGCGCTGTGGACGTATTCCGCGAGAACGCGATCGCGAAACGCCGGACCGAGGACGAGCTTCGTGCGTCGAAGGAGAAGGCCGAGAGCGCGCTGCTCGAGCTCAACGCCGCCCAGCAGAATTTGATCGACGCCGAACGGCTGGCCGCGCTCGGCGGGCTTGTCGCCGGCGTTGCGCACGAGGTCAACAATCCGATCGGCATCAGCCTGACGGTGGCGTCGAGCTTTGCCCGCCGCAGCGAGATCTTCGAGGCGCAGTTGAAGGGCGAAGGCGGCCTGCGCCGCTCGCAGCTGGAGGAATTCGTGCAGTCCTCGCGCGACGCCTCGCAGCAGCTGGTCGCCAATCTGCAGCGGGCCGGCGAGCTGATCCAGTCGTTCAAGCAGGTCGCGGTCGACCGCTCGCACGCCGAGCGGCGCCAGTTCTCGCTGAGCGAAGCCACCGAACAGATCATCGCGAGCTTGCGGCCGGTGCTGAAGCGCTCGCCGATCACGCTGCAGGTCGACGTGCCCGAGGGGCTGTTGCTGGACGGCTATCCCGGCTCCTACGGCCAGATCCTGACCAACCTGTTCCTCAACGCCGCCACCCATGCCTTCGCCGACGGCCGCGCCGGCACCATCTCGATCTCGGCGCGCCCCCGCGGCAGCGACGACATCGAGATCAGCTTCGCCGACGACGGCGCCGGCATGACGCCGGACGTGCAGCGGCAGGCCTTTGACCCTTTCTTTACCACCCGGCGCAATGAAGGCGGCACGGGCCTCGGGCTGCATATCGTCTATAACCTCGTAACCCAGCAGCTGGGCGGCCGCATGATGCTGGAATCCAAGCTGGGACAAGGTACTACTTTTCGCATTATCATGCCCCGGGTTGCCAAGGGCGGCACGGAAAGCACAGAGACTGACGGGACTTCTCAATGGCCGAACAGGACGATGTCCTCCACCTGATCGACGACACCGGCACCGCGTCGGAGGAAAAGGACACGCGGAAATGGAAGATCGCCGTCATCGACGACGATCCGGCGGTGCATGACGGCACCCGTTTTGCGCTGTCCGATTACAGCCTGAACAACCAGGGCCTGGAGATTCTGTCGGCCCATTCCGCGGCCGAAGGTCGCAAGCTGATGCGCGAGCACAGCGACATCGCCGCCGTCCTGCTCGACGTCATCATGGAGACCGACGTCGCCGGCCTGGAGCTGGTCGAATTCATCCGCAACGAGCTCAAGAACGAGACGGTCCGCATCATCCTGCGCACCGGCCAGCCCGGCCAGGCGCCGGAGCGGCGCGTGATCGTGCAGTACGACATCAACGACTACAAGGCCAAGACCGAGCTTACCGCCGACAAGCTGTTCACCTCGCTGACCGCGGCGCTGCGCTCCTACCAGCAGCTCGAGCGCATGGTGCAGACCAGGCGCGGGCTCGAGATCATCATCGACGCCGCCTCGACGCTGTACGATTTCAAGTCGATGCAGCGGCTCGCCGAGGGCGTGCTGACGCAGCTTGCCTCACTGCTCAATGTCGACTGCGCCGGCATCCTGGTGCTGCGCGACAATGGCGGCGCGGCCGGCTCGGAATTGTCGGTGCTGGCGGGCTCGGGCTGCTACAGCCGCTTCATCGGCACCACCACCTCGAAGGCGCTCGACCCCGATTTGCGCGACATGGTGGAAGCCGCCTTCCAGGGCCGCAAGAACGAGTTCGCCGACCATCGCAGCGTGCTCTACTCGCGCACCGGAAGCGGCCGCGAGGTCGTGGTCCTGCTGCAGGCCGAGCGCGAACTGTCCGACACCGACCGCTCGCTGGTCGAGATCTTCTCCAGCCGGCTGTCGATCGCCTTCGACAACGTCATCCTCTATCAGCAGCTGCAGGCCGCCAACACGCAGCTCGAGGACCGCGTCGCCCAGCGCACCCGCGCGCTGATGCAGGCCAACCGACGGCTGTCGGCGCAATGGCTGCGGCTGCAGCGCGCCAACGGCTTCAAGAACGAGATTCTGGGCACGGTGGCCCACGATCTGAAGAATCCGCTCGGCGTCATCCTCGGCCGCACCGAGATGCTGAAGGAGCTGATCTCGGCCGGCGGTTCTGAGACCGGTATCGTCGCCCAGGTCGACCACATCCGCGACGCGACCAAGCGCCTGACCACGATGGTCGATCATTTGATCTCGGACGCGATGGCCGATGCCTTCGACATCACCATCCGCCGCGAGCCGGTCGACGTCGCTGCCCTGGTCCGCGAGGTCGCGGACGCCAACCAGCCGCTCGCGGTCAACAAGCAGCAGACGATTGCGCTGTCCGCGCCGTCCAACATCGTCACCATGTGCGACACCGACCGCATCCGCGAAGCGATCGACAATCTCATCAGCAACGCCATCAAATACAGCCCGATCGGCGGCAAGATCACCGTCGTGGTCTCGCATGAGGACAGCGACACCATCATCCGCGTCAGCGACGAGGGCGCAGGCCTGTCGCCGGAGGACCTCGGCCGCCTGTTCGGCCGCTTCCAGCGGCTGTCGGCAAAGCCGACCGCGGGCGAAAGCTCGACCGGCCTCGGACTGTCCATCGTCAAGCGTATCGTGGACATGCATGGCGGCGAGGTGACCGCCGAGAGCCCCGGCCCCGGCCAGGGATCGACCTTCGCCATCACCCTGCCTGCCACTGAAATGCCTTAGGCTGAGGACCAAGATCGTAGTGACATGACCCAAAGCCAGCACATCATGATCGTCGACGACGAGGCCCCGGCCCGGGAGATGGTCGGCGATTATCTCAAGATGCACGGCTTCACCGTGACGCTGTGCGACGGCGGCAAGTCGCTGCGGACCGCGATCGAGGGCAGCATGCCCGACCTCGTCGTGCTCGACCTCAACATGCCGGAAGAGGACGGGCTGTCGATCATCCGCGACCTCAAGAGCCGCATCAACGTGCCCGTGATCATGCTGACGGCGACCGCGAGCCCGATCGACCGCGTCGTCGGCCTCGAGCTCGGCGCCGACGATTACGTGGCAAAACCCTGCGAGCTGCGCGAATTGATGGCGCGGATCCGTTCGGTGCTGCGGCGAAGCACGCCGGTGAAGGCGGCCGTGGCCGACACCGCGGCTGCGAAATCGGACAAGGACCAGCTGGTGCGCTTCGGCACCAAATGGCTCGACCTCGAGGCGCAGGCGCTGCGCGACGACGAGGGCAACGAGCATCCGCTGACCGCGTCCGAATTCGGGCTGCTGAAAGTGTTCGCGGCCAATCCGAAGCGGGTGCTGTCGCGCGAGCGGCTGCTGGAATTGGCCAATGCCCGCGACGCCGAGGCGTTCGACCGCGCCGTCGACCTCCGCATCATGCGCATCCGCCGCAAGATCGAGCCCGATCCGACCAAGCCGGCCGTGATCCGCACCATCCGGGGCGGCGGCTATTTGTTCTCGCCGGCGGGCGAGAAGGCCTGAGGGATTTCGCCGTCGTCCCGGCGAAAGCCGGGACCCACTACCCCAAATGGCGGGTGGGCCAAGGCCGGCAACCACGAATCTTCGCCAAATCCAGCTCGGTGGCTATGGGTCCTGGCTTTCGCCAGGACGACGCGAGAAGCCGGACCCGAACGCGGCAGGCCGAATTCCGTTCCAAGCCCCTCGCTTGACGCCCAAATCCCCGCTCCCGTATTTTCCGTATATTGAAATTATTGAGTTTTTTGCCCCGAATGTTTCGTCCGGGTTAGCGGGACGAAACAATTTCGCGGCGCACGAAACCATTTTCCCCTTTTCGTGCAGACGTCCCGAAACGTTGGCTCATTAACACTTTGGCTCAAGAACGCCGCCGGTCGCGGCGTCACTGGGAGCCTGTCATGCAGAACGTCATCGCCATCAACGCCCAAGCCAGCCAGAGCATCGCATCCGCTCAGGCGATCGCGGACGAAACGCTGCTGCAAAGCATTTCTGAAGGCAACCGGACGTCCATGCACATGCTCTATTGCCGGCACAATGTGCGGGTCTATCGCTTCATCCTGCGCATCGTGCGTGATTCCACCGCCGCCGAAGACCTGGTCAGCCAGGTGTTCCTGGACGTCTGGCGGACCGCCGGCCAATTCCAGGGCCGTTCGCAGGTTTCGACCTGGCTGCTGTCGATCGCCCGCTTCAAGGCGCTGACCGCGATGCGCCAGCGCCGCTTCGAGGACATCGATCAGGAGGATGTGCGCCAGATCCCCGATCAGGCCGACACGCCCGAGACCTCGCTCGACCGCAGCGACACCAGCGCCATCCTCCGCGCCTGCGTGCAGAAGCTGTCGCCCGCACATCGCGAGATCATCAACCTCGTCTACTACCACGAGAAGTCGGTGGAGGAGGTCGGGCAGATCATCGGCATCCCGCAGAGCACGGTGAAGACCCGCATGTTCTATGCCCGCAAGCAACTCGCCGACTTGCTTAAGGGTGCCGGCGTGGAGCGCTACGCCGCATAAGTGACGCGATTTCAGCGGGATAGGCTTCGCCCCCAGGAACTATCCCGCTCCCGAAAGCGTTACCGCCAACGAAACAATTGAAACAAACCACAACATCAGGCGGAAAAACTTCTCCCCTATAAAGATCCTCATACGGTTTTGTTAAACCTCCCAAGGACCTCCAACGACCCGGACGGGATGCCCCCCTCCGGGTCGTTTTGTATTTGGGATGGGTGAGCGGGCTCGGCCCGCCTCTCCTCAAGCAGTCAAATAATCCAGCGCCTGCGCATTCTTGAGTGATACGGGCACCGCTCTCTCATTCCCTCCCCCCTTGCGGGGGAGGGGCAGGGAGAGGGGTAGCCGCGAACTCTGACCTCTCCCGGAGCCACCCCTCTCCCCCACCCTCCCCCGCAAGGGGGGAGGGAGCGCACCGTTTGCTCGGCTGGCAGCGCTGAACCGTCACGAAGCCGTGACGCCGCGTAACGACTGAGATCGTCACGTCGAATTTCCCCTCGTGCCCTCCTCACGAGACCTCCGATGCTCGACCTTCTCTTTGCCCTGCTTGCCGGCATCCTCACGATCGCCGCGCCCTGCACCTTGCCGATGCTGCCGATCCTGCTCGGCGCGTCGATCGGTCATGCCGGGCGGCTGCGGCCGGCGATGATCGCGCTTGGCTTCGTCGTCTCGTTCTCGGCGACGGCGCTGCTGCTGGGTGCGATCACGCGGCTGTTCGATTTCGATCCGAACGTGCTGCGCTCGGCGGCCGCGATCCTGCTGCTCGGCTTCGGCCTGCTGATGCTGTGGCCCGCGCCGTTCGAGTGGCTGTCGCCGCGGCTCAATGGCTGGCTCGATCTCGGCAACACCAGCACGACGCAACGCGATGGCGCGCTCGACGGTCTCGTGCTCGGCACCACGCTGGGCCTCGTCTGGACGCCCTGCGCGGGCCCCGTGCTCGGCTCGATCCTGACGCTGGTGGCGACTGCGAAAAACACCGGCTGGGCCAGCACGCTGCTGATCGCCTACGCGATCGGTGCTGCGCTGCCGATGCTCGGCATCGCCTATGGCGGCCAGGCCGCGACCACGCGCGTGCGCAGCCTCGCACGCCTCGCGCCGCGGATGCAGCAGGGTTTTGGCATCGTCGTGATCGCCTTCGCCGTCGCGTCCTACTTCCAATACGACACGCTGATCGTGGCGTGGCTCACCAGCTTCTATCCCACCGGCCAGATCGGCCTGTGATCTCCCCGTTCACCAGGAGGAAAATCATGACCATCAAATTGCTCACCGTGTCGGCTGCGATACTCGGCCTTGGACTCGTCGGCGCCGTGATCCCCGGCTTCTGCGACGATGTCGCGCGCGCGGCGCCGCCTGTGACGGTCGCGGCAGCGCAGGCGACGGCGCCGAACTTCAGCGGCATCACCAACTGGTTCAACTCGAAGCCGCTGGATATCGCTGACTTGCGCGGCAAGGTCGTGCTGGTCGATTTCTGGACCTATGGCTGCGTCAACTGCGTCAACACGCTGCCGCATGTCACCGAGCTCTACGCAAAATACAAGGATCGCGGCCTGGTCGTGGTCGGCGTGCACACGCCGGAATTTCCGTTCGAGCGCTCGGCCGGCAACGTGCAGGCCGCGCTGAAGCGCCACGGCATCTCCTATCCCATCGCGCAGGACAATGATTCCAAAACCTGGAACGCCTACCGCAACCGCTACTGGCCGGCGCAATACATCGTCGACCAGACCGGCAAGATCGTGTTCCAGCACGAAGGCGAAGGCGGCTATGAGGAGATGGACCGCACCGTGGCGCGGCTGCTGAACGCCAGCAGCTGAGGTCGCCGCCTAAGCCTCAGGTTGCGACGCGCGCCCGACACGTCGTCCCGCTTGACACTCCCCGGCCGTTTGTGGAGGTTCCGCCGCGGCTGGGGAGCTCAATGTCCGCAAGGAACGACGCAACATCCTGGGACGACATTCGCCTTCGCGAGGGCGCCTCGATCGCGGAGCGATGGATCATGTCCGGCGTAGCGATCGCCGTGGCGCTCTTCTTCATGCCGGGCCTGTTCACCGACAGCATTCTGAGAATAATCGTCTCCGTGGTCGCACTGCTGCTCGGAGCGGCAGGCGTCGCTTACATCATGCTGGCGCCCGCGGTGGTGTGGATCATCACCGCCAACGAGATTCTGATCGGGCATCAGCGTCCGTGGGGAAAGCTCCGCACGCGGGTCGTCGCAAAAAAGGACATCAGGGGATTACAAGTCCCGAACAACGAGCGGGAGAAAGAACGCTTCCAGCTCATCTTCACCCTCGCGTCGGGAGAGCGCCTGACGTCGCCGCCGATCGCCGACGTCACCCAGGTTCACGATACCATCGCCCGGATTGCCGCGCAGTTCGACGTTCCCAATGTCGAGGAGCCCGTCAATCCGCTCGATGCCAGCAATCCCGAGATCCGTCTCGGCGCGCCGGTCAGGCCTGCCGTGGGACACGATACTCGAATCATCACGCTGATTATCTCAGGCCTATGCACCATTCCGTATGCATACAAATTCTGGAACGACCTTCCGTTTGCCATCGCCGAGATCATAATCGCGATCGTCGGCCCCATCGTGGCTTTCCTTCTCTTTCGATACGCCTATCGTCTTGCCGGCACGTTCTGGATCATTGGCCACGACGAGATTCGCGTTGAACGATTGTCCCTGGACGCCAAGCCAACTGCCGAGACAGTCACAGGCAGCGATATTCAAGCCATCGGGATCCAGCCCGGCCATTCTGACGACAGCGACTACCTGGTGGAAATCGGCCTCATCGGCGGGCGAAAGCTCCGCAGCCCGGACGTCGGAACGGAGGACGTCACGCGTGCAGTGGTCGCTGAGATCGTCCGAAGCCTGGCGATTGCTTCAGAAAAAGTGCGCCAGTGAGTCCCGTTGGCCCGGGTTTCACCCTTGTCGCTTGACTCCACGGACCCGTCCGTGGAGTTTCGCGCCGACGCAAATCACCGCCCGCAATGGACGACGCGCCCACCAGCACCGACATCCGCCTTCGTGAGGGCTACTCGATCGCGCAGCGGCTGGTCAGGGCCGGCTTCGTCGCGGCCGTAGCGCTGTGCTTCACGCCCGGGCTGTTCACGCGCGATACGCTCGAGATCGTCATATCGGTGATCGCGCTGCTGGGGGGCGCGGCGATCGTCGCCGGCATTATGCTGGCGCCGGCGGTGGTGTGGATCATCACGCCGACCGAGATTCTGATCGGCCAGCAGCGTCCGTTCGGCAAGCTCCGCAGCCGGGTCGTACCCAAGGACGACATCGCTGGCCTGCAGGTTCCCGGCCACAAGGTCGCGAAGGCCCGCTTCCAGCTCGCCTTCACTCTGACCTCAGGCGAACGGCTGACATCGCCGTCGATCTCCGACGTCACCCATGTGCGCGAAACCGTCGCCCGCATCGCAGCGCAGTTCGACGTTCCCGATGTCGAGGCGCCGCTCAACCCGGTCGACGCCAGCAATCCCGAAATGCATCTCGGCGAACCCATCGAGCCGTTCGCCAGCCGCGACATCTGGATTGCGGCATCGATCGTCGCTGTCCTCTGCGCCGCGCCCTACGCCTACAAGCTCTGGCGCGGGCTGCAGCCGGGCTGGGTCGATATCGCGCTGCTGCCGCTCGGCGCGGTCGCCGCGTTCGCCGTCTACAGATTGGCCAACCGCGTCACCGGCTCGTTCTGGATCGTCCGCGAGGGCGACATTCGCGTCGAGCGCCTGTGGGGCGACGGGACCCTGTGGGCCGACCATATCGGGGGGCCGGACGTCAAGGCGATCAGCATCGAGCGCCGCGGCCGGTCCGAGGACGAGCACTGCCTGGTCCAGATCAGGTTGCAGTCCGGCGGACGGCTCCGCAGCCCGCGCATCGGATCCCGGCTCGAGGCGAAGGCCGTGGGCGCCGAAATCGTCCGGCGCCTCGCGATTGCGCCCGAGAACAACCAGATCTGAGTCGCTTTCGGCCTCTGGAGGCCCGAACGGCACTGCTTTTGGCGCCATCCCCCCTTTTCGTGGTGTTGATCCACGTCAAAAAACCTAAGCATTGTCGTGACATATCAGCCGGGTGCGCCATCAACTTGCCATGAACCTGCCCCTGAGTTTTGATGGTTCCGACTTATTTGCGCTGTGGCAGCGGGGAGAGCTTTGACATGACCGATTTTCGTCGTCTGACCGGGATTTTCATCACCGCGGTCGGGCTGGCCCTGTCCACATCGTATGCCTGCGCCCAGGCCCCTGACCGCGGCGACGAGCCCGGCCTGGTTGCCGACGATGCCTTCCAGCTCGAGCCGGAATGGCAGAAGCAGGTGGTCTATTTCCGCACCACCGAAGCGCCGGGCACCATCATCGTCTCGACCGCCGAACGGCACCTCTATCTGGTGCAGCCGGGCGGGCGCGCGATCCGCTATGGCATCGGCGTCGGCCGCGACGGCTTCCAGTGGCAGGGGCTGGTGACCATCACCAACAAGAAGGAATGGCCGGATTGGACGCCGCCGCCGGAGATGATCCAGCGCCAGCCCTACCTGCCGCGCTTCATGGCCGGCGGTCCCGGCAATCCGCTTGGCGCCCGCGCCATGTATCTCGGCACCACCGTCTACCGCATCCACGGCACCAACCGTCCCGACACGATCGGCACCAAGGTGTCGTCGGGCTGCTTCCGCCTCGTCAACCGCGACGTCGCCGATCTCTACGAGCGCGTCCCGGTCGGCACCAAGGTGATCATCCGGCAGAAGCCGGAAATCTGACGGCCCAGATCGGAGCATGATCCCTGGGGATCATGCTCTCCGCCCCCTTCAAACTTCCTCTTCCCGAATTATTTCGAGAGACACACAATGATGCGCACATTTCGTGGCGGCCTGCTGATCGGGCTCGCAGTCGCCGTTCTGGTCGCCGTCCTCGCCATCGTCTACGAATTCTACGACACCCGCACCCTGAAGCGCACCACCCGTCGCGGCGAAGTGCTGTGCGGCGTCAACAAGGGCCTGCCGGGCTTCTCGATCCCCGACGACAAGGGCAACTGGACCGGCTTCGACGTCGATTTCTGCCGCGCGGTGGCGGCCGCGATCTTCAACGATCCCGGCAAGGCGAAGTTCGTTCCGCTCGATGCGGGCGAGCGCTTCAAGGAGCTGCAGAGCCGCAAGGTCGACATCCTCTCGCGCAACTCCACCTGGAGCATGGCGCGCGAGCTCGACTATGACCTGTATTTCCCGGCGGTCGCCTATTACGACGGCGCAGGCTTCATGGTGCCGCGTTCGCGCAACAAGGAGACTGCGCTGGACCTGACCGACAGCAAGGTCTGCGTTCAGTCCGGCACCACGACGCTGCTCAACGTCGTCGACTACTTCAAAGCCAACAACATGAAGTATGAAGAGGTGAAGTTCGACAAGCTGGATGACGTGGTCAAGGCCTACGACAGCGGCAAGTGCGACACGCTCTCCGCCGACGTCTCCCAGCTCTACGCGCTGCGGCTGAACCTGTCGAAGCCGGGCGACCACATGATCCTGGCGGACATGATCTCCAAGGAGCCGCTCGCACCCGTGGTGCGCCAGCGCGACGACGACTGGATGATGATCGTGAAGTGGACGCTCTACGCAATGATCAACGCCGAAGAGCTCGGCGTCACCTCGGAGAACATCGACGAGGCCCTGAAGTCGAAGAAGCCGGAAGTGATGCGGCTGGTCGGCACCGAGGGCAATTACGGCGAGCAGCTCGGCCTCACCAAGGACTGGGTCGCCCGCATCATCCGCCACGTCGGCAATTACGGCGAAATGTACGATCGCAACATCGGCGAGAAGTCGAAGCTGAAGATCCCGCGCGGCATGAACCAGCTGTGGAACGCCGGTGGCGTGCAGTACGCGCCGCCTATGCGGTAGGCGCTCTCTCCGCCGTCATTGCGAGCGGAGCGAAGCAATCCAGAATCCCTCAGCGGGAACAGTCTGGATTGCTTCGTCGCTTCCGCCTTCGCTCTTCGAGCTACGGCGGACAAGTCGCTCCTCGCAATGACAAGTTGGGGCAAGTGCCTTCCACACTCTCCATCATCG
>JAEWBW010000289.1 GCA_023390955.1 Pseudomonadota bacterium
TTCGTTCATCAACTCGGACTTGTTCTGCAGGCGGCCGGCAGTGTCGATCAGGAGGACGTCGATATTCTGTTCCTTCGCCGCCGTCAGCGCGTTGAAGGCGAGGCTCGCTGAATCGGACCCTTGCGCGCCGGCGATCACGGGCGTCCTGGTGCGTTCGCCCCAGACCTTTAGCTGCTCGATGGCGGCGGCGCGAAACGTGTCGCCGGCAGCCAGCATGACCTTGCGACCTTCGCCCGCGAATTTCTGCGAGAGCTTTCCGATCGTCGTGGTCTTGCCGGAACCGTTGACGCCAACGACGAGGATGACGAAGGGCTTTTTCGCCGCATCGATCACGAGAGGCTTGGCCACCGGCGCCAACACCTTCTCGACCTCGGTCGCAACGACGTCCTTGACCTCGTCGGCCGAGATCGCCTTGTCGTAGCGGCCGGTGCCGACGGCCTCCGCGATCCGGACCGAGACCTCCGTGCCGAGATCGGCGCGCAGCAGCACATCCTCGATGTCGTCGAGCATGGCGCGGTCGAGCTTGCGCTTGGTGACGAGATCGGCGACGGCCGTGCCCAGCGACGACGAGGTGCGCTTCAGCCCGTTGGACAGGCGGCGCCACCAGCTCAGTTTGGGAGTGTCAGTGGTATCGTTCATGTGGGCGGTGTGTTAGCCGTTCCGGCCTGCAAACGAAAGTACTGTACGAAGGTCTTGCAATTGCTCGATGTTCCCGAATTGACCGCGGATGAAATCCTGGCGCGCGTGCTCCATCGCGACGGCTTGATGCTGGTCATCGACAAGCCGGCCGGCCTGCCCGTGCATCGCGGCCCCAAGGGCGGCGCCAATCTCGAGGCCTCCTTCGACGCGCTCCGGTTCGGCCTGCCGCGACCGCCGGTGCTGGCCCACCGTCTCGACAAGGACACCTCGGGCTGTCTCGTGCTCGGCCGCCACCGCAAGGCGACAGCGTCGCTCGGCCTGCTCTTCAAGCATGGCAAGATCGGCAAGACCTACTGGACCGTGGTCGAGGGCGGGCCCGCGGAGGACGAAGGCACCATCGATCTGCCGCTCGGCCGCCTCAATGCAGAGCGTGGCTGGTGGCAGAAGCCGGACCCGGAAGGCCAGAAGGCGATCACCAACTGGAAAGTGTTGGGCCGGGGTGAGGGCCTGACCTGGCTCGCCATGGAACCCGTGACCGGCCGCACCCATCAATTGCGCGTGCATTCGGCAGCGCAGGGCTGGCCGATCTTCGGCGACAACATCTACGGCAACGGCCCCCGCTTCGGCGAGCCGCGGCTGCACCTGCATTCCCGCGAAATCGTGGTGCCGATCTCCCGCAACAAGGAGCCGGTCCGCGTCGTCGCCCCGGCGCCGGAGCACATGCATGAGCGGCTCCGGGCCTGCGGCTGGAGCGGTGAATAACTACCCTTTCCTGCATGGTTTACGGAAAGTTCAGCGCTCGCCTCTAAAGATAGCGGTTGCTTAGAACAAGCTTCCCTATCCGCTCAGGACGAGCAAAGGCGCGATGACCAAGGCCGAGCTGTCTCTTATCGACGAGGTCGAATCCGCGATTCGACTGGGCTCGGCGGAAAAAGGGCTGGAAACGGCCCGCCGCGTCACCGACCTGTTCCTCTCCTCCGCCGGCCATTTCAACGACGAGCAGATCGCGCTGTTCGACGACGTGCTCGCGCGCCTGATCGGCACGATCGAGTTGCGCGCGATCGCCGACATGGGTGCGCGCATCGCGCTCGCCGAGATCAGCGCCCAGCTCGCCCCCATCGCGCAGGCGCCGCCCTCGGTGATCCGCCGCCTCGCCGGCAATGACGAGATCAGGATCGCCGCCCCCGTTCTGCAGGAATCTGCACGGCTCGACGACGACGCGCTGGTCGAGCTTGCCGCGACCAAGGGCGAGCAGCATCTGCTCGCGATCGCCGGCCGCTGGTGGCTGAAGGAGATCGTCACCGACGCGCTGCTGGCGCGCCGCTATCCCAGCGTGAGCAAGAAACTCGCCGGCAATCCCGGCGCGCGCGTTTCCGCGAAGGGATTCGCCGTCATCGTCGGCCAGGCTGAAAGCGATCCCGAGCTCGCCGTCAGCGTCGGCGTCCGCGTCGACCTGCCATCGGACATGCGCCAGAAATTGCTGCGTTCGGCAACGGACACCGTGCGCACTCGCCTGCTGTCGCGCGCACCGCCGCATCTGTTCGAGGAGATCCAGACCGCAATCGCCGCCGTCACTGTCGGCGTCGAACGCGAGATGTCCGGCGTTCGCGATTTCGAAGGCGCCAAGCGCGCGATTGCGAATCTCAAGGCCGCCGGTCAACTCACCGAAGCAGTGTTGTTCGGCTTCGCCACGGAGCGGCGCTATGAAGAAGCCGTCGCGGCACTGGCCGCCCTGTCCGGATCGACCGTCGAGGTGATCCGTCCGCTGATGCAAAGCCTACGCGAGGACGGGCTGCTGGTGCCCTGCAGAGCGGCGCAGCTCAGCTGGGAGACCACAGCCGCCGTGCTCCAGAGCCGCTTCGCGACAGGCGCGATGAAGCCCGCGGACATCGCAAGAGCGCGGGGCAATTACGCGCGGATGACGCCGGAGAATGCACGGCGCACGCTGCGGTTCTGGCAGGTGCGGGCGGGGTAGATCTTCCCCTCTCCCCTTGTGGGAGAGGGTGCCTCGCGAAGCGAGGCGGGTGAGGGGTCTCTCTCCGCGCGTGAGTCTCTCGCGATGAAGTTTGCGGAAACAACCCCTCATCCGGCGCTTCGCGCCACCTTCTCCCACAAGGGGAGAAGGAAGACGACAGCGGGTTACGCGGTTAGTCGCTCGCCATCGTTGCCGGCGATCCGCAGCGGCATCACACTCCCGACCCGCGCTCCTGTAATCGCCACCGGCAGATAGTGCTCCGTGCGCCCCTGCGCCTCGCTCTCGATCAACACGTCGCGCGTCGCGCCGATTTCGGTTTGCAGCCGCTGCCGCAGCGCGGCTTCGCCCATCTCACGCAGACGTTTCGCGCGCTGCTTGATCACTGGCCCTGCGACCTGCGGCATCCGCGCGGCCGGCGTACCGGGCCGCGGGGAATATGGAAACACGTGCAAAAACGTCAGGCCGCATTCCTCGACCAGATCGAGCGAGCGCGAGAACATCTCGTCGGTCTCGGTCGGAAAGCCCGCGATGATATCAGCGCCGAGCGCGATGTCCGGGCGCAGGCGGCGCACCTGGTCGCAGAACGCGATCGCATCGCCGCGCGAATGCCGCCGCTTCATCCGCTTCAGGATCATGTCGTCGCCGGCCTGCAGCGACAGATGCAGATGCGGCATCAGGCGCGGATCATCGGCGATGGCGTCGAGCAGGTCCGCATCCGCCTCAATCGAATCGATCGAGGAGATGCGCAGCCGCTTCAGCTCGGGCACGTGCCGCAGGATCTGCCTGGTCAGCGTGCCCAGCTTCGGCGCGCCGGGCAGATCTGCGCCGTAGCTTGTGAGATCGACGCCGGTCAGCACGATCTCGGCATGGCCGCGCTCGGCCAGCATGCGGACCTGATCGACCACCGCACCCATCGGCACCGAGCGCGAGTTGCCGCGGCCGAACGGGATGATGCAGAAGGTGCAGCGATGGTCGCAGCCGTTCTGCACCTGCACGAATACGCGCGGCAGGCCGGCCGCAAAACCGTCGATCAGATGCGGCGCCATGTCCTTGACGGCCATGATGTCGCTGACCGCGATCTTCTCGCTCGCACCGAGATCGAACGCGGTGCGCGTGTCGCGCCACGCGTCAGCGCGCATCTTGTCGTCATTGCCGACGACGCGGTCGACCTCGGCCATGCCGGCAAACATGTCGGCCTGCGTCTGCGCCGCGCAGCCTGTGACGACGATGCGCGCCGAGGGGCGCTCGCGCTTCAGCTTGCGGATCGACTGCCGCGCCTGCGCCACCGCTTCGTTGGTGACGGCGCAGCTGTTGATGATGATGGTGTCGGATAGCCCCGCGCTGTCGGCCTCGCGGCGGATCACTTCGGCCTCGAAGGCATTCAGCCGGCAGCCGAAATTGACGATTTCGGCGCACATTTACGCCACCGGGGCGAACAGTGCCGGATCGAAATTGCCCTCGAATTCGAAGGTCGCGGTGCCCGTCATCAGCACGTGGTCGTCGCGCTCGCGCCATTCGATACCGAGCTTGCCGCCGGGCAGCGTGATCTCGACATTGCGCTCGGCACGCTTCAGGCGTGCGGCGGCGACCGCGGTGGCGCAGGCGGCCGAACCGCAGGCCCGGGTCAGCCCGGCGCCGCGCTCCCAGGTGCGAATCGTGATGTGCTCGGGATCGACGATATGGGCGAGCGTGATGTTGGCGCGGTCGGGGAAGATCGGGTGGTTTTCGAGCAGCGGACCGAAGCGGCCGAGGTCGTAGGCGTTGACATCGTCGACCCAGAACACGGCGTGCGGGTTGCCCATGCTCACCACCGACGGCGAATGCAGGATTGGATTGTCGATCGGCCCGATCTGCAATTCGATGTAGCGGGTGTCGCGAAACTCTTCCGCCAGCGGAATGTCCTGCCAGCCAAACTTCGGCGCGCCCATGTCCACGGTGTAGAGATCGGGCGACGGACCCTGGCAGGCGTTGAGCAGGCCCGCAGCGGTCTCGAACGTCGCACTGGTCTGCCCGGTCTTCTCGAAGATGCGGCGGACCACGCAGCGCATGCCGTTGCCGC
>JAEWBW010000295.1 GCA_023390955.1 Pseudomonadota bacterium
CCACCCGACCGCGCCGGCGGTCCTGGACGATCCAGACACGGCCGAGGTCGAAGGCCCGACCCGGACCAAGACCTTCATGCAGGCGGCGGTGCAGATCGCGATCGCCGATCTCAGCATGAGCCTCGACAACGTGTTGCTGGTCGCGTCGATCGCGCGCGAGAACCCGGCGCTGCTCGTCGTCGGCTTGTGTTTCTCGGTACTCTTCATGGGGCTGGCTGCGAACTATGTTGCGCGCCTCATCCAGCGCTATCACTGGATCAACTACATCGGCCTTGCCGTCATTCTCTATGTCTCAGTCAACATGATCTACGAAGGCTGGATGGGTGGCGAGCATGTGCTGGGATTGAGGCAGGTATTCGGATTCGCCTGAGTTACTGATTGGAACAAAATGGTGAGCGGTCGGCTCTAGCCGAGCGCTCCAAACCAAAGAGGGGGACCAAGTGTTCGAGATATTGCTGACGACCCTGGCTGCCGCGAGCGGTGGCTTCGGTGGGCCTGCCGGCATTTGGGACACAATCGTTCACGATTTCTCGAACATCACCGAGCCGGCGGCTTTCGCTGCGTTCCTCCAGGTTCTGATGATCGACCTCGTTCTGGCGGGCGACAATGCGATTGTTGTCGGCGCGCTTGCCGCGGGCCTGACTCCAGAGCAGCGACGCAAGGTGATTATGATCGGCGTTCTCGCCGCTCTGGTCCTGCGCATCATCTTCGCTCTGATTGTTACGCAACTCCTTCAAATCGTTGGACTTATTCTCGTCGGTGGACTTCTTCTGCTGTGGGTCGCCTGGAGGATGTGGCGAGAGCTTCGCCACACCGGTGAATCGCCGGGGTCGGAGGAAATTCACGGCGACGAGCACTCTGGCCTGAAGCCTGCCAAGAGCTTCGGCGCGGCAGTTTGGGCAGTAGCCGTCGCCGACGTGTCGATGAGCCTGGACAACGTCCTGGCGGTCGCAGGCGCGGCTCGCGATCACCCCGGCATCCTGATCGTCGGCCTGGTCTTCGCCGTGATCCTGATGGGCGTCGCCGCGAACATCATCGCCCGCTACATCGAACGCTACCGGTGGATCGGCTACGTTGGCCTCATCGTCATCGTCTATGTCGCCGGCAAGATGATCTACGACGGCTGGGTCCATCCGGACGTCGGCCTCGGCAAGCTGTTCGCGTAGCGCCCGGGCTGCGCTAAGCGGCGCAGCGTGAGCACGGACACGATCTTCGCCTTATCGAGCGGGCGGCCGCCCGCAGCAGTCAGCGTGATACGTTTGAGCGGACCCGCAGCGCACGCTGCCGGCGCGGCCTTGGCAGGATCGCTTCCCCCCGCCCGGAAAGCGGCAGTTCGCACCTTGCGCGATGCGTCGGGGGACGTGCTGGACGATGCGTTGGTGCTTCGGTTTGACGGTCCCGCCAGCTCAACCGGAGAAGATGTCGTCGAATTGCACTGTCACGGCGGGAGAGCAGTTGTCGATGCTGTTCTGAGCGCCCTCGCTCGCATCGACGGTTTGAGACCTGCTCAGCCCGGTGAGTTCACGCGCAGGGCATTCGAGAACGGCCGCATCGACCTGACCGAAGCAGAGGGCCTCGCGGATCTGATCGAGGCCGAGACGGAGAGCCAGCGCAAGGCGGCGTTGGCGATGGCCGAAGGCGGGCTGCGGCAGCAGGTCGAAGCATGGCAGGCCCGGCTCCTCATGTTGTCGGCGAGGGCAGAGGCGGCGATCGATTATGCGGATGAGGACGATACTTCGGTCGACCCGTCCGTGGTCGGCGAGATCGCGGCGCTTGAGGCAGAACTGACGTCATGGCTTCAGCGCCCCCGCGTTGAGCCATTGAAGGACGGTGTCCGCGTCGTCCTCGCAGGACCTCCCAACGCCGGAAAATCAAGCCTGATCAATGCGATAGCTGGCGAGGACAAGGCGATCGTCACGGAAATCCCGGGAACGACGCGAGATCAAATCGAGGTTCCGCTAAATGTCGGTGGTATTCCGATCCTGCTGACGGACACGGCCGGCCTCCGCGATGCAAAGGATCGGGTGGAGCGGATCGGCATTCAGCGTGCCCGAGCGTCGGCCGCTTCAGCAGACGTTCTCTTGTGGCTCGGGGAGCCTGCGGATGCGCCGGACCATCCGCGATTGGTGAAGCTGCATCCACGCTGCGACATTCCAGGTCGCGAGACGGCGCGCGTCGGCTCACTTGCCGTCTCGGCGGTGACCGGGGCCGGCCTGTCTGATTTGCTTGAGGCAGTCGGCAGCCTGGCGCGTGCGCTTCTGCCGCCGGAGGATGCTCTGGCGCTCAACCGCCGCCAGGCAGCGCACATTGCCGAGGCTCAGGGCGCGTTGGCGGAGATCGGCGAGGCTAGCGACATCGTCATTATTGCCGAGGCGCTACGATATGCTCGCGCAGCCTTCGATCGGTTGACGGGACGTGCCAGCGTGGACGACGTGCTCGACGCGCTGTTCGGTCGCTTTTGCCTCGGCAAGTGATGTTTCACGTGGAACACAGCATTTTCGCACCCGCGCAATTCGGCTAAGCGCCTGGCATGTACGACGTCTTGGTCATTGGTGCTGGTCACGCCGGCTGCGAAGCCGCGGCTGCGGCAGCGCGCCGTGGTGCACGTGTCGGCCTTGTCACGTTCAGTGCGAGTGACATCGGTCAGATGTCTTGCAACCCTTCGATTGGGGGAGTGGGCAAGGGTCACCT
>JAEWBW010000132.1 GCA_023390955.1 Pseudomonadota bacterium
CAATTGCGCATCATAGTTCGCGCCCAAGAGGCGCGCCCCGGAATGACAGGGAGCCCTACCCCGGCACGCCCCTGTTCTTCAGCACGAAGCACGCGCCGCCGGCTTTGCGGATGCGGGTGCAGAGTTCGTCGGCTTCGGGACGCGTGTCGGCACCGATGCGGACCTGGTAGAAGGCGCGCGTGCCGCGGCTGCGCATCACCGAGCTGAGCAGGCTCGGATCGCGCTCGCCGATCACCGAGCTGAGGCGCCCGACGGCGCGGGCATACATCGCCAGCGCCTTGTTGCGATCAAAGCCGGCGGCAAGCTGCACGCCCCACAGCTTTGCAGCCGCAAGCTCGACGTGCTGCTCCAGCTCGGCGACGAACGGATTGGGTGCGCGCTTCAAGAGCGCCATCAACTCGTGGCAGCTGGTCGGCGGCACGCTCTTGGGATCCTTGCCGCCCTTGCCCGCGTCACGCCAGGCCTCGACCGTGGAGCCGGTGATGGCGAGCACGTAGTTGCGGGTCTGGTCGGGCATGCCGCCGGTGCCGGCGAGCCATTCCTGCACCCGGCGCGGGCCGGCATTGTAGGCGGCGGCCGCGAGGCCGAGATTGCCGAACTGGTTGCGCAGCTCATCGAGAAACTCGGCGGATTTCGGCAGCGCCTGGATCGGATTGAAGGGATCGAGCAGCCCGCGCTCGCTCGCGGTGCCCGGCATGAACTGGGCGATGCCCTGAGCCTGCTGGCCGCTGCGCGTCACTGGTCCGACCGCATCGGCCTGAAACCGGCTCTCCTGCCAGATCACACGGGCGAAAAACTCCAGCGGCAGGTTGGAGGCGCGCGCGGCGGATTCGATGATCAGGCAGATCGATTCCCGCGTGTCGCTTTCGCGCACGGGCTCGGGCGACGGCTTGGCCGGCGCTTCGGGGCCGAGCTGCGTGGGCGGGACGGTCACGTCCTCGGCCAACGCCGGCGTGCACAGGAGTGCTGCCGCGAGCACCCGCCAGATCAGCCCTTGCGCCCGTACAAACCGCATTTTGCTCCCGACATCTGCCCTTGAACTCAGGCCCCAAGGCAACTAGCAACGGCCGGAATATGCAACGCAGAGCCCGGCAAAAATGCAGACAATCTATTTTGATCTCGACGGCACGCTGACCGACCCAAAGCCGGGGATCACGGGTTCGATCCAATATGCCCTGGAGAAGCTGGGACAGCCGGTTCCGAGCCAGGACGAACTGACCTGGTGCATCGGCCCGCCCCTGCTTGCCAGCCTGAAGAAATTGACGGGAACCGATGCGCTGGCCGACCAAGCGCTGCTGCTCTACCGCGAGCGGTTTTCCAACGTCGGCCTGTTCGAGAACACGCCCTATCAGGGCATCCATGACACGCTGGCCACTGTGGCCGCGACCGGCGCGCGCATGTTCGTGGCGACAAGTAAGCCCGCCGTCTACGCCGAACGCATCGTCGCCCATTTCGGCCTGCGCGACTATTTCGAACGCGTGTTCGGCTCCGAGCTCGACGGCACCCGGGTCGACAAGCGCGACCTGCTTCGCTACGCGCTCGAAGAGGCCAAGGTCGACCCGCGCAACGCGATCATGATCGGCGACCGCAGCCATGACGTCGTCGGCGCCAGGACCAACGGCATGACCGCGATCGGCGTGCTCTACGGCTATGGCAGCGAAGCCGAGCTACGGGATGCCGGCGCGCATCACATCTGCGCCGCGCATCCCGACGTGCTGCCCCATTGCGCAGGGGCTGCGTAAGCCTCAGGCGCTGACGGTCTCGACCGCCGCGAGCATGCCCGTCCCGGGATGGCAGTCGCGATACTCGAAGAACTGCTCGTCGGCGGCGGCGACCGTGACCTCGTGATACAGCCGCAGCTTTGCGGATGGACCGAGCGTCGAGAGATATTTCATCGCGGCGCCAAAAATCCTGACGTGGGTCGGATGCGACTCCGCCCAGCGCTCCAGCGCAGCGAGGCTCTTCCAACAGCTCTGGCCGTAGGATTTTTCGCTCAATCCACCGTCAGCCGTGAGCACCTGCATGTAACGATTGGCGTAGCAGCCGATGCCGAGGCCATCGTCGCGCAGGAAATCCATGCCCTCGCGGAGCACAGGCTCGACGTCACCGAGATAGAGCTGTCGCTCGGAGGCCTCCGTATCGCTCCAGTCCTGCCCCGAACGGATCAGGCAGAGATTGTCGTGCGCGACGACGCGCAGCCGCGCACCATCGCGGACGAGAGTCGGACTGCCACCCGGCGTCATCGCATCGGTCTGCGACAGCGGAATGCGGTCGCGCATGCCGCCCCAATAGGCGTGCTCCTGCACCTCGCCGCTCATGCCGTCGGCGATCACGGCAAGCCCCTCGGGGCGTCCGAGCGAGGAGAACAGCGTCTCGTGACGCGCAACTGACGGCCTCAGCACCTCGATGAAGGTGCCGATGCCATCCGTCCCTGTCCCGGTCCACGCCTCGCGCGCAGGCCCGAACCAGGCGTCGAAGCGTCCGATGTCGTCCCAGTACGCCACGGAGACAATGTTGGTCATTCCGGCCTGGTCGACATATTGCGCGCGGTCCCAATGGGTCGGACCGTCAGCCGCCACAAAGCGCTTCGCGACTTGAGCGAGCGCAGCGGTCGCGGCTGCCGGCGCCGTGCCGCGATACTGCACGCCGAAATAGGCCATCACGACACGGCTGACGGCAGGCTTGTAGCGCGCCACGAAGGACGGATATGGCGGCTGATAATCGTCCGGCACCCGCTTGTGGCGCGAGCGCTCGGTTTCGAGATGCGGAGGAATTGCGGATTCCATGACCAAACCCTCCCCTGGCGATGGCGCTCAGCTCGCGGCCGCTGCGATGTCGGCGGGATCGATGGTGTCGACCGGCAGTGCGAACTGCTCGACACGCTGGTAGCGCTTCTTGTTGAGCAGCAGGCGCGTGACGTCGGGGCGCGAATAGTGCCCGGCGGGATCGGCCGCGTTCTTGGCGACGCCAATGGCACCGAGATCGATCTCCGCGATCAGCAGACCTTCCTGATCCGGCGCCAGCTTGTCGCCGATCTGGCTGCCGTCGGGACCGTAGATCGCGGCAAAGCCACCGCCGGCATGCAGCAGCGCATTCTTGTCGGGCCGGTCGCAAAGTTCGTCGATCATCGCCTGCGAGACGGTGGCGCACGGCGCGAGCACGAAGCACGAGCCTTCCACCGCGTAGACGCGCGAGGCCGCATTATTCACTTCGGCGCCGAGCGCGGGCGCGAAAGGATCGTAGAGCGAAAAGCTCGGCCAGGCCGCGACATGCACCTGCTCGTTCTGGGCATACATCGCGTATTTCGACAGCGGCTGCAGATGCTCCCAACAGCAGAGCGCGCCGAGCCGGCCGATGCCGGGCCGGTCGTGCACGGCGAGATCGCTGCCGTCGCCCTCGCCATAGACGGTGCGCTCGGCATGGGTCGGCCGCAGTTTGCGGCGCTTTGCGATGGTCTCGCCGTCGGGCCCGATCAGCCATTGCGCGAGATACAGGCTGCCGCCCTCGCGCTCGGACAGGCCGAGCACGGCCGTGAGCTTTGCCTTCCGCACGGCCGCGCGCAGCTTCTCGGCCTGGGGGCTGTCATAGGCGAGCGAGTTGTCGAAATAGCGCTGCACGAAACCGCGGCCGATCGCCCAGGCCGGCGAGTCCATCCAGATGTGCCAGGGATAGCCGGGGATGAAGGCCTCCGGGAATGCGATCAGTTTTGCGCCTTGCCTGGCGGCGTCCTCGATCAGCGCGATCGATTTGTCGATCGAGGCGTCCAGATCGAGCCAGGCTGGTGCCGCCTGCACCACCGCGACCTTGTACTTCGGATGTTCGATGCCCATTCCCGCCTCCCTGATGCGCTTCGCGTGGACCAGCCGCCACAACCGCTTTCCGGTTGATCGGGGCGTAGGTCCGATGCAGTCTATTGCGCCAACCGGACGACGGGCGCTCGACCGCCGCGGAACAAAAACTCGACCGGACGCGATCGCCGAGGCGGTACGGAACTTGCCTCGCATCGGGGCCGATCAGCGCCGACAGGCGGTTACGCGGGAAGGGACAGGGAGGCTTGCCGATGACGCTCCAGTTCACCACGGACGGCAGCCCCGGCCACCGACGCCTGGCGCTGTGGCAGGACATCGTCTGTGACGTTTTCGTCGAGCTCGACTGCAAATCCGATCTCGGCAACGCCTTCCGCGGCTCGGTCACGCAGGCCTCGCTTGGACGCGCTGTCTGTTCGGACGTCAGCTCGGATCGCCAGCATGTCTTCCGGACGCCGTCGCGGATCGCCCGCTCCGGCCAGGACTTTGTGTTGATCGCGCTCGGCAATCGCGGACGCGGCGGCATCGTGCAGGACGGCCGCGAGACCGTGATCGAACCCGGCCAGTTCGCGCTCTACGACACCACGCGGCCCTATCAGCTGAAATTCGACGACGCCTTCACGCAGACGATCTTCAAAGTACCGCGCGACATGCTGACCCGGCGGCTCGGCGCCACCGAAGCCATGACGGCGACGGCCTTCGGCGCGGACGTGCCGCTGCAGCGGCTGGCCTATGATTTCATCTTCAGCCTCTGCCACAGCGCGGACCGGATCGACCCGGGCCACGCGACTGCGCTGTCCGAGCAGGCGGTCGATCTGGTCGCGATGGCGCTGAGCGAACGGCTCGGCCAGACGTCGCTGCCGTCATCGACCCACCGCTCCGCCCTGCTCTACCGGCTGAAAGCGCATATCCGCAGCCACCTCGCCGATCCGGATTTGTCACTAACGGAGACGGCAATCGCGCTCGGCATCTCGCCACGCTATGTCAACGATCTCCTCGCCGACGACGGCACCTCGTTCCAGCGCCACGTGCTCGCCGAACGTCTCGCGCAATGCAAGCGCGACCTCGCCTCACCCATGCTGGCGCATCGCCATGTCGGCGAGATCGCCTTTGCCTGGGGCTTTAACGACCTCTCGCATTTCGGCCGCGTCTTCCGCGAGCATTTTGGCATGTCGCCGCGCGACTTCAGGCAGAGCCAGTTGCCGCATTAGCGGAGATCAAGCCCCCTTCGCGTAGGTCCGCAACCGTCGCGCGACCATCGACATCATGGCCTCGCGCAGCGGATCCTGCGAGCCGCGCATCCAGGCGGCGGCCAGCGGCAAGCGGCCGACCGCGCCGGTGCGCTCCAGCTTGAGTGGCACGAAGCGAACACCTGAGATCGCCATGCGCGAGGTCCAGCGCGGCACGATGGCGAGCCCGAGCCGCGCCGCCACCATGTTGACGATGGTCTGCTTCTCGTCGGCGACCTGAACGACGCGCGGGCTGAGGCCGGCGTCCTCGAACAGCGTCATGACCAGCGCATGGCTGTGCGGCCGCGAGCGGCGGTCCGGCACGATCATCGGCTGGTCGGCGATGTCGGCGAGCGACACGGATTTTCGGCGCGCGAGCGCATGCCGTTGCGACAGCGCGACGATCGCCGTCTCCATCAGCAGCGGCTGGAATTCGAGGCGCTTGTCGGCACGGTCCGGTGGGCGAACGAAGGCAAGATCGAGCGCACCGGAGAGCAATTTTGGCAGGAGGCGCACAGTCTTGTCCTCGACCAACTGCACCGCGATGTCGGGATGCTCGGCTCGAAAATCCTTCAGGAGCTGCGGCAAAAGTCCTGCCGCGGCGCTGTCGATAGCGCCGATCCGCAGGCGTCGCGCGCCCTTGCTGCGGGACCTGTTGCGAAAGCTGCTCTCGACAGCCTCGATGCGCTCCAGGATCGAACGCGCCTCGCGCAGCAGCGCCGCGCCATCCTCAGTCAGCGTCACGACCCGCGTGGTCCTGGCGAACAAGCGCGTGCCGAGGTCCTCCTCGAGCAGCCGCAAATGGCGCCCGAGCGCGGACGGCAGCATTTGCAGCTGTTGCGCGGCCCGGCCGAAATGCAGCTGCTCGGCGGCGGCAACAAAGCATCTGAGCTGGTGCAGCTCCATGATCGATCTCCCGGGCGCCTTATTATCTCAATTTTTTGTATAAACCAGCGCTCATTGAGTCCGTCTCAAGCCCTCGCCTACCGTCCGGCCGACAATAACAAAGCTATCGGAGGCCCGAGGTGACCAGCGAATTGCAGACGCGCACATTGCGCAAGGTATCCCTGCGCATCGTCCCTTTCATCATGCTGCTGTATTTCGTGGCCTTCATCGACCGCGTGAATATCGGCTTCGCTTCGCTGACCATGAACAAGGACCTCGGCTTCTCGGCCTCGGTCTACGGGTTCGGCGCCGGCATCTTCTTCTGGGGCTACTTCCTGTTCGAAGTGCCCTCCAACGTCATCCTCGACAAGGTCGGCGCGCGATTGTGGATCGCACGCGTCATGATCACCTGGGGCCTCGTCTCCGCCGCGATGGCGTTCGTCCAGGGCCAGACCAGCTTCTACATCCTGCGCTTCCTGCTCGGCGCGGCCGAGGCCGGCTTCTTCCCCGGCATCATCCTCTATCTCTCCTATTGGTTCCCCGCGCGCCAGCGTGCGTCGGTGACAGCCCTGTTCATGGCTGCAGCTCCCCTCTCGACCGTGCTGGGCTCGCCGCTCTCGACCGCGCTGCTGGAGATGCACGGGCTGCTCGGCTTCAAGGGCTGGCAATGGCTGTTCCTGATCGAGGCGCTGCCCGCGATCGTGCTCGGCTTCGTCGTGCTCGGCTACATGACCGACCGGCCCGAACAGGCAAAATGGCTGGCGGCCGACGAGCGCGCCTGGCTGGTCGATGCCATGGACGGCGAACGCACCAGCAAGGCCGCAACCGCGAGCCACAACATGTGGCGCGGCCTCACCGACCCGCGCGTGCTCGCTCTGGCGCTGGTCTATTTCGGCACCTCGGCCGGCCTCTACACGCTCGGCGTCTGGGCGCCGCAGATCATCAAGAGTTTTGGCCTGTCCAACATGACCGTCGGCTTCCTCAACGCGGTGCCGCCGACCGTCGCCGTGATCGCGATGTATCTGTGGTCCTGGCATTCGGACCGCACCAACGAGCGCATCTGGCACGTCGTGATCGCCTGCCTCGTCGCCACGATCGGGCTTGCGCTGGCCGGCCTTGCCTCGGCCGTCGTCTCGGTGGTGGCTGCGCTGGTCCTGGTCAATGTCGGCATCAGCGCGGCGAAACCGCCGCTGTGGAGCATGCCGACGCTGTTCCTGTCGGGCCCGGCTGCGGCCAGCGGCATTGCCACGATCAATTCGATCGGTAATCTCGGCGGCTTCGCCGGCCCGGCGATGATCGGCTGGATCAAGGACCAGACCGGCAGCTTCGCGGGCGGCCTCTATTTCGTCGCTGGCCTGCTGCTGCTGTCCGCCATCATGACGCTGCTGCTCGCCCGCTCCATCAACCGCCAGCCGGCGCCCGCCGGTGCGCAGACCCTTTCATCCTGACCCACGCGAGAACGATAGACATGAAGACCTACAAGATCGCAGCCATCCCCGGCGACGGCATCGGCACCGAAGTCATCGACGCGGGCGTCGAAGCCCTCAAGGCACTGGCCGAGCGCGACAAGAGCTTCAGCTTCCAGTTCGATCATTTCGACTGGGGCGGCGAGTACTACAAGAAGCACGGCCGCATGATGCCGGAGAACGGCCGCGACCAGATCCGCAACCACGACGCCATCCTGTTCGGCTCGGCAGGGCATCCGGACATCCCTGATCACATCACCCTGTGGGGCCTGCGGCTCGCGATCTGCCAGCCCTTCGACCAGTACGCCAATGTGCGCCCGACCCGCATCCTGCCCGGCATCACCTCGCCCTTGCGCAGCGTCAAGGACAAGGAGCTCGACTGGGTCATCGTCCGCGAGAACTCGGAAGGCGAATATGCCGGCGTCGGCGGCCGCGTGCACCAGGGCTCGCCGCTGGAAGCCGCGACCGATGTCGCGATGTTCACCCGCGCCGGTGTCGAGCGGATCATGCGCTTTGCGTTCAAGCTGGCACGGTCCCGCCCGCGCAAGCTGCTCACCGTCGTCACCAAGTCGAACGCCCAGCGCCACGCCATGGTGATGTGGGACGAGATCGCGCTGGAAGTGTCGCGCGAATTCCCCGACGTGACCTGGGACAAGATGCTGGTCGACGCCATGACCATGCGGATGGTGATGCGCCCGCAGAGCATCGACACCGTCGTTGCCACCAATCTGCACGCCGACGTGCTCTCCGACCTCGCAGCCGCCCTTGCCGGCTCGCTCGGCATCGCGCCGACTGCGAACCTCAACCCCGAGCGGACCTTCCCCTCGATGTTCGAGCCGATCCACGGCTCGGCGTTCGACATCATGGGCAAGGGCATCGCCAACCCCGTCGGCACGTTCTGGTCCGCGGTGATGATGCTGGAGCACCTCGGCGAGACCGCCGCCGCGCAGCGCCTGATGAAGGCCGTCGAGCGCGTCACGGCCAATCCCGACCTGCACACGCCCGATCTCGGTGGCACCGCCAACACGCGGAAGGTCACCGACGCGGTCGTTGCCGCGATCCGCGCCGAGAACGCCTGATCCAGTGGCGGCAGCCGATAAGCCGAGTTCCCCCGGAACCGAAGGCGCGGCTGCCGCATTGATCGTTTCTGACACACTCCGAAGGGCCGAGGCCACGGGCCTCGACGCCCTGCGCATGCGTTGCCGCGCACGTGAGTTGCGCGTTTGGGCGGAATCGGCGACCTCCTGCGCACCGGCCCCATGCTGACAAACGTCGATGACATAGTGGCGTATTGGTCGCGTGCTGATCTGAGCCAACACAAGAGAACGAGGTGATCATGCGTCGTCATCGCAGAGCCAAGATCGTTGCCACCGTGGGCCCCGCGAGCTCCTCGCCCGAGATGCTCAAGGAGCTGTTTCTCGCCGGCGTCGACACCTTCCGCCTCAATTTCAGCCATGGCTCGCAGGACGGCCACGCAAAAGTCCACGCCGCGATCCGGGCGCTGGAGCAGGAAGTCGGGCGTCCCATCGGCATCTTGATGGATTTGCAGGGACCGAAAATCCGCGTCGGGACGCTGCGGGAGGGCAAGATTGCAGTCAAACCAGGAGACGCGATCCGCTTCGTCGTTTCCGGCACCGAGGGCGACGCCTCGGCCATCCCGCTGCCGCATCCCGAAATCTTCGCGGCCGTGGCGCCCGGCCATGACCTGCTGATCGATGACGGAAGAGTCCGCGTCCGCGTCACCGGTGTGACGGACGAAGCGATCGACGCAAAAGTCATCGTCGGCGGCGCCATCTCGAACCACAAGGGCGTCAACCTGCCGGGCACCCTGCTCGACATGTCGCCGCTCACCGCGAAGGATCGCTCCGACCTCGCCTTCGGGCTGAAGCTCGGCGTCGACTGGGTTGCGTTGTCCTTCGTGCAGCGTCCCTCCGACGTGATCGAGGCGCAGGCGCTGATCGGCGACAAGGCCGGCGTCATGGTCAAGATCGAGAAGCCGGCCGCACTCGAACGCATCGACGACATCATCCAGTTGTCCGACGCGGTGATGGTGGCGCGCGGCGATCTCGGCGTCGAGATTCCGCCGGAAGACGTGCCCGGGCGTCAGAAGGAATTGGTGCGCGCCTGCCGGCTGGCGGTGAAGCCTGTCATCGTCGCAACGCAGATGCTGGACTCGATGGTCGGCACGCCGACGCCGACGCGCGCCGAAGCCTCGGACGTCGCCACCGCGATCTATGACGGCGCCGATGCGGTGATGCTGTCGGCGGAATCGGCGACCGGAAGCTATCCGCGCGAGACCGTCGAGATGATGGACCGCATCATCAAGAGCACCGAGCAGCACAAGATGTACCGCTCGATCATCGAAGCGACGCAGCCCGGCGAGGAGCAGACGCCGCCGCACGCGGTGGCAACCGCCGCCGCCGACCTCGCTTCGGTGATCCACGCCAAGGCGATCGTGGCCTACACGTCGAGCGGTACCACGGCCGCCCGCGTTGCACGCAAGCGGCCCAGCGTCTCCATCGTGGCGACCACGCCGAACCTCGATGTCTCGCGCCGCCTCTGCCTGCTCTGGGGCGCGCACAGCGTGCTGTCCAAGGACGTGCAGAGCTACGAGCAGATGGTGACCCACGCCACCGCGCTCGCGACGTCAGAGGGCTTTGCGTCGGCCCGGGATCTGCTGGTCGTCATCGCCGGCATCCCGTTTGCGCAGGCCGGCACCACCAACAACCTGCGCGTGGTCACGGTCGAGGAGAAAGCCTCGTCCTGACGCTGCAGGACAAGGCATCCCACATTGGCGAGGCGCGCCGAAGCACGCGCCTCGGGCCAAGGGAGGAACGGCCGGCGATACAATAGGTTGCGATCGGGCCGCCGATTTCCTACTTCGGAGACAGGCCACATCAGCGATTCCAGTCTGCGCCCATCATGTCGTCCACCGCCATCGAACATGCCGACGGGCTGCCCCAGCCGCAGCGCAATGCCGCGATCCTGACCATCGCGCTCGGCATCCTCATGGCCGTCGTCGACAGTGCGATCGCCAACGTGGCGCTGCCGACGATTGCGACCGACCTCAATGCGTCGCCGGCGTTCTCGATCTGGATCGTCAACGGCTACCAGCTCGCCATTACCATCTCGCTGCTGCCGTTGGCCTCGCTCGGCGAGATCGTCGGCTATCGCCGCGTCTACCTCGTCGGCCTCGCGCTGTTCACGGTCGCATCAGCCTTCTGCGCAATGTCGCACTCGCTGCCGATGCTGACGATCTCGCGCATCCTCCAGGGGTTCGGCGCCGCCGGCATCATGAGCGTCAACTCCGCGCTGGTGCGCTACACCTATCCGCACAGCCAGCTCGGCCGCGGCATCGGGCTCAACGCGCTCGTCGTCGCCTTCTCCGCCGCGGTCGGCCCGACGCTGGCGGCGGGCATCCTCGCGGTCGGAAGCTGGCCCTGGCTGTTCGCCATCAACGTGCCGATCGGCGCGGTGACGCTGCTGCTGGGCCTGCGCAGCCTGCCCCACACCGACCATGCCGGCCGGTCCTTCGACTGGCAGAGCGCGGGGCTATCAGCGATCACCTTCGGCGTCGGCATCGCAGCGATCGACAGCGTCGGCCATGGCGAAGCGCCGACGGTCTACCTCATCCAGTTCGTCGTCGCGATCATCGCCGGCGCGCTGCTGGTCTGGCGCGAAACCCACATGGACTCGCCGCTGCTGCCGGTCGACCTTCTGCGCATTCCCGTCTTCGGGCTCTCGATCGCGACCTCGATCGCGTCCTTCTGCGGCCAGATGCTGGCCTTCGTCTCCATCCCCTTCTACCTGCAAAGCCGTTTCGGCTATTCGGCGGTGCATATGGGGCTGCTGATCACACCGTGGCCGATCGCGGTCGCCTTTGCCGCGCCGCTTGCAGGCCGGCTGGTCGAGCGCTATCCGGCAGGCCTGCTCGGCGGCATCGGGCTCACGATGTTCGCCTGCGGCCTCGGCGCGCTCGCTTTCCTGCCGGCCAACCCGACGGTGTTCGACGTGGTCTGGCGCATGGCGCTGGCGGGCGCCGGCTTCGGCCTGTTCCAGACGCCCAACAACCGCACCATGATCGCCGCCGCCCCGCGCGAGCGCTCCGGAGGTGCCAGCGGCATGCTCGGCACCGCCCGCCTGCTCGGTCAGACCACAGGCGCGGCGCTGGTGGCGCTGTTCCTCGGCCGCTATCCGGTCGAGGGCACCCGGATCGCGCTCCTCACGGGCGTCGGCTTTGCCCTGTGCGGTGCGGCACTCAGCATGCTGCGGCTCTCGCCCGCGGGCGCACGCGGCGCCGAGCACGTGCGCATCCATGACGGCCAGCGAATGAAGGGCGAGTGAGTTCCCCCAGCGGAACGTGCTTTTCGCGGCACAACTTCCGCGCGACTTAACTAATCGGAGTATTGCCTATTGCCTTCGCGCGTTGGTTGCGCTTGGTTGCGCCCGGGCACTGGGGGAATTCAATACATGCGACTTCTGGGAATTGCGGCGCTCAGCGTCATGCTGGGCGGCTGCGCATCTGTGACGCGCGGCACGACTGAGAACATTTCGATTTCATCGACGCCGTCCGGGGTCGAAGCCATCGTCTCCGGCCTGGACGTGCCGACCACCTGCACGACGCCGTGCTCGATCGTCGCCAAGCGAAGCGCGGACATTTCCATCACCTTCGAGAAAGCGGGCTACGAGTCGCAGACCGTCCAGCTCACCAAGGAGGTCCCGCCCACGGGCGCCGCCGGTTTCGCCGGCAACGTCCTCGCCGGCGGCATCGTCGGCATGGGCGTCGATGCCGTGACGGGCGCGGCCCTTGATCACAAGCCGAACCCTGTGATCGTCACCATGCAGCCCACGGCTCCGGCCGCCCGCGCGCGTCCGGCGCCGAGAAAGCCGCGGCCACCGGCTGCAACCGACGCCGGTAGCTGAGAAGCGCGCCACGCTCCGCCAAACAAAAGGCCGGCTTTGCAGCCGGCCTTTTCGATTTGTGACGCTCGCCGATCAAGCCTTGACCAACGGTCCCTTTGAGGTCGGCCCCTTGGAGCCGCCGGGACCACCGGGCTTGGACTTGCCGGGTGGGCGCTTGCGGGTGCCGGGCAGCTTCTCCTGCTTCGGCGTGACCGGGCCCTCGACGAACTCGAAGCCGATCTTGTCCTTCTCCGCGTCCGCCTCGTCCTTTGTGAGGATGACACGGACGTGGCCGCCACCCTTCAGCTTGCCGAACAGCACCTCGTCGGCCAGCGGCTTCTTGATGTGCTCCTGGATCACGCGGGCCATCGGCCGCGCGCCCATCTGCTCGTCATAGCCGTGCTGGATCAGCCAGGCCTTGGCGGGCTCGGACAGCTCGATCGTGACGTCGCGATCACCCAGCTGGGCCTCGAGCTGCAGCACGAACTTCTCCACCACCATGCCGATGACGTCGGCATTGAGATGGGCGAAGGATACGATGGCGTCGAGACGGTTGCGGAATTCCGGCGCGAACTGCCGGTTGATCGCCTCGTGGTCGTCGCCTTCCCGCTTCGAGCGCGTGAAGCCGAACGCCTGCCGCGCGAGATCGGCGGCGCCCGCGTTTGTGGTCATGATCAGGATCACGTTGCGGAAGTTGACCTGCTTGCCGTTGTGGTCGGTCAGCCGGCCGTGGTCCATGATCTGGAGCAGCACGTTGTAGAGATCGGGATGCGCCTTCTCGATTTCGTCGAGCAGCACCACGCAAAGCGGATGCTGATCGACGCCGTCGGTCAGCAGGCCGCCCTGGTCGAAGCCGACATAGCCGGGAGGCGCGCCGATCAGGCGCGACACGGTGTGCCGCTCCATGTATTCGGACATGTCGAAGCGCAGCAATTCGACGCCGAGCGAGGCCGCGAGTTGCTTTGCGACTTCGGTCTTGCCGACGCCGGTCGGGCCAGAGAACAGGTAGCAGCCGATCGGCTTCTCCGGCTCGCGCAAGCCGGCACGCGCCAGCTTGATCGACGCCGAGAGCGACTCGATCGCCTTGTCCTGACCGAACACGACGCGCTTGAGCGTCGTTTCGAGATGCTTGAGCACCTCGGCGTCGTCCTTCGACACACTCTTCGGCGGGATCCGCGCCATCGAGGCGATCGTGGTCTCGATCTCCTTGATACCGATGGTCTTCTTGCGCTTGTTCTCGGCGACCAGCATCTGCGCCGCGCCGGACTCGTCGATCACGTCGATCGCCTTGTCGGGCAGCTTGCGGTCGTGGATGTAGCGCGAGGACAGCTGCACCGCCGCCTCGATCGCCTCATTGGTGTACTTCAGCCGGTGGTAATCCTCGAAATAGGGCTTGAGGCCCTTCAGGATCGCGATGGCATCCTCGACCGTCGGCTCGTTGACGTCGATCTTCTGGAAGCGCCGCACCAGGGCGCGGTCCTTCTCGAAGTGCTGACGGTATTCCTTGTAGGTCGTCGAACCCATGCAGCGGATGGTGCCCGATGCGAGCGCCGGCTTGAGCAGGTTCGATGCGTCCATCGCGCCGCCCGACGTCGCACCCGCACCAATCACGGTGTGGATCTCGTCGATGAACAGGATGGCGTTGGGATGTGCCTCGAGCTCCTTCAGCACCTGCTTGAGGCGCTCCTCGAAATCGCCGCGGTAGCGCGTGCCGGCAAGCAGCGTGCCCATGTCCAGCGAGAACACGGTCGCGGCCGCCAGAACATCCGGCACCTCGCTGTCGACGATGCGCTTGGCAAGGCCTTCCGCGATCGCGGTCTTGCCGACGCCGGCCTCGCCCACGAACAGCGGATTGTTCTTCTGCCGGCGGCACAGCACCTGGATCGCGCGGTTGATCTCGGAATTGCGTCCGATCACCGGATCGATCTTGCCGTCGCGCGCCTTCTTGTTGAGGTTGACGCAATAGGTATCGAGCGCCTCGCCCTTCTTCTTGGCGTCCTCGCTGCCCTTGGCCTCGGTCTCCTCGTCGACGCCGCGCACGGGGCGCGCTTCCGAGACGCCCGGCCGCTTGGCGATGCCATGGCTGATGTAGTTGACCGCGTCGTAACGCGTCATGTCCTGCTCTTGCAGGAAGTAGGCAGCGTGGCTCTCGCGCTCGGCGAAGATCGCGATCAGCACGTTGGCGCCGGTGACTTCCTCGCGGCCGGACGACTGCACATGGATCACAGCGCGCTGGATCACGCGCTGGAATCCGGCGGTCGGCTTGGCGTCGTCGGCTCCGTCAGTCACCAGGTTTTCGAATTCGGTCTCGAGATAGTTGACGAGACTCGTGCGCAGCTTGTCGAGATCGACGCTGCATGCCCGCATCACGGCCGCCGCATCGGAGTCGTCGATCAACGACAACAGCAGATGCTCGAGCGTCGCATATTGGTGGTGACGCTCGTTTGCGATCGCCAACGCACGATGCAGGGATTGTTCAAGGCTTTGAGAAAAAGTCGGCATTCGCGTCCTCTATGGCCCCCACCATCATGATCGCCATCGCCCGGTCAGGCAACAACAACCTTTGTCACATATAGTTATACAAGATCCCCGCAAAAGACCGGTTCCGCGACTCGGTGCGTGCGCACCCTGAGAATCTTCGATGCAAAACCCGTTCCGATTGGGGCGGGACTGGCGCTTGAGGACAATTCCTTCGTCCCGACGGCCGAAACAGGCATCACGCGACGATCACACAGCGAAGCCAGCAAGACTGTTTTGAACGCGTCCAGATGCGCCCTACTTCTTTTCCATCACGCACTGCAGGGGGTGCTGATGCTTGCGGGCGAAGTCCATCACCTGCGTCACCTTGGTCTCGGCAATCTCGTAGGTAAATACGCCGCACTCGCCGATGCCATGATGATGAACATGCAGCATGATCTTGGTCGCGGCCTCGATGTCCTTTTGAAAGAACTTCTCCAGCACATGCACGACGAACTCCATCGGCGTGTAGTCGTCGTTCAGGATGAGCACGCGATAGAGGTTGGGCCGCTTCGTCTTCGGCTTGACCTTGGTGATGACGGAGGTGTTCGGACCGGACGGATTATTGGAACGATTCTCGTCATTGCTCATGCGGTGAGCGCCGGGTGCGGCTGACACGGACAGGTCGAGGCTGGAAGCAAGTTGCGGCATGGCTCAGGCGTTCAAATTCCCCACAGAGGCGTCTGACGGCTCGCTGCGCAGCCCCATATAACGGAGCAACGCCGGCGCTCACCGTCGTCTTGGATCGCCTTTCGACCGGTCCGGAGGCCGGATCGGTCACGGGAATATGGGCCCGTCCCCGGCTCGCCGCAAGCTTACGAGGTCCAATCGATGCGGCCGCAGCGGTCCCGATTCCCGGCCCGGGCGATCCGGGGCAAGGTTAATCAATCCCGGCTGATTTGACAAAAATTTTGCCAGCCCGGCTTGGGCATCCTTAACCAGGAACCCGTCCGAATGGCCTGTCCGAACCCTCCTCGCGGGATCGGGCCGGTTTTATACGGTCCAATTTACCGGCCATTCAGTGGTGCGCCTCGTAATCGGGCAAAACCACAGAACCGGGGACGTCATGCTTCGCCTTCCCATCATCCGCAGCTTTCGCAGGTCGCTCGCCCGCTTTGCCGGCGCTGAGCAGGGCAATATCGCGGTCATCTTCGCCATCGCGATCCTGCCGCTCCTGAGCTTCGTCGGGGCGGCCGTGGACTATTCACGGGCCAACAACGCCCGCACCTCGATGCAATCGGCGCTGGATTCCACGGTGCTGATGCTGTCCAAGGACCTGACCGCGGGACGCATCACGACGAGCGATGTCGAGGCCAAGGCCCGGACGTATTTCGCCTCACTTTACAGCGCGAAGGGCGCAACTTTCACGTCCGACGATATTCACGCGACCCACACACCGAAGGATGCCAGCGGCGCCTCGACCATCGTCGTCACCGCCTCCGGCAAGATCACCACCGAGTTCATGAAGATCATGGGCTACCCGACGCTCGCGTTCAACACCCAGTCGACGGCGAGCTGGGGCCAGGCGCGCCTGCGCGTGGCACTGGCGCTCGACGTCACCGGGTCGATGGCGAGCGACAGCAAGATGCCCAATCTGCAGAGCGCCGCGAAGAACATGATCGACACGCTCAGCAAGCTCAACTCGGTGACCGGCGACGTCTACATTTCGCTGATCCCGTTTTCCCGCGACGTCAACATCGGCTCCTCCAACACCACTTACGTCGAGTGGTCGAGCTGGGAATCCGAGCCCGCTTCGATCAAGACGACCAAGCCGACCGACTGGAAGAACTACGGCCCGGGTTCGAAATGTCCGTTCAGCGGCTACAATTTCAGCTGCGTCGTAAGTCCGACGAGCGGCAGCGCGACCTCGGTCGATGGCAGCGGCAACAACATCGTGCCGTCGAGCGGCACCTATTCGGGCTATATCTGCCCGGGGCTCGATAGCTCCTCCGACAATTACTACAACGGCTGCTACACGAGCGTCGATCTCGGCACGACCACGAAGCGCGATTTCTGCACCAAGAACTCGAATTGCGCCTGCACCTTCAAGCGCGGCATGATCGGCGGTACGGGGAGCTCCTGCAGCTGCTCCGGCACCGGCTCGAACACGAGCTGCTCGGAGACGGTCAAGAACTACAACCATGTCTGGGTGGTCAACAATCACAACACCTGGAATGGCTGCGTGATCGATCGCGACCAGAACTACGACACGACGAACGATGCGCCAACAATCGGCGACACCACCAAGATGTTCTACGCTCAGCAGTACGCCAACTGTCCGCAGGCCCTGACGCCCCTGAGCAACTCGTGGAGCACGTTGAAGACCAGCATCGACGGCCTGACGCCCGCCGGCAATACCAACCAGTCGATCGGTGCTGCATGGGGCTGGTTCTCGCTGAGCCAGAGCTTGCCGCTGTCGGCGCCGGCCAAGGATACCGGCTACACCTACGACGATTATCTCGTGATCGTGTCGGACGGTCAGAACACCGAAAATCGCTGGTACAGCGACGCGACGTCGATCGACAACCGGCAGAAGATCCTGTGCGACAACCTCAAGAAGGCGCCCTACAACATCAAGGTGTTCGCGCTGCAGATCAACACCAGCACCAAGAAGCCTGATCCGACCTCGGCCGTGCTGCAGTACTGCGCGAGCGGCTCGTCCAACTTCCAGATGATCACGTCGGCCGATCAGACCGCCGCGGCATTCCAGAACATTGCGACCCAGCTCAGCCGGTTGCACCTGTCGCACTGAGCGGGCAACACTGACCCCAACGAAAAAAAGCCCGGCTGAACCAGCCGGGCTTTTTGATTCCAGGAGTTGGAGACGAGATCAGTTGGCGGCCGGGGTGAACTTCGCCACGACGGTCTCGACCGGCTTGAACGCCTGCTTGGCGAGGTCGTTGTAGAGGCCGGCGATCTTCTGCGATTCAGCGACGAAGGTCTCGTAGCTGGAGCGGGCGAATTCGGTCTGCGCTTCCAGGGCCTTGTCCAGCGACTTCACGCCGGTCAGCTTCTCAACGAAGGACTTGGTGTCTTCGAACGACTTCTTGGTGTAGTCGCCATAGGCGCTGGCGATAGCCTGGATGCCGTGCTGCACCGAGGTCGCGGAGGCGACGCACTGCTCGAACTGCTCTTTGCCGTAAGTCTGAAAGTCTTCAACCTTGAACATCGCAAAAATCCCTTTTTCCCTGGCTCGCCGGAAGCCGCTGCCCCCTGACACCGCCCATAAATAGTGCAATGCACAATAAAGTCAAATATTCCGTGTGCGACGCACAAATTAGATCAAATCTGGGCCGAACTCCGGGCATCTACGCAAGGGTTTCTTAAGCTTTTGGAAACCGCATCCCCCTACCTTGAATCCCCGAACATGTTCGGTTCCGCAGGATGGCCGAAAGCCATTTGGGAACATCAGCTTAGCCAGAACGGCGGCTCGGGCTCTCCACCCCTCGCAGCACCACTTCCGCGATGGGGCCGCCCGACCACGTAGTGATCCCGGGTCCGAAGGGCACAATTTCGCCTCACGAGCCGGTGATCAAAGTCAAAACGGGGACGGGGTTCCATGCTTCGTAAAAACTTGTCTTCCTCGCGCTTGGCGCGGGTTGGGGTTTTCGGGCTTCTTACGGTCACCACTGCGATCATCTTCACCACCGAGGCGGCCGACGCGCGGCGCTACCGGCACCGCCAGCATGCGCACCGCGTGCAGCGCGACGTCTCCGAGAGCTACAACCCCAAATTCGCGTCGATCATCGTCGACGGCAATTCCGGCTCGGTGCTGCAGGCGACGAGCCCTGATGCGATCCGCCATCCGGCTTCGCTGACCAAGATCATGACGCTCTATTTGCTGTTCGAGCGTCTCGAGGCCGGCAAGATGAAGCTCGACACCGAGATGTCCGTGTCGAAGCACGCAGCCGAGCAGGATCCCACCAAGCTGAATTTGCGTGTCGGCCAGACCATCCGCGTCGAAGACGCGATCAAGGGTCTCGTCACCCGCTCCGCCAACGACGCAGCCGTGGTGATCGCGGAAGCGATCGCCGGCGACGAGGACGATTTCGCCGCGATGATGACGCGCAAGGCGCGCTCGCTCGGCATGTCCAAGACGGTCTACCGCAACGCCAACGGCCTTCCGAACGACGAGCAGGTCACGACCGCCCGCGACCAGGCCACGCTCGGCCGCGCCATCCAGGAGCGCTTCCCGCGCTATTATCGCTATTTCGCCACCGCGACGTTCAACTGGCGCGGTCAGTCGATCCGCAACCACAATCACCTGCTCGGCAATGTCGAGGGCGTGGACGGCATCAAGACCGGCTACACCCGCGCTTCGGGCTTCAACCTCGTGAGCTCGATGCGCCGCGGCAACCGCCATCTGGTCGGCGTCGTGCTTGGCGGCCGCAGCGGCGGTTCGCGCGATGCCATCATGCGCAATCTGCTCGCCGAGAACCTCGAAAAGGGTGCGACCACACGCACGGTCGCTCCGGTGATCGAACGCAACGGCGCCGACTCCGTCGAGGTCGCCGATGCCTCCGAGGCTCCCGCCCGTCAGGCGCCGCAGGCCGCAGCGGCTCCCGCCCCCGAACAAGCCGCCCGCCCGCGCTTCTCGGCACTGGCGGCTGCAACCGCCGCGATGCCGCCCGCGCAGCACAAGCCCGAGCCCAAGGCCATCGAAGCCAAGATCGAGCCCGCGCCGCTGACCAATGGCGTGATCGCCGGCCCGCCGCTCGCGCTCATTCCCGGCTCGTCCGAGCCGATGAAGCCGGTCAGGGTCAAGACGGTGCAGGTCAAGGCCGGCGCCGTGAAGGTTGCCTCCGCAGCGCCCGTGCAGGCTGCCCCGCAGGTCACCAGCGCCGTTTCCGCACGTGCCGAAGTCGCCGAGACCTCCACCGCCGTCGTCACCAGGGCCGAGCTTGCGAAGGCCGAGGCCG
>JAEWBW010000477.1 GCA_023390955.1 Pseudomonadota bacterium
GTCTAGCACCATGTCTGCCTTCCTCCGGTCGAACAGCCAGCCAATGAAGCCGGCGACCACGAGCAATGCACCGGCGATTATCAGCCAGTGGGGCAATTGTAGCGACGTCACCATGGCTGTGTGCATCATGCATATCAACTCATCGAAAGCTGGTCATCGATCCCTCTTCAGCTGAGGTCAGACAGGCGAAAGAGACGGCCCCGGCTGGGGATTCAACGGGGATAGGCCGGAGCCGCTCCGCCAGCTCGAGAGGGGTGAGCCAGCCCGAACCAACTGGCACGGAGAACTTCCGGTTCCTACTGACCCAGCAGATCCTGGCCCGGCGGCATCAGCTTCAGAAAAGTGCCGCTCTCGTGCATCCACAGCCAGCCGCGCTCGATCGCGTAGCGGAGCCCAACACCGAACTCCGGATGACCGCGGCTGCCTTTCAGGAGGGGCACGAACTGCGCGTTGACCCGCTCAATATAGATGCGGCCGTCCTGAACGGCCGGGGTGCTCGCGGCGATCTCGACCAGCTTGCGCGCCGCCGTTTCTGGGTCGGCGTAGGGGCGGTTGGCGGCGAAGTTCGACACGTTAACGGTCCTCTGATGGATGCACCCACTTGTAAGGCGTGATTTGTCTAGTCTCGGTCAGCTTGATCATGCGGGCGGGCGGCGCGTAGCGGGTGGTACGACAAGATCGGCATTTCAGTGAAGCTTCAAGCTTCCAGAGCGGCGTATTTTGGGGGCGGCGTATGGCGTCGAGTGGCAAGCTTGCGCGTGTCTTGCAGCGGGCGCATTCGACCTCTAACCAAGTGAGGCCGCCATTGAGGCATTGGCCGATTGTGGGTGAGGGCTGGGCGGGGCCGCCGTAGCCTTCCATGCGGACCGACCATGCCTCAGCTTCCGCGCGGTCCGCCTCGCGCACGGCCTCTTGAGCACGTTCGCGAGCTGCTTGGGCGCTGATCTTTGTGCCCATGATCCGGCCGCCCCAGATGACCTCTCGCGACTTCGTGCTCATGCGAGATAGATTCCGCCGAAAGGAGGAAGTGGCAAGCCGCTAGGCCTAGCGAGTTCCGAGACGGTGGTCCCAAGGATTGGTCAAGGGCTTACCTCGGCGTCGAGGCAATAATTTTGAAATACCGAAATTTCTGTTGCGCCGTCGGGCAAAACAGTGGTTCATAAGGCGCTGGCTCCAACGGAGAGAGGACCAGTGCAGTGGCCAACGAAGTTGAGACGTCTTCCGATCTGTCCAACATCGCGAAGCTGAACGGGGACTTCCGGAGGAACTACGGAACGGTCCTCGGAGCGATTCTATATTTGCGCTCGATCAGCGCCGCGCGTGGCCGGTTTTGGCTGTGGTCGGCCCTGGCCTCGATCGTAGGTTCGCTCGCATTGAGCTGGATCGGAAAACACGGTTCATCTTGGTTTTCAGGCTGGTTGGGCTAGGCTGGACGCGACCAACGGTAGGGGCGTTCCATGGGAACTGCACTCACTGTCCAGACTGCGAGATTGCCCCGACGACGCGAGCACGAGCTCCGTGCGGCACAGTATATTCGGATGTCGACGGATCGACAGCAATACTCGATCGCGAACCAGATGGCCGTGATCGCAGGCTACGCAGCCGAGCATCAGCTCATGATCGTGCGTACTTATATCGACGAGGGCATCAGCGGCTTGAGAATCAAAAATCGACCGGGGCTTCTCGACCTGCTCGACGACGTTCAATCTGGCGCTGCTGACTTCGCGAATGTTCTGGTGCGGGACGTCAGCCGATGGGGACGGTTTCAAGACACAGACGAGGGCGCATACTACGAGTTCATCTGCAAGCTGTCCGGTGTGAAGGTGCTCTTTTGCGCCGAGGTCTTCGAGAACGACGGAAGCCCGATGTCTGGCCTCTGGAAGAACATGAAGCGCATGATGGCGGCGGAGGACAGCCGAAATCAGTCGGCAAAGGTTTTTGCAGGGCAGAGCCGGATTGCGGGTCTTGGCTACTGGGTGGGCGGTCGGCCGGGCTATGGGTTGCGCAGGGAGCTGGTCGATGCAGAGGGCAACTCAAGGGGCGTGCTCGAGCGTGGCCAGTGGAAGGCGATTCAAAACGAAAGGGTCGTGCTGCGAGCTGGTTCCTCCGATGAGATCGCGGTCGTGCGGTGGATATTCGCAAGCTTCGTCAAAGGGAAAGAGGAAACTGCGATCGCCCGCGAGCTCAACGCGAAAGCAATTGCCAATCATCGTGGTGTTCCGTGGAATCTCCAGATGATCGGACGCATCCTTCGGAATGAGAATTACATTGGTAATGCCGTCTACTACCGGACATCGAATTACCTGCGAGGACGTCGTGTCATCAACGGCAAGGCTAAGTGGATCCGAAGAGAGGGCGCGCTTGAGCAAATCGTGCCCCGCAAGGTCTTCGATGACGCCCAGCGAATTATCGAGCGTCGACTGCGACTGCGGATGTCGTCCGACGAGATGCTCAAGAAGCTACGCGTTCTGCAGTATCGCTCGGGCACTCTCTCTGCCAATGCGATCAATCGGGCGAAGGGAGTACCAAGCGCGGAAAGCTATTGCCGGCGGTTCGGCAGCCTTCGCAAGGCTTATGCGCTGATCGGCTACATTCCTGACGCTGACTATCGCTATCTTGAGACGCGTGGCGAGCGCATGGACCTCATCAAGTTTGTCGCCGCCGAGATCGGTCGCGGCTTGCCGAGCGTCGATCCCGATCTCATCGTCGAACGGGCCGGCGGCTGCTTGGCCGTGAGGGATGGGTCTTTCATCTCGCTGCGCGTGGTCCGCTGCTGGCAGCACTCGCAGAAGCACTGCCTGGCCTGGACACTGCGGCGTGGGTCACAGCCTCATCCGGGCCTAGTCGTCGTGGTCAGGTTGGATGAGCAAAACAAGCAGCCGCTCGACTACATCCTGACCTCGGTGAGTGACCTCCCGGGGCGTCCGCTGATTATGACCGAGGCGGTCGTG
>JAEWBW010000520.1 GCA_023390955.1 Pseudomonadota bacterium
CGGTCACCCACGGTCCTGCCGCACCGCCTGCCAGAGCCGCCAGCATGATCGTGCCGAAGATGCTGCCTTGGTGCCTGCCCTGGAAGATCTCGAACACCACCGCGCCCATGATCGAGGTCAGGCCGTAGCCGAGCGCGCCCTGCGTGAACACCATCAGGTAGATCAGCCACAGCGAGGGCTGGTACTTCAGCGCGATCAGCGCCGCAAAACAGATCGCAAAGCCGAAGCAGCTGATGGCCCAGACCCATTCCCGCCCGATCCGGTCGGAGACATGGCCGAGCCAGATCTGGCCGGGAATGCCGAGCAGGCTGACGACGCCGAGCGACCACACCGCGACATTGGCGCTGAAGCCGATGTCGAGCAGGAATTTGGTCTGGTGCACCTGCACCGCGTACCAGATGTACAGGCCGCCGAAATAGCCGAGCCCGATCCACCAGAACCGCGCGGTGCGCAGCGCCAGCGGCAGCGTCCATTCGGTGCCGGCCCAGACCGGATCGACGATGTTGGAGACGGGCTTTGCCGCGCTGGCCGACGGCGCCGCGTCACCATCCGGCTGCAGGCCGATGTCTTCGGGACGCTTGCGCAGCAGCAGGTTGATCGGCGCCAGCACGATCAGCACAAGCAGGCCCAGGGCTGTGCAGGCGGTGCGCCAGCCGGTCTGTTCGATCATGTGCTGCGCCCAGGGCAGCAGTGTCATCGAGCCGATGCCGACGCCGGCGAAGGCGATGCCGATCGCAAAGCCGCGCTTGCGGATGAACCAGTTCGGCAGAAACAGCGATTGGCCGGAATAGCCGAGACAGACGCTGCCGGCGCCGACCATGACGCCGATGGTGAGATAGAGATGCCAGGGCTGGCTGGTGAGCGGTGCAAGCAGAAGCCCGCCCCCCATCAGGACGACGCCGACCAGCATCACCGCGCGGGGACCGGCGCGGTCCATCAGCCGGCCGATCAGCGGGCTGGCGATTGCCGAGGCCACGAAGCCGAACGAGAACGCGCCGGCGGTGACGCCGCGATCCCAGCCGAATTCGGTGATGATGGGCGGAAAGAACAGCGAGAAGGCGGTGCGCGCGTTGACGCCGATGGCCATGGTGACGAACGTCACCGCGACCACGACCCAGCCGTAGAAGAACGGAAGCCGCATGTTGTGTTATTTCATCCCCGGACAGGCTTTCGGACCATCTGGGACGGCTCGGGTCAAGCGATTTTCTCGCATGCCCATGTCAAGCTCTGCGGGGTGACGCGCCTCAGGCGGCGTTGCGGCGCGCGCGACGCGGCGTCTCCGGCTCGATACGTTCGATCGGCAGCGGCCGTCCGAGCAGATAGCCTTGCGCAAAATTGACACCGAGCGCCGCGAGCCGCTCGAACTGCTCGTCGGTCTCGACGCCTTCGGCGGTCACCGACATGTCGAGGCCGCGCGCCAGCGTCACGATCGAGGCGATGATCGCCGAGCTGCGCGGACGCTGGCTGAGATTGCGGATGAAGGATTTGTCGATCTTGATCTTGTCGAACGGGAACGCGGTCAGATAGCTCAGCGACGAATAGCCGGTGCCGAAATCATCCAGCGCAAGCTCGACGCCGATGCTCTTGAGCCGCTCCATGAAGGCGTGGTTCTCGGCACCGCGCTCCAGCAGCACGGATTCCGTGATCTCGATCTCGAGCCGCTCCGGCGGCAGGCCGGAATCCTTCAGCGCGGCGCAGATCACGTCGAACAGATCGGCTTCCTTGAACTGCACCGGCGACAGATTGACGGCGACCCGCAAATGGGACGGCCAGCCGGCCGCATCCGTACAGGCCTGACGCAGCACCCATTCGCCGAGCGGCACGATCAGACCGGTTTCCTCGGCCAGCGGAATGAACTGGTCCGGCGGGATCAGCCCGCGCGTCGGATGCCGCCAGCGCACCAGCGCCTCGAAGCCACGGCGGCGGTCGCCCTCGATGTCCGTGAACGGCTGGTAGTGCAGCTCGAACTGGCAGCGCGCGATGGCATCGCGCAGATCGCCTTCGAGCACGTTGCGCGCCTCGAGCTGCGCCGACATCGCCTCGTCATAGATGGTGAAGCAATTGCGGCCCGCGCCCTTCGAGCGGTAGAGCGCGAGGTCGGCCTTCTTCAGCAATTGTTCCTGGTCGCCGCCATGCTCCGGCGCGATCGCGATACCGATGCTGGTGCCGATCTCGACGCGGTGTCCGGGCAGGAAGAACGGCTCGGTCACGAGCTTTGCGATGCGGCTGGCGAGCTCGGTCGAGCACGCCCGCTGGTCGGTGCAGCCCTGCTGGATCACGGCGAACTCGTCGCCGCCAAGCCGCGCCAGCACGTCGGTCTCGCGCAAGGCCGATTTCAGCCGCTCGGCGACCTGGCGCAGCAGGAGATCGCCCGCGCCGTGGCCAAGGGAGTCGTTGACGTTCTTGAAGCGATCGAGATCGAGCAGCAGGATCGAGAATGTCGTGCCGTCCTCACGCATCTGGCGATTGACGTCGTCGAGCCGCGCCAGGAAGAAGGCGCGGTTCGGCAGCCCGGTGAGGACGTCGGTCTGGGCGAGCTCCAGCACGCGCCGGTTCGCGATCGACAGCCGGCGCGAACTGCGGCTTGCGAGCGTCAGATAGGTCGCCAGCGACACCGTCAGGAGCATGCCGACGATCAACACCGTGAGCGCGCGGTCGTAGGAGCCGACTAGAGGACCACCCGCGGTCGGCACGGCCCGCACCTGCCAGCTGGTGTCCCCGATCTTCAGACCGCCCGACCAGTGCAGGCCCTTGGCGACGTCACGCACCGATTGCGGTGCCGACGGCGAAGAGGAGAAATCGGGAAGCGATTGTGCGAGGCTCACGATCTGGGCCGTGAACGGCGCATAGACATTGACGCTGATCGCGGGGCTCGCCACCGTCGCCGCGCGGATGGCCTTCAGCAGTTGCGGCAGGTCGAACACACCGACTACGACGCCGGCAAAATTCAGGCGCCGGTCTGCGAGCGTCTCGCGCGAGGCCCCCTTGGCGTAGACCGGGACCATGAGGAAGATCTTCGCCGCATCACTGCTGCCCTTCTCGAACAGCTGCGAGCGCAGCGCGGCGACGTGGTCGCCGTCCCGCGCGCGCTCGATCGCCGCACGGCGGTCGGGCACGGTCAGGTAGTCCATGCCGTAGACCGGTGAGGTCTTCGGCTCGGTGGAATAGAACACCGGAAAATACTCGCTGCTCTCGGACGCGAGCGCAAAGCGGTCGCCCTGCAGCGACTTGATGCGATAGCCGGAGACGCCATCCGCGGTCGCAGCGGCCTCGTGGCCGGCGCGCTCTTTGCGATCGAGCCGCGGCAGCCAGGCGATGCGCTGCATGCCCGGATGATGCTCGAACAGTCTCGTGCTGAATTTCTCGAATTCGCTGCGGGTAATCTCGCCGTTGGCGGATTCGAACAGGGTGCGCAGCGCCGTCAGCCGGCTGATATATTCGTTCATGCCGTTCTGCATGACGATGGATTCAGTCTCCGCGGCGTTCTCGAATTCGGCCTTGTTGACGCGGTCTTCCCACCGCGCGACGGCAGCCGCACCGGCGAGCGAAAACAGCAGGCCGACGCCGGCCGCAACCAGCGCAGGACTGTAGAGCCCGGACAGGGGCGCGAACCGCCACCATCCAGTCATCTGTCTCCGATCCTGATCGTTCTGATCGCGATCGCCCATTGCGAAGTCCGCCGTCCCCCTCGGCGCACCGGATCAAACTTCCGGTTGTGCCATCACGGTTCCAATCGGACATCGGGCGGGGTTAAGAACCGCACAATTTGACCGCGAGCCTTCGCTCCATTGCGCGGCTTAGTTAATTCTTGGCGTGCAAATCGCCGCACAGTCGAAGCAATCCGCAGGGCAATCGTAGCAATTTTGAGCGGAATCCGGCGGCAATGGCCGGCGCTCAGGGCCGGCGGGTCCAGCGATCGCCGTTAACCGCGCCCGGCGGAGCATTGCCCTTTATGATCGCCTCGACCTGCCGCACGGTCTCCAGCGACTGGTATTCGATCGCCTGCGGCGTCAGCCCGCCGACATGCGGCGTGGCGATGACGTTAGGCAGCCTTGCCAGCTCCGGGCTCGGCATCTGATCGGGCGCGCGGCCGACATCCATGGCGGCGCCGACGATGCGGTTGTCGCGGAGCGCCGCGGCGAGCGCGGCTTCGTCGACGAGATTCCCACGCGACAGGTTGATGAAGCAGGCGTGGCGCTGCATCCGCGAAAGCGCCTCTGCGCCGATCAAATTCTCGGTCTGCTCGTTGGCGATGGCGAGGCACACGACGTAGTCCGATTGCGACAAAATATCGTCAAGCGCGAGCTGCCGGATGCCGGGGTCGCTGATGGTGACGAAGGGATCGGAGACCAGCACCTCCATGTGGAGGACCTTTGCGATCTCGGCGAGGTAGCGGCCGATGCTGCCGAAACCGATGATACCGATTTTGCTGCCCGCGAGTTGGCGGCCCATCCGTGCCTCGGGCTTGCGGCCGGCTTGATAATCAGCCGTAGCCCGCGACACGCCACGGGAGAGATCGACCATGAAGCCGATCGCGAGCTCCGCAACGGCCTGGACGAAGCCGGGGCCGGCGCGGGTTACCAGCACGCCGGCCTTTGATGCCGCCTCGACATCGACATTGCGGATATCGACGGCGCAGCGGACGAAGGCCCGCAACTTCGGCAGCTGCGGAAAGATCTCGCCGCGACCTTCGGTCATGCGATCGGCGACAATGATGTCGGCATCCGCAGCGGCGCGGACCAGCGCAGCTGAATCGAGCGGCGCATCGCCCTGGTGCAGGATCACATCGGCCAGCGCCTGCAGGCCCGTCAGGCTGCGCTCCCCGCAATAATTCCTGCGCATCTCCGGCGTATGGGCCAACAGCACCTTCAAGGCAGGCTCCCTCTATTGCGCACAATCTCTTCGGAAAACCGCCGCACCCTTTTCCGGATCATGCGTCAGTAGCCGAACGCACGCGGCAATGCTGTCGAGATCGACGGCACGAAGGCGATCACGAGCAGGCAGATGAACAGAAGACCGAGATAGCCCATGATCGGCTTCACCGTGCGCTCGATCGGCACGTTGCCGATCAGGCAGGCGCCGTAAAGCCCGAGCCCGAGCGGCGGCGCGAACAGACCGATGCCCATCGCGATGACGAGCACGACGCCGAAATGCAGGGGATCGATGCCGAGCTGGACTGCGACCGGCATCAGCAGCGGACCGAAGATGATCAGCGCGGCCGCACCTTCCAGCACCGAGCCCATCACGATCAGCACAGCGATCGCGAGCAACATGAACAGCCAGACGCCGCTGGTCTTGGACAGGCCCAGCATGAAATCACCGACCGCGTGCGGCACCTGCTGCAAGGTCAGCGTGAACGCAAGCGATTGTGCCGCCGCGACGATGAACAGCACGAGCCCCGCGCGTGTCGCGGCCTGCACGAAACTATGCGTGGCTGATTTGAAGGTGAGCTCGCGGAACACGACGGCGCCAACAATCAGTGCATAGGCGACCGCAAATGCGGAGATCTCGGTCGCCGTGGCAAAGCCGCTCTTGAAGCCGAAGAAGATCATGAAGATCAGGCCGAACGCGGCGATCGCGCCGCTCCACAGGCCCGAGACCGGCGTCTGCGGCTCGACTTCTTCCGCCGACGGCGGCGCTTTGCCGAAGATCACGGAGACCGCGATCAGCACGCCCGCCATCAGCGCCGAGGGCAGCAGGCCCGCGACGAACAGGCCGCCGATCGAGAGATTCGCGACGAAACCCAGAATGATCAGATTGATGC
>JAEWBW010000659.1 GCA_023390955.1 Pseudomonadota bacterium
TCATGCTACTGTGCATGGGGTTGTTTTCGAAACTTTGTCCAGCCCCTGATTGAGGGAGGCACCGCGACCATGACCGGCCTCGATTCCTGGTACGGCTACATGAAATCCCACGACACCAAGGCGCTGTGGGAGCTGCTGCATCCCGACGCCGTCTTCGAAAGCCCCGTCGTGCACTCGCCGCAACGCGGCCGCGACATCACCTTCAAATATCTCGCCAGCGCCGAGAAGGTGCTCGGTGGTCCCGGCTTCACCTATGTCGGGGAATGGAAGAACGCCAACGGCGCCGTGCTCGAATTCAAGACCATGATCGACGGCATCGAGATCAACGGCGTCGACATCATCAGCTTCGATACCGAGGGACGCATCACCCATTTCAAGGTGATGGTGCGTCCGCTCAAGGCCATCAACATGCTGCATCGCCTGATGGCGGAGCAGCTTGCGGCCCAATCATGACACTGCCCTGAGGTTGCAGAACCCGTTACACTCGTGACGGGCACTGCGCCGCAGCGGCATCACACGACACAACCACTGAACGGCCCCATGCCGGGAGAACGCCATGCCGATCTATAAAGCCCCCGTCGAAGACGTGAACTTCCTGATGAACGACGTCTTCCAGATCGATCGTTACGACAATCTGGCCGGCTTCTCCGACGCATCGAGCGACGTGCGCGACGCCATTCTGGGCGAAGCCGCCAAGCTCGCCGAAGAGGTGCTGCAGCCACTCAATCGCGTGGGCGATCTCGAGGGCTGCAAGCGCGCCGACGACGGCAGCGTCACCACGCCGAAGGGTTTCAAGGACGCCTTCAAGCAGGTCGCAGAGGGCGGCTGGCTTGGCCTGTCGGCGCCGCAGGAGTTCGGCGGCCAGGGCCTGCCGGTGACGCTCTCCCAGGCAGTCAACGAATTCCAGATCTCCGCCAACATGGCGTTCTCGATGTATGGCGGCCTCACCATGGGTGCGACCGCCGCGCTTCTCGTGCACGGCACGCCCGAGCAGAAGAAGACCTACGTGCCCAAGATGGTCGCCGGCGAGTGGACCGGCACCATGAACCTGACCGAGCCGCAATGCGGCACCGATCTCGGCATGCTCCGCACCAAGGCGGTGCGCCAGGCTGACGGCAGCTTCAAGATCACGGGCACCAAGATATTCATCTCGGCCGGTGAGCACGACATGGCCGACAACATCATCCACCTCGTGCTCGCCCGCATCGAGGGCGCGCCCGCCGGCATCAAGGGTGTCTCGCTGTTCGTGGTGCCGAAGTTCCTCGTGAATGCCGACGGCACCGTCGGCGCGCGCAACGGCGTGGTCTGCGGCTCGATCGAGCACAAGATGGGCATCCACGGCAATTCCACCTGCGTGATGAACTACGACGGCGCCACCGGCTGGCTGATCGGCGAAGAGAACAAGGGCATGCAGGGCATGTTCGTGATGATGAACGAGGCCCGCCTCGGCGTCGCCGTTCAGGGTCTCGCGCAGTCCGAGGTCGCCTATCAGAACGCGGTCGCCTATGCGCGTGAGCGCATCCAGGGCCGTTCGCTCACCGGTGCCAAGGCGCCGGACAAGCAGGCCGATCCGATCATCGTGCATCCCGACGTGCGCCGCACGCTGCTCTCGATCCGCGCCTTCAACGAAGCCGCTCGCGCCTTCGTGATGTGGACCGCGCTGAAGAGCGACGTCGCCCACCGCTCGGAGGATCCCAAGGACCGCCAGGCCGCCGACGACCACATGGGCCTGATGACGCCGGTGCTGAAGGGCTTCCTCACCGAATACGGCTTTGCCAACGCGGTGCAGGCGCAGCAGATGTATGGCGGCCACGGCTACATCGCCGAGCAGGGCATGGAGCAGTTCGTGCGCGATGCCCGCATCGCCATGATCTATGAAGGCGCCAACGGCATCCAGGCGCTCGACCTCGTCGGCCGCAAGCTGCCGCGCGACGGCGGCCGCGCCATCATGGCCTTCTTCGGCGAGGTCATGGCCTTCGCCAAGGAGAACGGCGGCGACGAAGCGCTGAAGCCCTTCATCGCGCCGCTGTCGACCTCGCTCGGTCATCTCCAGCAGGCCACGACCTGGCTGATGCAGAACGCGATGGCGAAGCCCGACAACGCCGGCGCCGCCGCGACCGACTTCATGCATCTCTTCGGCTTCGTCGCGCTCGGTTACATGTGGGCGAAGATGGCCAAGGTCACCCAGGCCAAGATTGCCGAGAGCGGTGCCACCCCCTATCTCTCCACGAAACTCGTCACCGGCCGTTTCTTCATGGAGCGGATGCTGCCGGAAACCGCGGCGAACCTGGCGCGCATCCAGGCCGGCTGCACCACCGTCATGGAACTGCCGGCGGAAGCGTTCTGAGCCTGCTTCCGCGCCAACAAAATTCGAACAACAGATCAGGAGGGCGTCATGCCTGAGGCATTCATCTACGACCACGTCCGCACCCCCCGGGGCCGCGGCAAGGCGGACGGTTCGCTGCACGAAGTCACCGCGCTCGCGCTCGCGACCGTGCCGCTGAAGGCGCTGAAGGACCGTAACAATCTGCCGGAAGATTCCGTCGATGACGTCGTGCTCGGCGTGGTCGATCCCGTCGGTGAGGCCGGCAGCGACATCGCGCGTTTCGCGGCGCTGAAGGCCGGTCTCGGCGAAGCCGTCCCCGGCGTGCAGATCAGCCGCTTCTGCGCCTCCGGCCTCGACGCCGTGAACTTTGCCGCAGCGCAAGTGATGAGCGGCCAGCATGAGCTGGTCATCGGCGGCGGCGCTGAATCCATGAGCCGCGTCGGCATCGGCGCTTCCGGTGGCGCCTGGCCGATGGATCCGTCGATGGCCGTGCCGGCCTATTTCATGCCGCAGGGCGTGTCGGCCGATCTGATCGCGACCAAATACGGCTTCTCCCGCGACGACGTCGACGCCTACGCGGTGCAGAGCCAGCAGCGTGCGGCCAAGTCCTGGGAGGAGGGCCGCTTCGACAAGTCCGTGGTGCCGGTGAAGGACATCAACGGCCTCACCATCCTGGCCAAGGACGAGCACATGCGTCCGACCACGACCATGCAGTCGCTGGCGCAGCTGCAGCCGTCGTTCACGATGATGGCGCAGATGGGCGGCTTCGATGCGGTCGCGGTGCAGTCGCATCCCGAGATCGAGCGCGTCAACTACGTGCACCACGCCGGCAATTCCTCCGGCATCGTCGACGGCGCAGGCGCCGTGCTGCTCGGCAGCAAGGAAGCCGCCAGCAAGTACGGCCTGAAGCCGCGCGCGAAGATCCGCGCCTTCGCCAATATCGGCTCGGAGCCGGCGATGATGCTGACCGGTCCGGTCGACGTCACCGAAAAGCTGTTTGCGCGCTCCGGCATGAAGAAGTCGGACATCGACCTGTTCGAGCTGAACGAGGCCTTCGCCTCCGTGGTGCTGCGCTACATCCAGGCCTTCGACATCGACAACGCCAAGATCAACGTCAATGGCGGCGCGATTGCGCTCGGCCATCCGCTCGGCGCGACCGGCGCGATGATCCTCGGCACCGTGCTCGACGAACTCGAGCGCACCAACAAGTCCACCGCCCTGGTCACGCTGTGCATCGGCGGCGGTATGGGCACCGCGACCATCATCGAGCGCGTCTAAGGGCAGGGAGCAACCAACATGTCGTACAAGAATTTCAAGGTTGAGACCGACGCCGACGGCATTGCGCTCGTCACCTGGGATATCCCGGGCCGTTCGATGAACGTGCTCGACGAGACCTCGACCACCGAGCTCGACGCGATCGTCAAGGCGACCACGGCCGATGCCGCGGTGAAGGGCGTCGTCATTACGTCGGCCAAGGAAGCGTTCTGCGCCGGCGCCGACCTGTCCATGCTCGAAGGCATGAACCAGGCCTACGCCAAAGTCTTCAAGGAGCAGGGCGAGACCGCGGCGAACCAGATGCTGTTCGACCAGAGCCGCCAGTTCTCGCAGGTGCTGCGCGGTATCGAGACCTGCGGCAAGCCGTGGGCTGCCGCGATCAACGGCCTCGCGCTCGGCGGCGGTTTCGAGATCACGCTGTGCTGCCACTACCGCGTGGCTGCGGAGAATCCCAAGACCCGTCTTGGCCTGCCCGAAGTGAAGGTCGGCCTGTTCCCCGGCGCTGGTGGTACGCAGCGCGTGCCGCGGCTGGTGCAGCCGGCGGATGCGATGACCATCCTGCTCAAGGGTGATCCCGTCACCGTCGACAAGGCCAAGCAGCTCAACCTCATCCACGCCATCGTTCCGGCGGCGGATCTGATCAAGGCGGCGAAGGACTGGATCAAGGGCGGCGGCAAGGCCGTCGCGCCCTGGGACGAGAAGGGCTTCAAGCTCCCTGGCGGCCCTGTGTTCTCCAAGAACGGCATGATGATGTTCCCGGCCGGCAACGCCATCTACCGTCGCGAGACCTACGACAACTACCCGGCCGCGCGCGCTATCATGAGCTGCGTCTATGAAGGCCTGCAGTTGCCGATCGACGCGGCGCTCCGCGTGGAGTCGCGTTACTTCACCTCCGTGCTGCGCTCGAAGGAAGCGGCCGCGATGATCCGCAGCCTGTTCCTGTCGATGCAGGAGCTCAACAAGGGTGCGCGCCGTCCGAAGGACGTGCCGGCAACCAAGGTGAAGAAGATCGCCGTGATCGGCGCCGGCTTCATGGGCGCGAGCGTCGGCTACGTCTCGGCCCGTGCCGGCCTCGACGTGGTCCTGATCGACCGCGACCAGGAGAGCGCCGACAAGGGCAAGGCGCATGCGCAGAAGGTGATCGAGGATCAGATCAAGAAGGGCCGCGCCAAGCCCGCTGATGCCGAAGCGCTGCTCGCGCGCATCACGCCGACCGCCGACTACGCGGCCCTCAAGGACGTCGACCTCGTCATCGAGGCCGTGTTCGAGGATCGCAAGGTCAAGGCCGACACGTTTGCCAAGGCGCAGGAGTACATGAAGCCGGACGTGGTCTTCGCGTCGAACACCTCGACGTTGCCGATCACCTCGCTGGCCGAGAGCTTCAAGGACCAGGGCAAGTTCATCGGCATCCACTTCTTCTCGCCGGTCGAGAAGATGATGCTGGTCGAGATCATCCTCGGCAAGAACACCGGCGATGTCGCGCTCGCGACCGCGCTGGATTACGTCCGCCAGATCGGCAAGACGCCGATCGTGGTCAACGATAGCCGTGGCTTCTTCGCCAACCGCTGCGTCGGCCGCTATGTGGCCGAAGGCAACGAGATGTTCCTGGAAGGCGTGCCGCCGGCGATGATCGAGAACTGCGCCAAGATGGCCGGCATGCCGGTCGGCCCGCTCTCGCTCTCGGACGAAGTCGCGCTCGACCTCGGCCTCAAGATCATGAAGGCGACGGAAGCCGATCTCGGCCCGAACGCCATCAATCCCGATCAGAAGAAGCTGATGGTGGAGATGGTCGAGAAGCAGGGCCGCCTCGGCCGCAAGAACAGCAAGGGCTTCTATGACTATCCCGAGAAGGGCAAGGGTCAGAAGAGCCTGTGGCCGGGCCTCTCCGCGCTGCAGCCGAAGCAGGTCGATCCTGATACGCTCGACATCGAGGAGCTGAAGCAGCGCTTCCTGGTGGTGCAGGCGGTGGAAGCCGCGCGCACGGTGGAGGATCACGTCATCACCGATCCGCGCGAGGCGGATGTCGGCTCGATCCTCGGCTTCGGCTTCGCGCCGTTCACCGGCG
>JAEWBW010000540.1 GCA_023390955.1 Pseudomonadota bacterium
CTATATCCGCCTGATCGGCTATGCCGGCGCCACCGGCGCGCATATGCACATCTGCCATTTCAACTCGTCGAGCAAGACCGACATCGAGCGCTGCCGCGTGCTGATCGCGAAGGCGCAGGCGCAGGGCCTGCCGATCACGGTCGAGGCTTATCCCTACGGCACCGGCTCGACCGTGATGGCCGCCGCCTTCTTCAGCGACCCCGAATTCGTCGCGCGCAACGGCACCGGCTACGATTCCGTGCAGCGCGTCACCGACGGCCACCGCTTCGGCAGCCGCGAGGAGCTGCTGAAGGCGCAGGCCGAAGAGCCGTCCTCGCTGGTGCTCTGGCACATCCTCGACACCGAGCACAACGCGCATCACCGCGACCTGCTCGACATGTCCGTGCTCTATCCCGGCGGCGCGATCGCATCCGATGCGATGCCGTGGACGCTGCCGGACGGCCGTCCTTATACCGGCGATGCCTGGCCGCTGCCTGATGATGCCACCTCGCATCCGCGCTCGGCGGGCTGCTTCACAAAATTCATCCGCGAATGGGTACGCGAGCGCAAGACCGTGTCGCTGCTCGAAGGCGTGCGCAAATGCGCGCTGATCCCGGCGGAGATCCTGTCGCAAAGCACGCCCGCGATGCGCGCCAAGGGCAGGCTCGCCAAGGACGCCGATGCCGACATCGTCGTGTTCGATTACGAGAAGCTCAGCGACCGCGCGACCTTCACGGCGATGAACCGTCCGTCGGAAGGCGTGCGCCATCTGATCGTCAGTGGCCAGCCGCTGATCACCGACGGCGTGCTCGATGTCGCGGCGCGGCCGGGCCGCCCGGTGCGCCGTCCCGTCGTCGAGGTGTGACGCATGCCGGTCCCGATTCTCCTGGTCACGGGCTTTCTGGGAGCGGGCAAGACCACGGTCGTCAACCATCTGCTGGCGCACGCGGACGGACGCCGCATCGCCGCCGTGGTCAACGACTTTGGCGCGATCAACATCGATGCCGAGCTGATTGCCGGCGCGAGCGACGGCGTGGTCAGCCTCGAGAATGGCTGCATCTGCTGCTCGCTCGAAGGCGATCTGCTGCGCACGCTCTCGACCCTGCTGCGGCGTGATCCGCGTCCCGACTACATCGTCATCGAGACCAGCGGCGTCGCCGACCCCAACGATATCGTCCGCAATTTGATGGACCCGGTGATCCTGCGCGAGGCGCCGCTGGAGACCGTGCTCTGCGTGCTGGACGCAACCGCATCGCCGGCGGCGCTCGACGACGCGCTCCAGCGCGCGCAGCTCCGCGTTGCCGATATTGTGGCGCTGAGCAAGCTGGATCTCGCGGAGGAGGGCGCCGGCTTGCGGATGCGCGAAGCCATCCGTGCCCAGCGCGTGCCTGCGGTGGTGGTCGATGCCAGGCACGGTGAGATTCCGTCCACGCTGCTGTTCCCCGCGACCGAGCGCGCAACCGAACCGCGCGAGCCGGGCCCACGGCGGCCCGCGGAGGAGCGCTTCGAAACGCTCAGCTGGACCTCGGACCGCCCCATCTCGCTGTCACGCCTGCAGCAGGCCATCAACCAGCTCGCGCCAAAGCTCGCGCGGGCAAAGGGCCTGTTCGAGACGGTCGAACAGCCCGGCCGCCTGATGGTGTTCCAGTTCGCCGGCGGCCGCGCCACCCTCGCCCCCGGCGAAGCGCCGCCGACAGGCACGCCGCGCAGCCGGATCGTCTTCATCGCCGAGCTCGGCCTGCTCTCCCGCGCCGAGATCGACACCATCATGGAAACATGTGTCGCGTGAGGAACCAATTCCATCGCCGGTACCTCATGTTAAGCCTATTCGGTCACGCCCTCACGCGGCCGGACGGCAGCGAAACACAATCTCAACCGCATCATTGCTAGGTCCGGTCAAACCGTCTGCTTGGGTCACTTGAAATGAAATTCGTCCTGCGCGTCTCGCTCCTGCTTCTGCTCCCGTTCCTCCCGACTATCTCGGCACACGCGCAGGAAGGCCAGGGCCAGGTCATCAAATTATCGGCCAGCATCGAATATCAGCGCATCGCCCGCTGGGATGTCGATCAGCTCAACAAGATCCTGCAGGTCGATACGCCCGCCTTCGCCGGCATCCCCGTCACCTACACCCCGGCCCGCAATGCCATCAGGCTCTACCGCGTGACCTATTCGTCCGTGGTGCCCGAGCGCGGCAACAAGCCGACGGTCGCCTCAGGCCTGCTCGCGATCCCCGAGGGGGCGGGCACGTCGTTTCCGCTGGTGTCGTATCAGCATGGCACGGTCTACGGAAAGCAGGAGGTCCCCTCGTTTCCGGAGCAGTCGCCGGAAACCCAGCTGATGCTGGCGCAGTTCGCAGGCCAGGGCTACGTCGTCATCGGCGCCGATTATTTTGGACTGGGCACATCGAGCGAGCCGGAAGGCTACATGGTAAAGGCGAGCCACCAGCAGGCCACCCATGATATGCTGATCGCGAGCCGCGCCGTGCTCGATCATCTCAAGCTCACCACCACGAAGCTGTTCCTCGCCGGCTGGTCGCAGGGCGGCTTCGTCACCATGGCGATGCTGGAGAAGCTCGAGAAAGCAGGCATCAAGGTCGACGCCGCCGCAACCGCGAGCGCGCCGGTCGACGTCTTCGTCGCACTCAACGGCTTCCTCAATTTTCCGCGCAAGAACGACGCGTCATGGGTGACATCGCTGTTCATCCTGTCGTCGTTCTCGTTCGAGAATTATTACGGCATGCCGGGCCTGGCGCGTTCGCTGATCTCCGACGCCTATTACGACGTGGCGCGCAAGGCGTACCTGCGCGAGCCCTATAATGCGGCCGACGTGCCGTCTGACTTGCGCAAGCTGATCCGCGCCGACTATTTCGATCCGCAGTTCTTCGCGGCCTCGGCCTATGGCCGGCTCGCGGCGGACGCGACGGCCTATCGCTGGATCATCAAGAGCCCGGTGCGCAATTATTATGGCGAGAGCGACGAAGTCATCAGCGTCGGCCTTGGCCAGCTCGCGATGACTTATCAGCGCGCGATCGGCAACGGTAATCCTGCGGTCGAAGCCGTCTCGACCGGCAGCACAACTCATCGTGGCACCTTTGCAACCGCGACGCCGAAGTGGAAATCATGGTTCGACGGGCTTTGAATAGGGGAATCGGTTCCACGCCTGCGCAAATCACCGCCGCAACCAGCTTTGAACTTTTCAATCTGGAATTGCGACATACTTCCGATCGGCGGATCGAACGCGGTCGAATGCGCTGTCCCGTTTTGGGGCTCTGACAAGGCGAATTCGGCAAAGCGAACCTAAGAGCCCGGAATTGCGCTTCATTTCATCGAAGCTCCGGGCGGTGCTGGCGCATCTGGAGACAAGTTCTCATGGCCAGCGGACGCGTATTCCCGATGGAATGCATGTCATGCTGGTGTATTCGTCGAGTGCAACAATCAGTAGGTGTGGCGCAATGTCTCAGCGCCAGGCGACACGAAGACCAACAAACGCCTGCCGATCGATTGCACGATATTGGAAGCGAAGGCTGCCGTCGTCGCCGTTGACGTCGCGGTCTTGTCGGTTGGACCTCGTGGTATGACGATCAGGCCAACGAAATTGCCGTTGCCCACCGATCCGCCGGAGGCGTTGATCCGGGCGTTCGCGACGGTCAATCTGATCGGCAGCTCGCCGGCCTTCATCGACATGCTCCGCTTCATCTGCCGTTACGCCGATTGCGAAGCGCCGATCCTGATCCAGGGCGAAACCGGCACCGGCAAGGAGCTGGTCGCCCGCGCGCTGCACTATCTCAGCGGACGCGCTGCCCACGCCTTCATCCCCGTCAATTGCGGCGCGTTGCCGGATTCGCTGGTTGAGAGCGAGCTGTTCGGACACGAGCGCGGCGCCTTCACCGATGCCCACACCGCGCAGAAGGGCCTGGTCGCGCAGGCCGCCGGCGGCACGCTGCTGCTCGACGAGATCGACAGTCTTTCCCCAAAGGCGCAAGTGACGCTGCTGCGATTCCTGCAGGACCGGCAATATCGTCCCGTCGGCGGCGAGCGGCAGATCAAGGCCGACGTTCGCGTCGTCGCCGCCACCAACGCCGATCTCGCGGCGGAAGCGCGGGCCGGCCGGTTCCGGCAGGATCTTTATTACCGCCTCGACGTCGTGTCCTGCGCGATGCCGCCGCTGCGCCAGCGCGGCAATGACGCGGTCGATCTCGCCAATCATCTGCTCGGCCGCTTCGCCCAGCAGCACGGCCGTCCCCGCAAGGCGCTGCAT
>JAEWBW010000579.1 GCA_023390955.1 Pseudomonadota bacterium
GGCGGATGAAATGGGTCGGCACCCCGATGTCGTTGAGGTGCTGAAACAGGTACTCCGAGATCCGGTTGTTGAGGACACCCTTGCCCTCGATCACCTGATGCTTTTTCGCATTGAACGCGGTGGCGTCATCCTTGAAGTGCTGGATCAGGGTGCCGGGCTCCGGACCTTCATACAGAACCTTTGCCTTGCCTTCATAAATGCGACGCCGACGGCTCATGGGGATGTACCGTGTTTTGTTGAAATCCATGAATTTGGTGTGCTCCGGTTGACTAGGATTACGACCCACAGCGGAGCTGCCGTGAACGGCCCGGAACCCACCTGAAACCACAGGAAACAGAACGGGAACCAAGCCTTCAGGCAACCTATCCGATTGGCTCTCCGAGCACAATCGATCCGGCCTGCCGGCATCAACTTATACCGTCTTGCCTGCGGCTTAACGGCTCGTTGTTTTGCCGATTCGTGCCCCCTATCTAGGCATCGCGCCGGGCCGTCGCAACGCGGCCTCCCACGCCAGACAGCAGGGAATTGGAACAAGCATGAGCACGTTGGACAAGCGCGAGGAAGGTTTCGAGAAGAAATTCGCCCTCGACGAGGAGCAGAAGTTCAAGGCGGAGGCCCGCCGCAACCGGCTGCTCGGCCTGTGGGCAGCGGAAAAGCTCGGCATCACCGGTGAGGCGGCGATGGGTTACGCCAAGGAGGTCGTTGCGGCCGACTTCGAAGAGGCCGGCGACGACGACGTGCTGCGCAAGGTTTCGGGCGACTTCGCCGCCAAGAACGTCGCCATCACCGAAGCGGCGATTCGCGCCAAAATGAACGAGCTGATCGCGGTCGCCGCCGCCGAGGTGAAGGCCGGCAAATAGTACTCCCTCACTGCGGTGATCGTCCCTTCGTACCAGCCCGCCGCTTCCAAGCGGCGGGCTTTCCATTTCGCACCGCGACTTCCGCGAGTTGTGCTAGCGTTTGCGTATTTGAGGTAGCAGACGCTGGCCTGGTCTCGATTGCCAGGGCCTGGAGCGACCAAAAGGATGACAATGGCAAGTTCGTATCGTCCGCGAATTTACGTTCACGCGCCCTACAAGCCCGCACCGTTACAAGCCCAAATGAAGCTGATGATTCTGGACCAGATCCGGGCCATCGGCTTCGATCCGCAGGAATTCCAGGTCTCGGGGCTTCCCAAGGGGGATGCCTGGAGTTTCGATCGCGCCATCGAAATCATGCGACAGTGCGACGGCGCATTGATTCTGGCTCTCATGCGGCGAGAGGAATCGGATGGCGCCAACACCATTCCGGTCCCCTCCGAGTACAGTCACTTCGAAGGCGCGCTTGCGCTGTCGTCCAATCTTCCGACGCTCGTCATCACCGAAGACGGCATGCCGATGCGCGGCATATTATTGCCGGTCGGAGGCTCTTCCATCCTCCCGGTGCCGATGCAGAATCCGACTGCATGGCTTGGAACAAACGCGCTGATCAGCACGCCCGGCTTCGAAAAATGGGTCGAGAACGTCAACGCACGCCACGACGTGTTCTTTGGCTATTGCAGCAAGGCAGACAATGTGGCGCGCAACATCAAATCATACCTGACCGACGAAGCCGGGTTTCGAGTCCTCGATTGGGCGACCGACTTTCGGCCCGGGCGCACGATCATGGAGGAAATTGCCCGCGCCACCCGAACCTGCCGATGCGGGCTGTTTCTGTTTTCGAAAGACGATCCCATTGAAGGTAACGTCACCGCGACGGCCGTTCCCCGCGACAATGTGCTGCTGGAAGCCGGCTATTTCATGAGCGCGCATACCGCCAAGCGAATGGTTGTCGTTCGCGAAAAGGAGACAAAGATGCCCGCAGATATCGGCGGCATGATCTATCTCACCCTCAACCGACGCAACGAATGGAAGGCGATGGCAAAGCAGATCGAGCTTACGCTTCGCAAGCAGCTCAGCGACGACGTCTACGCGCGAACCTGAAGGTCATCATGGCGGCCGCCGAGGTGAAGGCCGGCAAATAGTACCCGTACTTTTAGGCGACCGGCCGGCGCGCAGTTCGCCTACGCGCCGGCCGTTTCGTTTTGGAACGAGGCTTTCTTGCAGCGCCATAGTCGCTCCGGATCGCGGCCAGCAGGCGCTGCGCTGCCAGGCTCAGAAAGCCGCCGCGGCGTGTGACGATGGCAACGTTATGGCTCGCGGAGAGATCGCCGACCGCAATCGTCGACATCGCGCCGGAGTCGAGCTCCTCGGCGACATGGCTTCGCGCGAGCAGCGCCAGACCGAAGCCCGACTCGACGAGCCGCTTCTGCGCCGTCAGGCTGTCGACCGCCGTCCACGCCACTTCGCCCAGCCCCTGTGTGAGAAACAACGCAAAGACGTGCGCGGCTGCAATCTCGGGACGTCCCTGGATCTCGGGAAAGGCGATCCAGCGCTCGCTCGCGAGCTGCGCCAGCCGCTTCACCCACCGGCCCGCGAGCGGATGATCGGGCGCGCAGACGACCTGGAGCTTCTCCGACAGAATCGGCTCGCAGTCGAGATCGCACGAACGGTCGAGATTGTAGCGCAAACCGATCGTCACCTCGCCGCGGCGAACGAGCGCGCTGACCTCGGCGCTGGTGGCGGTGCGCAGGGTCAGCGCGACATCCGGATGTGCCCTGGCAAATTCCTTCATGATTCCCGACAGGCGGCTGTCGGCGAGTGTGCCGGTCACCGCCAGCGACACCGGTCCCGAGGCCTGCTTCGTTAGCGCGCGTATCGCCTGCTCGGCATCCTGGGCGGCCGCAACGGCGCGCTCGGCATAGGGGACCAGAACGCGTCCCGCATCGCTCAGAAGCGTGCGGCCCGCCACGCGCTCGAACAAGGGCACGCCGAGCTCCTGCTCAAGCAGCGCGATCCGGCGCGAGATTGCCGGCTGCGAGCGGTGCAGGAATTTTGCGGCATGCGAGATTCCACCCCGGCGATGAACGGCGAGAAAGGTGCTGAGCGCGTCACTGTCCATCGCCCACGCCTCCATGCAAAAAGCTGATGATGTCGAGAGAAATAACAGATTTGGTGGATGGCCGGAATGCGCCTATGGCTTGGTCCAACCCTTCGGTGCGGAGCGAAAAATGACGACCCAGTTGGAAAAGGCAAAGACATTTCAGGCGCTGCACACGCGACCAGGCGCCTTCATCATTCCGAACCCGTGGGATGCCGGCACCGCAAAGTTGCTCGCCGCGATGGGGTTCGAGGCGCTTGCGACCACGAGCCTCGGGGTCGCCAACACGTTTGGCCGCGCGACCTTGAGCCTGGATGAAATCCTGGACAATGCCCGCGCTATCGCGGAGGCGACCCCGCTTCCCGTCAGCATTGACCTCGAAAACTGCGGTGCGCACGAGCCGAAGCGCGCAGCGGAGGCGATCTTGCGCGCCGCGGAGACCGGCGCGGTCGGCGGCTCGATCGAGGATTTTACCGGCGACCGGGACAAGCCGATCTACGACTTTGCACTCGCGCTCGAGCGCGTGCAGGCCGCGGTCGAGACGGCCCGCTCGCTACCGTTTCCTTTCACATTGACTGCGCGCGCCGAAAATCTCCTGCACGGGCGCAATGATCTCGACGACACCATCAAGCGGCTGCAGGCGTTCGAGGCCGCAGGCGCCGACGTGCTCTATTCACCGGGCGTCCGCGATCTCGCCACCATCAAGACGGTGGTCTCGTCGATCAAGAAGCCCTTCAATCTCGTGATGGGCTTTGCCGATCCGACGCTGACGCTCGCGCAATTGTCGGAGGCCGGCGTCAAGCGCATCAGCGTCGGCGGCGCCATGTCGCGGTTTGCGCTGGCGGCTTTCCTCACCAGCGCGCGCGAGATGAAGGCGCACGGCTCCTTCACCTATATTCACGAGATGGCGCCGATCAAGGATCTGCGCGAGGCCTTCGCCGCGGTCAGCCCTCTTTGAAGCCGTATTCCGGCACGTTGCCGCTGGCGCCGTAATATTTGTACGGCAGGAACTTGCCGCTCATGGTGATCTTGACGCGGTCGCCCTTGGGATTGGCGACGCGTTCGATCCCCATGTCGAAGTCGATCGCGGACATGATGCCGTCGCCGAATTCTTCCTCGATCAGCGCCTTCCAGGCCGGACCGTTGACCATCACCATCTCGTAGAAGCGATAGATCAGCGGGTCGGTCGGCGGCATCGGCGTGCCGGTGCCGCGCATCGGTACCTCGTTGAGCATGGCGGTCTCGGCCTTCGACAGGCCGAACAGCTCGCCGGCATTGGCCGCCTGCGGCTTCGTGAGCTTCATCTGGCCCATGATCGCGCCGACGATCAGTACCTCGGAATAGCCGCCGATTTTCTCGCAGATGTGCTTCCAGCTCCAGCCCTTCTCGCGCTTGATGTCGAGCAGCTTCTCGGTGAGGTCTTCGCGTTTCATGTCAGGGTCTCCCTTCCGGCTGTTGCTGCGCGCTCATCGCAGGAAGCATGGCGGCAGCATCGTTTCGTGCAGCATTAGGCTGCACGAAACATGCCAGCAGATGGAGGGCGGGAGATGCCGGCGCTAGCTGCTCGTGTCGCTCACGAGGGTCTGCACCCGCACCAGCTCCGTTTCCAGATCGCGCTCGACATCGGCCGCGCGGATCTCGAGCACGCGGTAGTCGCGCGCCTCGAGCCATGAACGCCGCGAGGCGCGGTCCGCCGCGATCGTCTCGCCTTCGCCCACATTGACCAGCTCGATCGCGATCCGGTGCGGGAACGAGACGAAATCCGGGATGTGGCGGCCGACCGGGGTCTGGCGCTTGAACTGACCGGCAAAGCGCCGGTCGCGGGTCAGCGCCTGCCAGAGCAGCCGCTCGGCATCCGTGGGGTTGCGGCGGAGCAGGCGCGCGAGCCCCCGCACCGTGCTGCCGCTATCGGGCGTCCCGCCGCCCTGCCCGTGCTCGGCCAGAAGCGCGCGCAGCCGCGTCGCCTGCTCGCCGTCGAGCACGCCGCCCTTGGCCGGCCCCTTGCGCCCCTCGGCGATCGCCATGACCACGCCGTGCAGGGTGTGCATGTCCTGCTTGGTCGGATCCATGCGGGTAAAAATATTGCGCAGATTCACCAGCATGGTGTCGCGCTTCTCGGCCGGACGCAGGAATTCGACCTTGTCGAGCTCGCGCACGAGATTGTCGAAGAAGGCGCCCATCTGGTGCTGTGACGCCCGCTCCGAGCGCTCCGGCATGGCGTGCGGCAGCGCGCCGGACGTTGCCCGCTTGAACAGCTCGTAGCCGACCAGCAGCACGGCCTGCGCCAGGTTCAGCGAGGCAAAGCCCGGATTGACCGGGAAGGTGACGAGCCGGTTGGCAAGGCCGACCTCCTCGTTGGTCAGGCCCCAGCGCTCCCGGCCGAACAGGATGCCCGCCTTGCCCCCCGTGGCGATGTGTCCGGAGATCTCGGCCGCGGCTGCCTCCGGCCCGACCACGGGCTTGGCCTGGTCATGGGCGCGGGCCGAGGTCGCGTAGAGCAAATCGAGGTCGGCGACCGCCTGCTCGACCGTGTCGAACAGTTCGGCCTGCGCCAGGATGTGGTCGGCGCCGGCCGCCGCCCGCTGGGCCGCAATGTTGGGCCAGCCGTCACGGGGATTGACGATGCGCATGCGGCTCAGGGCAAAATTGCCCATGGCGCGCGCGGCCATGCCGATGTTCTCGCCGAGCTGCGGCTCCACCAGGATCACGACGGGACCGTCGAGGGCGAGGCCCGCCTTGCTCTTGTCAGTACCCGACATCTCGCTTCGCTTTCACTCTTCGTCTCAAGGCCTTGCGCAGGCCGCCTGAGGGGCTGATTCAGGCCGGTCATCAGCCGGCTCCACGTTCGCCTGTCGTTTGCCTGTCCTGACAGAATTCTCAAGGGAAATAACGGGGTTAGAATCGGCTTTTGAATCTCGCCCGGAGCCTTGTCCCCGTCCCGGCCGGGCTATCAGCCGCGGCTGCCCATCTGCGGATGCTGGATCGGCTAAAAGTGCATAATCGCTTGGCTTTCGCCCGCCCTTCGGCAGTGCTATGAGGCGGCGGATATTCCCTTTCGCGCCCCCGGGCGCCGTTCCCAAGAGGCTTCTCCGATCATGGCAAAAATCAAGGTATCCAATCCCGTCGTCGAACTCGATGGCGACGAGATGACCCGGATCATCTGGCAGTACATCAAGGACAAGCTGATCACCCCGTTCCTGGATGTCGAGCTGCAGTATTTCGACCTGGGCATGGAGTACCGCGACCACACCAACGATCAGGTCACCATCGACGCCGCCGAGGCCATCAAGAAGGTCGGCGTCGGCGTCAAGTGCGCCACCATCACTCCGGACGAGGCCCGGGTTGAGGAGTTCAAGCTCAAGCAGATGTGGAAGTCGCCGAACGGCACCATCCGCAACATCCTCGGCGGCGTGATCTTCCGCGAGCCGATCATCTGCAAGAACGTGCCGCGCCTGGTTCCCGGCTGGACCAAGCCGATCATCA
>JAEWBW010000652.1 GCA_023390955.1 Pseudomonadota bacterium
GCGGGGAGAGGCGAAGTGGAAGCCCCCAAGACGTGGATGCCCGGCACAAGGCCGGGCATGACGTAGCTCTCAAACATCGGAATTGTTCGTGTAGACGGCGCGCTCAGGCGTGCCGCTCTTCGAGCGACGGCTCGGGGATCAGCCCGAGGGTGTGCTCGGGGTTGAGGTGGAGGCCGGGGTCCATCAGCTCGCCACGCAGCAGCGCCAGCGGAGCGCTCCGATACAGCATCAAATCGTGGAAGGGGGCGGTGAGGATCTTGGTCATCCAGACGAGGCCGGTCTCCACGTCGCGGATGAAGAACAGGTGCACCGTGCGGAACAGGAGGCCACCGCCGCCGACCACCAGCCAGATCTTTGCGACCTGCCGCATGAAATCGGTCGCGCTCTCCCAGGGCGTGAACAGGCCGAACAGCGAGGGATCGACGAACAGCACCAGCGGCGACAGCGCCCAGATCGACATCAGCACGACCTTGCGCTGAAGGTTGTAGCCGACCTTGATCTCTTCCTTGTACTCGTGCGTCGCCTGGTTGATGTGGTCGTAGGTGTGCGGCTCGAAGAAGAAGTGACCGGCCTGGCGCGAGGTCATCGAGACCAGCCAGCCAACCAGCGCCGAGATCATGGGATCGATGAACAGCCAGACATAGGCGAACAGGAAACTCGCCGCGCTGAGGAAGTGCAGCGCCTGATTGATGCGGCTGTGATGATAGTAGCGGTGGTCGTCCCAGCGCTGGATCCGCAGCTGTTCGAGGAAGTCCTTGATCATGATTCAATCCCCAGGAGGTTCGGTATCGGACATAAAGGGAGTCGATGTACGCCGTGTGACATCATCAATTTGTCATGCGATGATGTGCAGCGGCGCGTTGACACACGCGCCGCTCAGCTCACGCCGCCTTGGCGATCTGGATCTTGCGGAAGCGCACCAGCGAGAAGTGACCGAGCGGCGGAATCAGGCGACGCTCGGCGAGCTCCATGCCGTGCGCGCCGGCGAGCCACGCCGCATAGCGCGACCAGGAGAACTCGGCGGTGCGGAAGCCGAGCGGACGCACCACGGGCTGCAGCTTCTGCTCGATGAAGCGGCGCATGCCGGCATCGGCGCTGACGCGGGTCAGGATGATGAGCTCGCCACCGGGACGGAGCACGCGCGCGAATTCGTCGAGCGCCTTCTCCGGATTGGGCACCGCGGTGACGACATATTGCGCCATCACGACGTCGAAGGAATTGTCGGGGAATTCGAGCTTCTCGGCGTCCATCACCGCGAGGCCCTCGACGTTCTTGAGGTTGCCCTCGCTGACGCGGCGGCGCGCCTTGTCGAGCATCGCTTCGGAGATGTCGGTGCCGAAGATGCGCAGGTTCGGCGCATAGAGCGGCAGCGAGATGCCGGTACCGACACCGACCTCGAGCACGCGGCCGCCGATCTTGTTGGTGGCCGAGATCGCGGCCTGCCGGCCCTTGGCGAACACGCCGCCGAACACGAGATCGTAGACCGGCGCCCAGCGGTCATAGGCCTGCTCGACCGTGCCGCGGGTAAGGTCAAGCTGCTGGGTGCCGTCGAGGTTCATGGTCTTGGACATCGTCAGAGGTCTCGCTGTGGTCCGGTTAAGTGTTGTCAGCCGCGCACCGGCCGGCGCGCCATCACGGGCGTCGGACGCAGCGAGCGGCTGGGCTGGAGTGCAGTCAGGTTGCCGACGAACTGGCGCGCGCTGTTCTCCCAGGAGCGCTCCAGCGCGAAGTTGCGGCAGGTCTCGCGCGACATGGTGAGCGCGCGCAGGCACGCTGCACGCAGGTCGTCGTCGATCGCGCCGATCGGATTGTCAGCGATGACGTCCTTCGGTCCCGTCACCGGGAACGCCGCCACCGGCGTGCCGCAGGCGAGCGCCTCGAGTTGCACCACGCCGAACGTGTCGGTGAGACTCGGAAACACGAAGACGTCGGCGGCGGCCAGATGCGCGGTGAGGTCCGCGCCCTTCTTCTCGCCGAGGAAGACGGCATCGGGATATTTCTTCTCGAGCTGCGCCCTCTGCGGCCCGTCGCCGACCACGACCTTGGTGCCGGGCAGGTCGAGCGAGAGGAAGGCTTCGAGATTCTTCTCCACCGCGACGCGGCCCATCGTCATGAAGATCGGCCGCGGCAAATCGAGCGTTTCGGGATCGTCGGGATGAAACAGATTGGTGTCGACGCCGCGGGTCCAGAAGCCGAGCTTCTTGAAGCCGCGCTCGGCGAGTTCCTGACGCAGCGACGGCGTCGCCACCATGGTCGTCGAGGCCGCATCGTGGAAGTGGCGCAGCACGGCATAGCCGACGCTGTCCGGGATGCCGGTCCGCACCGAGACGTATTCGGGAAAGCGCGTGGTGTAGGACGTGGTGAAGGCGAGGTTGCGCCGGCGGCAGTAGGCACGCGCCGCCCAGCCGATCGGGCCTTCGGTCGCGATATGCACGGCATCGGGCGCAGCCTTTTCGATCCGGCGCGCGATCTCGCGGCCGCCCGGCAGCGCGAACCGCAGGCCCGGATAGGTCGGCAACGGCAGCGAGGAGAAGCCGTCCGGGGTCAGGAAATCGATCTCGACATCGAGGGTCTTGGCGGCCCTGGCCAGCGAGGTCAGCGTCCGGACCACGCCGTTCACCTGCGGATGCCAGGCGTCAGTCGCGATTAATACCCGCATGGGAAATTCCCGAGAGTTTGATGATTCTCGGTTTCGGACGTTCAACCATGGATATTTCAGGCGTGTGACGTCACAGAAGTGTCGGCACGGCTTTTTCGCACCGCGCGCGCGAAGGCGGCCACGAAACTGTCATGAAACAATTCTTGCCGCGATGAAACCGTTTTCGGTTTCTCGCGCAAATGTCCCGAAACGTTTTGTCGTTAATGACCTACGCAACGGAGCACCGCAACGGTGCCGGGGCGTTCAGGGCGCCCAGCAAAACAGGGGCGATCAATGTTCAACATGGACACGTTCAAGACGTTTTCGCGCGCCGTCACCTTCGGTGCAGTTGCGATCTCCGCGATCGCATTCGCAGGCACCGCCAAGGCCGCGCCGGTTCAGCTCTTCCCGTTCTTCCAGCCGCTGCCGCCGATGGCTGCGCCGCAACCGTACCAGCCCTTTCAGCAGCCTTATCAGCCGGGCTACCAGCAGCCTTACCAGTCGGCGCCCTATCAGGTTGCGCCGCAGGACGATCAGGACGTCGTCGAGATGCCGGCGCGCTTCCGCCGCCAGACCGTCTCCTATGCGACGCGCGAGGCGCCGGGCACCATCATCATCGATACGCCCAACACCTATCTCTATTACGTGCTCGGCAACGGCCAGGCGCTGCGCTATGGCATCGGCGTCGGCCGCGACGGCTTCACCTGGTCCGGCATCCAGTCGGTGAGCAAGAAGGCCGAGTGGCCGGCCTGGACCCCGCCGCCGGAAATGATCGCCCGCCAGCCCTATCTGCCGCGCCACATGGCCGGCGGCCCCGGCAACCCGCTCGGCGCCCGCGCCATGTATCTCGGCAGCACCATCTACCGCATCCACGGCACCAACGCGCCCGAGACCATCGGCAAGCACGTCTCCTCCGGCTGCATCCGCATGACCAATGACGACGTGACCGACCTCTATTCCCGCGTCAACGTCGGCACCAAGGTCGTCGTCCTGCCGATGACGGAACGCCGCGCCGACCTCCGCGCCACGCTGCGCTAAGGCCACAGGACATTGTGACGCAAACGGCCCCGGAACCCACCGGGGCCGCTTTCGTTTGCCTTCGACCATTTCGAGCGTGCCCGGAGGCGCGGATGCAGTTGCGAGAGATCGAACGATCGGGCGGACAGTTACTGCTGCTGGGCTTGATCGCCGGCGTGACGGCGTGCCTGTTCCCCGTGTCCGCCGTGCTGGCGCAGCAGGCCTCCGACAATGCAGGCCATCAAGCTTTCAACAATTCCTGCCGCACCTGCCACTCCATGAAGGAGGGCGACAATCGTCTCGGCCCGAACCTGCACAAGATCGTGGGCCGCAAGGCCGGATCGGTGCCGAACTACAACTATTCTTCGTCGATGAAGGAAGCCGGCTTCGCCTGGGACCAGGACAAGCTCACCCGCTTCCTGGTCAAGCCGGACGAGGTCGTGTCCGACAACAAGATGCAGCCCTATGGCGGCATCTCCAAGGACGAAGCCGCCAGCGTGATTGCGTATATGCAATCGGCGGTGGAGCAGAAGTAAGCGGGCGCTTGCGCGCGGCCACGCTTGCCCGTTAGCCTCGGCGCACGGAGCCGCGGCACATGCAACACACAACCCTCCCCTATCGCGACAGCAGCGCCGATCTTCGGGGCATCCTCATCACCAACGGCACCGCATCAGGCCGGCGCCCCGGCATCGTGCTGTACCCTGACGCACGCGGGATCGGCACGCATGCGATCGCTTGTGCCGAACGGCTGGCCGGGCTTGGCTTCGTCGTGTTGCTCGCCGATCTCTACGGCGGCGGCAGGACGGCGCCCGACGTGCCGGAAGCCGTGAAGCTGATGAACGCCTTGCAGGGCGATAACGCGCGCTGGCGTGAGCGGGCGCTAGCCGCACATCGCGCGCTGGCGGAGCACGACGCGGTCGACGCCACAAAGCTCGCGGCGATCGGCTACTGCTTCGGCGGCACCACCGCGCTGGAGCTGGCGCAGACCGGGGCGGCGCTCGCCGCCGTCGTGACCTTTCATGGCGGGCTCGCGCACCTGAAGCCGGACCAGGCCCGGAACATCAAGGCAAGAGTCCTGGTCTGCCACGGCGCCGCCGACGCCCTGATCACCATGGAGCAACTCGCGCGCTTCGAGCAGCATATGAGCGCAACCAACGTCGACTGGCAGGTCCACGTCTACGGCGGCGCGGCACACGGCTTCACCAACCCGGAGCTGATCGGCATGGCGCTTCCAAACCACGCCTATCACGCGGCCGCCGATCGACGATCATGGGCCGCGATGCTCGGCCTGTTCGAAGAGGTGTTTGGACTGAAGCTGCGCTAGGTTCCCCGCCGCTCCGCGATCAGCTTCAGCCACGCCGCCGAGTGAAACGCGCTCATCAGGAGATACATCGGGACCATCCCGCTGAAAGACGATGCCGGTCCGACGGCGCAGAGCATGTCCGCCGGACCACCGAGCACCGCTGTCAAGAGCGCCATCACCGTGAAGGTCGGTGTGGCCGCAAGTCCCAGCCATCTGGCGAGGTGACGCGCGGCCACAACGCCATCACGGCTGGCGCCGGCCGTTGCGCTGGCGGGACTAGTCACGGCCTGCCGCGGCTTCTTCACGGAACGCCTTCTCGCCGGCGTCGGTGATTTCCAGCCACTTCTTGTCGGGCGCAGCACCTTCCGTGTAGCTATCGTGCCAGTTCCACCATTTATAGGTCGGCGTCTGCGGATAGCCCTTCGGCGAATCCTCCCAGACCTCCTGCCGCCCGAGCGGCGTGATGTCGAGATAGTTCCACGTGCCGCCCATCTGCTCGTCGCCGCGGCTCTTGACGAAATAAGTGCGGAAGATGCGATCGCCGTCGCGGTAGAACACGTTGGTGCCGTGCCATTCATCGACGCCGAAATCGGCATCGAAGCTGTCGGTGACCGTGACCCACGGCATGGTCCAGCCCATCCGCTTCTTCAGCCTGATGATGTCGGCCTGCGGCGCGCGCGAGGCGAACACCAGCGTGGTGTCGCGGGCATTCAGATGCGAGACATGGGCGACCTGGTCGGCGACCATCGAGCAGCCCCGGCAGGCTTGATCGGGCCAGCCGAATACGCCCGGCTCGAAGAAGGCCCGGTAGACGATCAGCTGCCGCCGGCCCTGGAACAGGTCGACCAGACTGATCTTGCCGCCAGGCCCCTCGAACGCATAGGTTTTGTCGACTTCCATCCACGGCATGCGCCGGCGTTCGGCGGCGAGCGCGTCGCGGGCCCGAGTATGCGCCTTCTCCTTCACGAGCAGCTGCTGACGGGCTGCCTCCCAGTCCTGCTGCGAGACCACCGGTGGCGTTTGCATGTTCCGTCCGTTTTCAGTCGATGTCATCATGGCTCTCCAAACCTGCCTTGAACCTTGCCTTGGTCGTGAACGCTTTCTCGCACCGGACGGTTGCCCTGTGGGAGTAACAAGTGTGGCGGGATTGTCGTGGAGTCGCTGATCACCGCCGCCGCACGCGCGCTGGAGGCCGGCGATCCCCTCGGCGCGCTGAACCGCGTCGCGCTGCGCAACGACGCGCCATCGCTGGCGCTGCGCGGCATCGCGATGGCGCAACTCGGCGACCTCGCCCGCGCCAAGACATTGCTGCGGAGCGCGGCGCGCGGCTTCGGTCCGCGCGAGGCGGTGGCGCGCGCACGATGCGTTGTGGCCGAGGCCGAGATCGCGCTGGTCTCGCGCGACCTGAGCTGGCCGGTCAAGGCGCTCGCGGTCGCAAGGGCTGTGCTGGAAAAGCACGGCGACCTCGCCAACGCCGCCCATGCCGGCCATATCGAGGCGCGCCGCCTCCTCCTCGTCGGCCGCATCGACGAGGCCGAACGCATACTGGCACAAGTCAACGCTTCGCCCGTTTCACCGGCCGCGCAAGTTGCCCGCGAGCTTGTGGTCGCAGGCATCGCCATCAGGCGGATCAGAACCCGCGATGCACGCGCAGCGCTGGACCGCGCAGGCCGCGCAGCGCTGCTGGCAAACATCCCGGCGCTGACAGCCGAAGTCGACAACGCGAACCTGGTCCTCAACACACCGGCGGCGCGCCTGATCGCGCGCGGCAGCGAGCATCCCTTGCTGCTCGGCGAGGTCGAGCGTCTCGCGACCTCGACCGCGCTCGTCGTGGACACCTTTCATCACGCTGTTCGCAAGCAGGGAACGCTGATCTCGTTCGGAACGCGGCCGGTGCTGTTCGCGCTCGCCCGCATGCTGGCGCAGGCCTGGCCTGCCGATGTCCCGCGGGAGGCGCTGATCGCCGCCGCGTTTCGGGCAAGGCATGCCGATGAATCGCACCGGGCGCGGTTGCGGGTCGAGATCGGACGCCTGCGCACCAAGCTGAAGCCGCTCGCCGATATCAGTGCGACCAAGCAGGGTTTTGCGCTGGCGCCGCGCAGGACGCGGGACGTCATCGTGCTGGCGCGGCCGGTCGAGGAGAAGCACGCCGCCGTTCTCGCCTTCCTGTCCGATGGCGAGCCCTGGTCGAGCTCGGCGCTGGCGCTCGCGCTCGGCATCAGCCCGCGCACGGTGCAGCGGGCGCTCGACGAGCTCGCCCGGACGAACAAGGTGCAGAGTTTTGGACACGGTCGCGCGCGGCGCTGGATGACCCCGCCCGTCCCCGGATTCCCGACAGGCTTGTTACTCCCGACACCCTTCCTGAAGACGTAGAATAGGTCATCGTACAGAGGGACCGCACATATGAAGCGTTCAGCCGCCGAGATCGTCAGGGAATATGGCCCCTATCCGGGTGTCGACGCCGTTCACGGCGTCACCTATGACGGCACCCATGTCTGGTTCGCCTCCGGCGACAAGTTGAATGCCGTCGATCCCGACAGCGGCAAGATCGACCGCGCCATCGACGTCTCCGCCCATGCCGGAACGGCGTTCGATGGAAAGCACCTGTTCCAGATCGCCGAGGCCCGCATCCAGAAGATCGAGGCCGCGACCGGCAAGGTGCTCTCCTCGATCCCTGCGCCCGGCGGCGGCGGCGATTCCGGCCTCGCCTGGGCCGAGGGTTCGCTCTGGGTCGGGGAATATCGCGAGCGAAAGATCCATCAGATCGATCCCGACACGGGCGCCGTTCTGCGCACCATCGAGAGCAAGCGCTTCGTAACCGGCGTCACCTGGGTCGATGGCGAGCTCTGGCACGGCACCTGGGAAGGCGAGGAAAGCGACGTGCGGCGCATCGACCCCGAGACGGGAAAGGTGCTGGAGCAGATCGACATGCCCGCAGGAACCATCGTCTCGGGACTGGAATCCGACGGCGGCGACCGCTTTTTCTGCGGCGGCGGCCCCGGCGGCAAAGTCAGGGCCGTCCGCCGGCCCCGGCGCGCCGCTTCGCGTTAACGACCTCAACATGTGGCAATGACGCAGCCGCAGCCGTTAACCCGTTCGCCCCAATTCCACCCCATCCCTGCGCTCTAGCGCCCTGCTCGCCCGCCCGGTAAAACCCGTCCCGGGGCGGGCCCGGGGGATTGATGCGTCTGACGTTCGACTTGAAGACCATTGCCATCGCGATCGTGGTGATCGCGGCATCGTTTTTCATCAGCTTGAAGGCGATGGACTGGCTGTCACCGCGCGCGACCAATTCGGCGCCCCCAGTCGCGCAATTGCCGCCGCTGCCGCCGGTGTCGCGCAACTCGATCGTGGTCGCGCCGGTCGCGATCGCGCTGTCGGCGATCCGGGACTCGGCCGAGAAGAGCTCGCCGCGCAATTTCGCGGGCAAGGCCGAGAACCCGATCTCGCAGATCCTGCAGAACGCCGATATCGGCTGGTCGGCCGTGCGCGGACCGATCGCCGCCAATGGCGACAAGGACGTGCTGACGCTGTCGACGCCGATCACCGGCAAGCTGAACGTCACGGGCTCGCTATCGTCGAAGGCCACCGGCGCGCTCGGCGAAGCGCTCGGCAACGTGCTCGGCAACAACGCCGCCAAGATCGGCGCGGTGAACATCAAGAACCTGAATGCCACCGCCGAGATCAAGGGCAACGTGATCATCACCTCGCGGCCGAAGATCGCCGCCAACTGGCACCTCGAGCCCAACCTCGCCGCCCAGGTCAATCTCGGCAATACCGATCTCGCGGTCGCCGGCGCCAAGGTCAACGTGCCGGCGCAGGTGAAGCCGCTGATCGACAAGACCGTCGGCGAGAATATCAATGCGGTCGGTGAGCGCATCCGCAACGATCCGTCCCTGCGCGACAACGCCAAGGCGCAATGGGTCAAGGCATGCCGCTCGATCCCGCTGCAGGGCGCCGGCGCATCCGCCGGGCTGCCGCCGCTCTGGCTCGAGATGAAGCCGACCCGCGCGATCGCGGCACAGCCGCGCGTCGACGCGCAGGCCGTGACGCTGCTGCTCGGCATCGAGGCTGCGACACGCGTCACCTCGACGCAGACCAAGCCCGACTGCCCGTTTCCCGACAAGATCTCGATCGTGCCGCCGACCGGAACCGGCGTGAACATCGCCGTCCCCATCGACGTGCCCTTCACCGAGATCAACAAGCTGATCGCGACGCAGATGGTAGGCCACACCTATCCTGAGGACGGCTCGGGCCCGGTCGCCGTCACCGTGAAGACCGTCAACGTGGTCCCCTCCGGAGACCGGCTGCTGATCTCGCTGCTGGTGCGCGCCAAGGAGAAGAAGAGCTGGTTCGGTCTCGGCGCGGAAGCGACCGTGCACATTTGGGGCCGGCCGATGCTAGACCAGACGCAGCAGACATTGCGGCTCGCCGACATCGAGCTCGCGGTGGAATCGGAAGCCGCGTTCGGCCTGCTGGGCGCCGCGGCGCGCGCGGCGGTGCCGCAGATGCAGCAGGCGCTGGTGAAGAATGCCACGCTCGACCTCAAGCCGATCGCCGCCAATGCCCGCGACAAGATCGCGGCCGCCATCGCCGACTACCAGAAGACGGAAGACGGCCTCAAGGTCGAGGCCAAGATCGACAGCCTGACGCTTGCCGACATTGCCTTCGATTCCAAGACGCTCCGCATCATCGCGGAAGCCGGTGGCTCGATGAATGTATATGTGAGCAAGCTGTCGGGAATGTAGCGCGCGCGCTCACCCGGCGGGTGCCTTCATCCGTTGCTGGCATTCTCGTCGGAGGATGCTAAGCTGCTCCTCGCAACCTCGAATGAGGCACCGACAGCATTGTAGCGAGGACAACATGGAAGCCGGCATGGTCACATCAGCGCCGGCGCTGGTGCGTTTCTCCGGCATTCAGAAGACCTACGACGGCGAGCACCTCGTGGTGAAGAACCTCGATCTCGACATCAGGAAGGGCGAGTTCATCACCCTGCTCGGCCCGTCGGGCTCGGGCAAGACCACCACGCTGATGATGCTGGCCGGCTTCGAGGTTCCGACCCATGGCGAGATCTACCTCGCGGACCGGCCGATCAAGAACATGCCGCCGCACAAGCGCGACATCGGCATGGTCTTCCAGAACTACGCGCTGTTTCCGCACCTGACCATCGAGGAGAACATCGCCTTCCCGCTGTCGGTTCGTAACGTCAACAAGGCGGAAGTGCAGGAGCGCGTGCGCGCGGCGCTGCGCATGATCAAGATGGAAACCCTGGCGCACCGGCGGCCCGGACAATTATCCGGCGGCCAGCAGCAGCGCGTGGCGCTGGCCCGCGCGCTGGTCTTCAACCCGCAGCTCGTGCTGATGGACGAGCCGCTCGGTGCGCTGGACAAGCGCCTGCGGGAGCAGATGCAGCTCGAGATCAAGCAGTTGCACGAGACGATGGGCATCACAATCGTCTACGTCACCCACGATCAGAGCGAAGCGCTCACCATGTCGGACCGCATCGCCGTGTTCAACGACGGCATCGTGCAGCAGATCGACAGGCCCGACGCGCTGTACGAGCACCCGGTGAACAGCTTCGTCGCGCACTTCATCGGCGAGAATAATGTGCTGACGGGGACCGTCGAAACCGTCGACAAGGATTTTTGTCGCGTCGCGTTGACCGGTGGCGGCACTGTCACCGCTCGCGCCGTCAACGTATCGGGTGCGGGCGCGGCGACCTCGCTGTCAGTGCGGCCGGAGCGCGCCTCCATCCTCCCGGAAGGCGTTTCCGGCGACGGACCGAACCGCCTGCCGGCCCGCGTGCAGAACACCATCTACCTCGGCGATCACGCGCTGGCCGTGCTCGATGTCGCGGGCAACGATGAATTCATGGTCAAGCTGCCGCCGGGCGCGCACGACAGCCTGACACATGGCGAGAATGTCTTCGTCACCTTCCGCCCGGAGGACTGCCTCGCGCTCGATCCCGTCTGATCCAGGCTTTTCTCGATCAACCTCAACGCAACTCACATCAAGAAGGAACAACGACATGCTGAAGCGCAGAATTGGCGGGATTGCCTTGGGTTTTGCAGCAGCGCTGACCGCCGGCGCCGCGCTGACAACAGGCGCGCAGGCCCGTGACCTCACCGTCGTGTCGTGGGGCGGCGCGTATCAGGATGCCCAGAAGAAGGTCTATTTCGAGCCGTTCAAGAAGGCGGCCGGCGTTGCCATGAACGACGAGTCCTGGGACGGCGGCATCGGCGTTCTCCGTGCCAAGGTGCAGGGCGGCGCCGCCACCTGGGACCTCGTGCAGGTCGAGAGCGACGAGCTCGCGGTCGGCTGCGAGGAAGGCCTGTTCGAGAAGATGGACTACACCAAGATCGGCGGCGAAGCCGCCTATATGCCGGCATCGGTCAATCCGTGCGGCGTTGGCGCCATCGTCTACGATTTCGTCCTCGGTTACGACAAGGACAAGCTGAAGGAAGCCCCGAAGGGCTGGGCGGACTTCTTCGACATCAAGAAGACTCCGGGCAAGCGCGCGCTGCGCCAGGGGCCGAAGACCACGCTGGAGATCGCGCTGATGGCCGACGGCGTCCCGCCGAAGGACGTCTACAAGGTGCTGGCGACCGATGAAGGCATCGAGCGCGCGTTCAAGAAGCTCGACACCATCAAGGGCGACATCGTCTGGTGGAAGGCCGGCGCGCAGCCGCCGCAACTGCTTGCCTCCGGCGAAGTGGTGATGACCTCGGTCTACAATGGCCGCATCGACACCGCGAACAAGAAGGAGAAGAAGAACTTTGGCATGGTGTGGGACGGCGCGCTCTTCACCCTCGACAGCTGGGTCATCCTGAAGGGCAGCCCGAACAAGGACGCCGCCTACAAGTTCCTGGACTTCGCGGGCAAGGCGGAGAACCAGTCGAAGCTCTCGGAGAATATTGCCTACGGCACCTCGAACAAGGGTGCCGCTGCCCTCATCCCGGCGGCCGTTCTGCAGGACCTGCCGACCGCGCCTGATAACATCAAGAACGCCGTCGAGATCAATGTCGGCTTCTGGCTCGAGAACATCGATCGCCTGACCGAACGCTTCAACAAATGGGCTGCGAAATAGCGCGCGGCCGAACCAGGGTGCGGCGCGGGCTGGCGAATGTCTCGCCCGCGGCGCATCCTTCGAGACGCCCGCCGGCGGCGGGCCCTCAGGATGAGGTCTGAGTCTGTGGTCGTGACTTTGCAGGCACCAACGTTGAGGAGCCTCATCCTGAGGAGACCGCGAAGCGGTCGTCTCGAAGGACGAGGCGCTTGCTCAGGCCTCACCAAGAGGCTCCGCTCATGACGGCAGCCTCCCCGACCGGCGGCAACGCAACGACCGAACTGCCGCTCAGGCGCCGCCTGAAGCGGGCGGAGCGGGCGCGCCAGCTCAAGGCGCTGGCGCTGGTTCTGCCGCTGCTGCTGTTTCTGCTCTTCACCTTTGCCGGCCCCATCGCCGGCATGCTGTGGCGCGCGGTCGACGACCGCGAGGTGCGTCAGGTTCTGCCGCAAACGATCGCCGCACTCGCCGCTTGGGACGGCAAGGACTTGCCGGATGAGACGGCCTACGCCGCGTTGGCGAGCGACATCCTGGCAGCGCGCGCATCCGGCATCATTGCGATTGCGGCCAAGCGGCTGAACTACGCCCAAAACGGCTTTCGCACGATCATGACCTCCACGGCGCGCAATCTGAAAGCCGCGCCGGAACCGGGCACGGCAAAGGAGACGCTGGGCAAGATCAATCCGGCCTGGCGCGAGCGCGCCACCTGGACGACGATCAAGGACGCCGGCGGCCCGGTGACCGGCTTCTATCTGCTGGCGGCGCTCGACCTGACGCGGAACGTGGATGGCGCGATCGTCACCGCCCCGGCGGATCAGGCGATCTACCGCGACATCTTCCTGCGCACCTTCGTCATCAGCCTCAGCGTCACGGTGCTCTGCCTGATCCTCGGCTTCCCCGTTGCCTATTTGCTGGCGGCGCTGCCGCCGGGACGGTCGAACCTGCTGATGATCTTCGTCCTGCTGCCATTCTGGACTTCGCTGCTGGTCCGCACCTGCGCCTGGATCGTGCTGCTGCAGAGCAAGGGCGTCGTGAACGACAGCCTGCACTGGCTCGGCATCATCGACGAGCCGTTGCGCCTGATCTACAACCGCTTCGGTGTCTGCGTGGCGATGACCCATGTCCTGCTGCCGTTCATGATCCTGCCGCTCTACAGCAGCATGAAGGCGATATCGCCCGCTTACATGCGGGCCGCCGCCTCGCTCGGCGCGCCGCCGGTCACCGCCTTCCTGCGAATCTATTTGCCGCAGACCCTGCCCGGCATCGGCGCGGGCAGCCTGCTCGTCTTTATCCTCGCGCTCGGCTACTACATCACGCCCGCGCTCGTCGGCGGCGCCGCCGACCAGATGATCAGCTACTTCATCGCGCTCTACACCACGGAAACCGCGAACTGGGGTCTTGCCTCGGCGCTGGGGGCGGTGCTGCTGCTCGCCACGCTCCTGCTCGCGCTTGTCTACGGCAAGCTGGTGCAGGGACAGCAGGTCACGGGAGGGATGAAGAATTGAGCGTCAATGCGTCCCTTCGCACGCCGAGCCAGCGCATCGCGTGGAGCGCGACCGTCATTATCTCCACACTGGTGTTCATCTTCCTGATCGCGCCCATTCTGGCGATCATGCCGCTGTCGTTCAGCTCGGGCTCATATTTGACCTATCCGCTGCCCGGCCTCTCCCTCCGCTGGTACGATGACTTCATCAATTCGCCGCGCTGGATGAACTCGCTGAAGAACAGCATGATCATCGGCGTCGCCTCGACGATGCTCTCCATGGTGCTCGGCACGCTGGCAGCACTCGGGCTGGCGCAATGGAAGAGCCGCTTCAAGCCGGTGGTGCTGGCCTTCGTGCTGTCGCCGGTCGTCGTGCCCGGCGTTATCACAGCGGTCGGCCTCTATTTCTTCTTCGCGCCGATCGGGCTGACCGGCAGCTATCTCGGCCTGATCCTGGCCCACACCGCGCTGGCCACGCCCTTCGTGGTGATCACGGTCGGCGCAACGCTGCAGAGTTTCGACACCAATCTCTCGCGCGCCGCCGCTTCGCTCGGCGCCTCGCCGCTCTACGCGTTCCGCCGCGTGATCCTGCCGCTGATCCTGCCGGGCCTCGCGTCGGGCGCGCTGTTCGCCTTCGCGACCAGCTTCGACGAGGTGGTGATCGTGCTGTTCATGGCAGGCCCTGAACAGCGTACCCTGCCCCGCGAAATGTTCAGCGGCATCCGCGAGAATATCAGCCCGACCATCACGGCCGCTGCGGTGATTTTGACGACGGTCTCGGTCATCCTCCTCGCTACGC
>JAEWBW010000669.1 GCA_023390955.1 Pseudomonadota bacterium
CCCCTTGCGCACCGCCGTCCTGTGGCAGACGGTCTATGCGCGCCTGCGCGACCACGGCCAGAAGGGAATCGTGATCCAGGGCCTGAGCGGCATCGACATCGCCTTGTGGGACATCAAGGGCAGGCATTTCGGCGTGCCCGCGCATCAGCTTCTCGGCGGCGCGGCGCGTAACGAGGTGCAGGCCTATGCGACCGGGCTCTACCGGCGCAAATCGGGCGATCCGCTGCGATATCTGCCCGAGGAGGCGGCTGGCTATGCCGAGGAAGGCTTTTCCGCGGTGAAGCTGAAGGTCGGTTTCGGCATTGCCGAGGACGCCGCCGTGACGCGCGCGGTGCGCGAGGCGATCGGGCCGGACGTCGCGCTGATGGTCGATGCCAACCACGCCTATGACGCAACGGCGGCGATCCGGCTCGGCCGCCTGATCGAACCGCACGACATCGGCTGGTTCGAGGAACCGGTGCCGCCGGAGGATGTCGCCGGCTATCGCGCCGTGAAATCGGCGCTCACGATTCCGATTGCGGGCGGCGAATGCGAGTTCACGCGCTACGGTTTTCGCGATCTCTTTGCCACGCACGCACTCGACATCGCCCAGCCCGACACTTGCGCGGCTGGCGGGCTCTCTGAATGCAAGAAGATCGCTGACATGAGCGAAGCTTTCGGCATCCGCTACAATCCACATGTCTGGGGTACCGGCATTGCGATCGCGGCCTCGCTCCAGCTCCTCGCCGTGCTGCCCTCGCACACGCCGACCTCGCTCGCACCGCTCGAGCCGCTGCTGGAATTCGACCGCACCGAACACCCGATCCGGCAGGCGATCTTGACGGAAGAGATCGAGCACGCGAAGGGCATGGTGCGCGTGCCCGATGGCCCCGGCCTCGGGATCGAGATCGACCGCGCCGCGCTGGCGCGCTTCGCAGTGAATTAGGTCATCCACTCAAGTTTTGTTGCATGCATCGTGCCGTCCGCGCGGCGCTTTGATTTAGATCAAAGCCGAGCGGCCTCGCCGCCGTGCGAATTCGCAACTTATGGCGCAAAAGACGAAGACATTGGCGCGCGATCACAAGATGATGTGCCGTCTTCCCGCTATCCTATGCTCGTTTGGCAATAGCCATCTGCCTGGTTCCCTTCCGACGTCACGCGGACCGGCCAGTTAGGAACCGCGGCGGAAGTTGTCGCTTGAAGTGAATCTCTCAAAGGCGACCGATATTGAAGACCAAGAAAGCAGTCTATGTCGTCGACGACGACCCTTCGATGCTCAAGGCGGTGCAACGCCTGCTGAGCATTCACGGATTTCGTGCCGTGATGTTCGGTTCGGCGAACGAGCTGCGCCTGCATGACAATTTCGAACAAGCCTTTTGCCTCGTGCTCGACATCAATCTCGGGACCGAGTCCGGCATCACGCTGCGCCAAGAGCTGAGCGCCTCGGGCGTCAATCTTCCCGTGATCTATATGAGCGGCAGGGAAACCTTCAAAGCCACGGCGCTGGCATCCGGCTGTGTCGCCTTCCTCACCAAGCCGTTTTCTCCGAAATCGCTGATCGAGCCGGTGCAGAAACTCTGGGCGAACGTCGCATAGCGCCTGTTTGGCTAGACGGCCGGTTCGATCCCGCCGCCGAGATAGAGCTATCGCATCGCAGACGCGCTAGCCGATCGTCTGCAGCGCCGGAAACGTCTCGAGCAACCAGATGCTGACATTGGTCACCGCGCCGGTGAGGAAGCCGATGCCGGTGATCACCATCAACACGCCCATCGCACGTTCGACATTGGCGAGATGGCCCTTCATGCGCGCAAAGAGTCTTGAGAACTGCTTGATCATGAAGGCGGCGAGCAGGAAGGGAATGCCGAGCCCTGCCGAATAGACCGCGAGCAGCATCGCGCCTTTGGTCACCGTGGCCTCGGCGGCGGCGATCGAGAGGATCGCAGCGAGGATCGGTCCGATGCAGGGCGTCCAGCCGAATGCGAAGGCGAGACCCATGATGTAGGAGCCCCACAGGCCCACCGGCTTCGGAATCGGCAACCGCCCTTCCCGCATCAGGAACCCGATGCGTGTCAGCCCGAGGAAGTGCAGGCCCATGATGATGATCGCGATGCCGGCGAGGATGGACAGTTCCGCCGACCAGGCGCGAATCACGCCGCCGATCAGCGAGGCGCTGGCGCCGAGCGCGATGAAGACGGTGGAGAAGCCGAGCACGAACAGCAGCGCCGACATCATCACCGCGCGGCGGGACGCGGATGGCGGCTCATCGCTCTCGACATGCTCGATCGTGGCGCCGGTCAGGTAGATCAGATAGGGCGGGACCAGAGGCAGGACACAAGGCGACAGGAAGCTGACGAGGCCGGCAATCAGCGCCGCCGGGATCGAAACATTTTGCATGATGCAGTCGGAGCCATCTCAAGGCCCGGCCGCGCGAAAGAAGCATCTGCGCAGCCCGGACCGGCCTTGGTGTAGCCGATGCGGGGAAATGCGCAACCGATGCGCGGGAAACCAGGGCTCCTCCCGATGCCGCCTGTGATCACAGATGCGGCATCGGGACGCGCACAGGCCTCGCAAAAACGAGACCCGGCGGCGTGGCTATTTCACCACGCGGAGCAGCGGACGCCGGGGCTGGTCCTGCGTCTGCTTGGAACGGGATGCGGGATCGCCAGCGGCGCCCCGCAGCATTTCGTCGCACAATGCCCGAAGCTCGGCATTGTCGATTTTCTTCAATTTCATGCGCAGATCGAGAATGGCGACCGACAGAAGCTCGACCGACTCACGGCCGTGGCTTTCGCTGAGGCTTCTCCGACATTCCTCGAGCGTTTCGAGCACCGACTGCAATTGTTCGTCTGAATGCGACACCGGCGTTCTTTCCGTTAGATCGGCCTTGGACAAACGTTTGCAGCAATCCGTGCGGCCGATGATTGGCTGCGAGGATACCACGATGAGCTAACGTCTTCGAACACGAATTGCGCGCGTTGCTGCTTGAAAAACAGGGTTCCCTGACACGCAGCGTACTGCTCGGCAGTTTCATCGCGAGGAACAAGCGAATTGCAAGAGAACAAACGCGTCGACGAGTTTGTCGTATGCGCAAATTTCAACATGCGCCGCATCTCGCGGTCGGAGTTCTCTCGCTTCGGAGAGTCCGATATTCCAGCAGCCTTCACAAGGCTTGCAACGGAACGCACGCGATACCCCTCTTCCGGACGTCGGCTTGTCCGATTCCCAGCTTCGACACACCCAAATACCGCGCGCACGTCAGTAAGGATGGCGTTCAAAAGTCACCGTTCCCCAACCCGCCGAGGTTGTGGTTTGCCCAAGTTTCTGACAGTTTAGCTAGCCGAAGGGACTTGTATGCACCTCTTGGCGGAAAGGGGCGTTCCACTGGAGGAACGCCAGAAAGCAATCCTCGGCGGCCTCTCCGATTGGGACGCAGCCCGGATATTCCTTGAAGTCGTCCGTAGCGGCAGCTTCCGCTCGGCCGCTGAGCGCCTTTCGCTCTCCATCAACGCTGTCCGGCGCCGAATCGACGATTTCGAGCGGCAGACCGGAACCACCCTTTTCACCCGGGACGTCCACGGCACCCATCTGACCGACGAAGGTGCCATGGTGGTATCCGCGGTCGAGCGGATGGAAGCCGCCACCTTCGACGTCCTGCGGGCCAGCGATTCGCTCGCCAACGGCGAGGTCCGGGTCGCCATCACCGAGGGGCTCGGCACCTTCTGGTTGGCCCCGCGGCTGGTCGAGTTCCAGCAGGCCAATCCGAAGATCATGGTCGACCTGCATTGCGCGATGCGCTCGGCCGACGTCTCCCGGCACGAGGCCGACGTCGCCATCCATCTGTCGCGGCCCTCTGCGCTGGACATCAAGCTGGTACGGCTCGGCCGCATGCATTTGATGTTCTGGGCCGCGGAAAAATACATCGAGAAACATGGCGCGCCGCGCACGGCGGCCGAGTTGATCAAGCACCGCCTGGTGCTGCAATTCGCCGACCAGATCGCCGCCAAGGAAACTTTCGAGAGCTTCTTCCCGGGCGTTGCCGAGCGTGACCTTCTGGTCATGAAGACCAACGTCTCAAGCGCCAACTACTGGGCCGTCGCCAACGGCGCCGGCATCGGGGTTTTCCCGAGCTACGCCATCGCGCTTGGCGGGAAGTTGATTCCACTGGAGGTCGAGTTGAACCGGCCGCTGGATATCTGGTTGTCCTACCACCCCGGTAGCGGCCGGATTCCACGTGTGCGGCACATGATTGACTGGCTGATCGAAGCTTTCAATCCAGCTCGCTTCCCGTGGTTTAAGGAAGAGTTCGTGCATCCGCACGAATTCGAGAACTCGTATGTGGGCGAACCCCTGACCCAGCTCTTCGGGGGATTTTCAACCGAAGAAC
>JAEWBW010000692.1 GCA_023390955.1 Pseudomonadota bacterium
TCCTTGTCGTCACGGTGATCTGGCAGTTTACCCATATCTGGAATGAATTCCTCTATGGCGTGACCTTCACGACCGGCCAGCAACAGCCGGTCACGGCCGCGCTGATCGCGCTCTCCGCCGCAGTCGCCGACATCCCGCAACATGGCGTGCAAAGCGCCGCGGTGATGATCGCCGCCCTGCCCACCCTGCTGATCTATTTGATCGGCGGCAAATACTTCGTCCGCGGCCTGACCGCCGGCGCCGTGAAATGATGGAGCTATCATGGCCGCGTTGAGCATCCGCGCCCTGTCGAAGCGCTACGCCAATCTGGAGGTGCTGAAAGGCATCAATCTCGACATCGAGAGCGGTGAGTTCACCGTGCTGGTCGGCCCCTCCGGCTGCGGCAAGTCCACGCTGCTCAACATCGTCGCCGGGCTCGATCGCGCCAGCGCAGGTGACGTGGAAATCGGCGGGCGCGTCGTCAACGACGTCGCGCCGAAGGACCGCGACATCGCCATGGTGTTCCAGTCCTACGCGCTCTATCCCTCGATGACGGTGCGCCAGAACATCACCTTCGGCATGGAGTGCCGCCACGTGCCGAAGGCCGAGCAGGAAGCCGCGGTCATGAACGTGGCAAAGCTGCTCCAGATCGAGCCGCTGCTGGGCCGCAAGCCGTCGCAGCTCTCCGGCGGCCAGCGCCAGCGCGTCGCGATGGGACGCGCGTTGGTGCGCGATCCCCTGCTCTTCCTGTTCGACGAGCCGCTCTCCAATCTCGACGCCAAACTGCGGGTCGAGATGCGCATGGAGATCAAGCGGCTGCACCAGCGCATCGGCGCCACCATCATCTACGTGACCCACGACCAGATCGAGGCCATGACGATGGCGACGCGGATCGCGGTGATGCATCAGGGCGAGGTGCAGCAATTCGCCGACCCCGACACCGTGTATCGCTATCCCGCCAATCTGTTCGTCGCGCGCTTCATGGGCTCGCCGCCGATGAACACGATGCCGGCGCGGCTGGAAGCCGGCGATGGCGGACCGGTGGCCGTGATCGGCGCGGGGCGGCCGGATGAGGTCCGCTTGCGCCTGCAGGGTTATGAGGCGGCCGCCTCGTATATTGGCCGCCCGGTCGTGCTCGGGATCAGGCCGGAATGCATCGCCGAAGGTAATCGCGCCTTCTCTGGCGCATCCGGCCCGCCCGTCGTGGTCGATGCGCCGGTCGAAATGGTCGAGCCCACCGGCGCAGAGACCGTCGTGCTGCTGCGGCTCGGCGGTGAACCCGCGCTGGCCCGCATCAGTCCGGACATTCGTCCCACGCCCGGCACGACCGCGTCCTTTGCGCTCGACACCCGCCGCGTTTGCCTGTTCGACCCCGAGACGGAGCGCCTGATCGCATGACCGAGACGAGTTACCCAAGCCTTGCAGGCCGCGTGGTGGTGATCACCGGAGGCGCCAGCGGCATCGGCGCCGCCTTCGTACGCGCCTTCGCCGGCCAGCAGGCTCGCGTCGCATTCCTCGACATCGACGCCGAGGCTGGCAACGCACTGGTGCAGGAGGTCAAAGACGCCACCGGCTCAACGCCGCTGTTCGTGCCGTGCGACCTCCTGAATATCGACGCGCTGCGTGCCAGCATGGCGCAGGTGCAGGCCTCGCTCGGCGATGCCGCGGTCCTCGTCAACAATGCCGCCAATGATCATCGCCAGGTGCTCTCCGAAGTGACACCGGAAGAGTTCGACTGGATGATCGGCGTCAATCTCAAGCACATTTTCTTCGCCGCACAGGCCGTGGTGCCGCAGATGCAGGCCCGTGGCGGTGGCTCCATCATCAACATGTCGTCGATCGCGTGGATGCGCGGCGCGCCCGCGCTGCCCGTCTATGCCGCGGCAAAGGCCGCGATCGTTGGCTTCACCAATTCACTGGCACGGTCGGTCGGGCCCGACCGTATCCGCGTCAACGCGATCGCGCCGGGCATGGTGATCACCGAGCGCCAGCGCCGGCTGTGGTACAAGGACGAGCAGCAGATCAAAGAGGGGCGCGCGCGGCAGGCGCTGCCCGATGCAGTGACGCCGGAAGATATCGCCCGCGTCGCCCTGTTCCTGGGGTCCGATGAAAGCCAGCGCATCACGCGCCAGTGCCTGCTGGTCGACGCCGGCCTCGCTTAGCCGGCCGCTCGCCCCTTCCGCATCGTTGCGAGCACGATGTCGGCGGCGCGCACGCTCGGCGGCTCGCTCCCAGTCGACATGATGGTATCGAGTTCGGCGAAGGCTTCGACCTGCCGGCGGCGCAGCGGGGAATCCGTCAGCACGTCGGCGAGCGCCTGCGACAGCTTCTCCGGCGTGCAGTCCTCCTGCAGGAATTCGGGGATGACATCCCGGCCAATCACGAGATTGGCGAGGATCACCGAGGTGACGCGGACGGCGCGGCGCAGGATGAAGGCTTCGATCGCGCTGACGCGATAGGCGGTGACCATCGGAATGCCTGAGATCGCAAGCTCCAGCGTCACCGTGCCGGATTTGGCCAGCGCCGCATGCGCGATCCGGAACGCGGCGCGCTTCTCGGCCTCGCCGACCACGATCTCGGGCTTGACCGGCCAGGTCGCGACGCCCTCGCGCACCGTCGCCTCGAGATGCGGCATGGTCGGCAGCTTGAGCTCGAACGCGCGGCCTTCGGCCTGCAGGCGGCCGAGCGCGGCACCGAACACGTCGAGATGATGCCTGATCTCGCTGCGCCGGCTGCCGGGCAGGACCAGCAGCACCGGCGGCTTGCCGTCGCGGCGCGCCTGCTCCTCCGGGTTCGGGCGGAGCGATGAGAGTTGCTCGATCAGGGGATGGCCGACATAGCTGCAGGGCGGCCCACCGAGCTTGCGGTATTCCTCGGGCTCGAACGGGAGCAAGCCAAGCACATGGTCGACATACGACAGCATGGTGCGCGCCCGCCCCGGCCGCCAGGCCCAGAGCTGCGGCGATACATAGTCGACGATCGGGATCGTCGGATTTGTCGCGCGGACGCGCCGCGCGACGCGGTGCGTGAAGTCAGGGCTGTCGATGATGACGAGCGCATCGGGCGCGGCTGCGGTGACGGCATCCGCGGTCTGGCGGATCAGCCGCAGGATCTTCGGCAATTGCTGGATGACGGCGGCGAAGCCGACGATCGACAGCTCCTCGATCGGAAACGCCGAGGTGAGGCCCTCGCGCGCCATGGTGTGGCCGCCGACGCCCTCGAACGCCACGTCATCACCGAGCCGCTGCCGCAACACCTTCATCAGCGCCGAGCCCAGCCGGTCGCCCGACTCCTCCGTCGCGATCAGGAATATCTTGCGCTTCGGCTCGCGGGGCGACATCACGCAGGCAAGCCGATGACGAAGAGGAGCTTTGCATCCGCCGCCGCGATCATGGCCTGCGGCTCCGCGGCAATGGTGTTGCCCGCAACGACGGCGATGCCGGCAAGCCCCGCCCTGACCACGCCCTCGACGGTGCGCGCACCGATGGTCGGCAGGTCGAAGCGCAAATCCTGTCCGCTCTTCGGCGCCTTCACCAGCACGCCGCGGCCGACGGCGGCGCGGATCCGCCCCTCTTCGCGCAGGCGCGCGACGCGCGCCAGCAACGCATCAGTGCCTTCGATGTCCTCGACCGCGACCACATGCCCGTCGATCACGACGGCGGCCTGGCCGATGTCGAACGGCCCGAGCGCCGTCAGCACCGCGCGTCCGCGTTCGATATCGGCCTTGGCATTCTCGGCCGGCCAGGCGCGGGTGATGCAGCCTTCGGGCATCAGCAAATCAGGCGCGACATCCTTGATGCCGACCATGCGAAAGCCGTCCTGCTCGAGGATGCGCCCGACACCGGACAACAGATGGTCATCGCCGCCGCGGAAGGCGCGGATCACGCTGCCGAGCAGCCGCAGCGTCTTGACGTCGAACCTGATCTCGGAGAGCGAGGGTCGCACCAACGTGCCGATGAAGATCATGTCGCGGCAGCCCTCCTCGCGGAACAGGCGCATGGCGCGGCCGAGCTGGCCGACCGAGATCCAGCGATGGCGGAATTTCTCCACCTTGGCCGGATCGCAGGCGCCGCGCAGCGGAAACAGCACCGGCGTGATGCCGTGCGCGATCAGGGATTCCGCGACCGCAAACGGCATGGCGCCGCCGCCCGCGACGACGCCGACGGGAGAGGAAATCCCTGTAGCCGCCGATGTGATGCCCGCGGCCATGCCAAAATCACTTCTCGATCGCGGGAAGGCAGATCGGGCGGTGCTTGCGCCTGGCGATGAAGTCGAGGATCTCCGCAATGGCGGGATCTTCGGCCGCGAGCGGCTGCACCGCGGAAAGCCGCTCGGCGAAGGTGCCGGAGCCGTGGAAGAGCTTTTGATAGAACGCCTGCACGGTGGCGCGCCGCTGCTTGGTGAACTGGCGCCGCTTCATGCCGATCAGGTTGAGGCCTTCCAGCGCCGCATACTGGCCATTGGCGAGGCCGAACGGAATGATGTCGTCGCGCACGCCGCAGACGCCGCCGACCATCACCTGCGGCCCGATGCGGGTGAGCTGGTGCACCGCCGACAGGCCGCCGATATAGACGAAGTCGCCGATCTCGCAGTGACCTCCGAGCGTCGCCGAGGTCGCAAAGATCACGTTGTTGCCGACCATGCAGTCATGGCCGACATGGCTGTTGTTCATGAAGTAGCCGCCGTTGCCGACGCGCGTCAGGCCACCACCCTTGATGGTTCCAACATTCATCGTCGCGCCTTCGCGGATGATGCAGCCGGAGCCGATCTCGAGCCGCGTGGGCTCGCCCTTGTAGCTGAGGTCCTGAGGCGCACCGCCGAGTACGGCGAACGGCGAGATCACGCAATCGTCGCCGATCAAGGTATGGCCGATCACGGTGACCTGTCCGATCAGCTTGCAGTTCTTGCCGATCACGGCGTTCGGCCCGATGATGCAGAAAGGACCGATCTCGGTCCCCTCGCCAATCACGGCGCCGTCTTCCACCCGCGCGCTGGGGTCAATCTTGCTCATCAAAAAGGTCTGATTGTGCGTTGAAGTAACTAGGTTTTCCGGTGGTTAGCGCGACTTTGCCTGATCTGTCCAGTGACGTATCATCTCGCCGTGTTTCAAATCGGACAAGCCATCCAGACCGGGCAAGTCATGCATCAACAACTTCATGCGGAGCTTTAAGGCACCGTGGTCAGGGCTTTGGCAATGCTGCTGGCGCAGCTGGTGACCGCTCCGGTCGTTTCGGAGACGGTCGAGATTCGCGGCCAGGGCGATGTCGACCTCGCGGCGTTCGAATGCCGCGACATCACCCGCAGCACCGTGCTCCAGCGCGTCTGTTACGACCGGGCGCAGCGCGACCTGGTCGTCGTCGTCAGGGGCTCCTATGAGCGCTATTGCGGCGTGCCGGCCGACGCCGTCGAACAGTTGATGGTGGCGCGTTCGATGGGCCAGTACTTCAACCGCAATATCGGCCGGCCGGGCTCAGGCAAGCGCTATATCTGCCTGCCGCAAAGGGCCGCGCTCTAGGTTGTTGTTTGAGCATGATCTTGTCGG
>JAEWBW010000003.1 GCA_023390955.1 Pseudomonadota bacterium
CGCCAATGATGCGGACCTTGACGCCGTCGCGATGCAGGGTCGCGAGGTCGTTGCGGATGAAGCGGCGCAGCAGGCCGAAGAGATCGCCGATCTCGCTCGCCGGGCGCGACCAATTCTCCGAGCTGAAGGAGAAGATCGTGAGGTAGCGAATGCCGAGCTCGTGCGCAGCGCGCACCGCGCGGCGCAGCGCCTCGAAGCCACGGCGATGGCCTTCGGCCCGCGGCAGGCCGCGCGCGGCCGCCCAACGCCCGTTGCCGTCCATGATGATGGCGACATGCGCGGGCGCGTCGGACCTGTCGGGTCCTTCCGGTACGGGCGCGGCAGCATTCGACATGAAAGGCGCTCTAGACGGTGAGAATTTCTTTTTCCTTGGTGGCCAGCAGCTGGTCGATCTCGGTGATCGTGCCGTCGGTGGCCTTCTGCACCTCGTCGGCATGACGCTTCTGGTCGTCTTCCGACATCTCGTGATTCTTCTCGAGCTTCTTCAGCACGTCGAGACCGTCGCGGCGGACATGGCGCGCGGCGACCTTGGCGGCTTCGGCGTATTTATGCGCGACCTTCACCAGCTCCTTGCGGCGCTCCTCGTTGAGCTCGGGGATGCGCAGGCGCAGCACCTGGCCCTCGGTCGCGGGCGACAGGCCGAGATTGGAATCGACGATGGCCTTCTCGACAGCCTTGACCATCGACTTGTCCCAGACCTGCACCGAGATCATGCGCGGCTCCGGCACGCTGACGGTGGCGAGCTGGTTCAGCGGCATGTGGCTGCCATAGGCGTCGACCTGCACGGGATCGAGCATCGAGGCGGCGGCGCGCCCGGTGCGCAAGCCGCCGAGCTCGTGCTTGAGCGATGCGACCGCGCCCTGCATGCGGCGCTTCAATTCGTTGAGGTCGAAATTACCCGAGGCCATCACGCTCTCCCTTCATACTTCACGCCGGTCACACAAGCCCTGGACGCACACACCCTGCGTCCCGACAGGCCGTCAGCCGGCAACGATCGTTCCGCGCCCGGTGCCGCGCAGGATGGCGCCGATCGAACCGGGCTCCGCTATCGAGAACACGATGATAGGCAGTGACGTCTCGCGGGCAAGCGCGAAGGCAGTCGCATCCATCACCTTGTATCCACCCTCGATCGCCTGCGAATGCGTCAGGCGGTCGAAGCGCTTGGCGGCCGGATCCTTCTTCGGATCGGCCGAGTAGACGCCGTCGACATTGGTTGCCTTCAGGACCGCCTGGGCGCCGATTTCGGCGGCGCGCAGCACCGCGGTGGTGTCGGTCGTGAAGAAGGGATTGCCGGTTCCGCCGCCGAGCAGCACGATCCGGCCCTCGGCCAGATATTTGTGCGCCGCAGCGCGGGTGAACAACTCGGAAATCTCGGGCATCACGAACGCGGACAGCGTGCGCGCTGGCGTTCCCTTGCGCTCGATCGCTGCTTCCAGCGCCAGGCAGTTCATCATGGTGGCAAGCATGCCCATGGTGTCGCCGGTCGGGCGGGACACGCCGCGTGAGGACACCTCGACGCCGCGAAAGATATTGCCGCCGCCGATCACCACCGCAACCTCGGTACCGAGCTTGCGGGCAGCGATAAGATCGTCCGCAACCCGGTCCATGGTCTGCTGATCGATGCCGAAGCCCTGCTGTCCCGCGAGATATTCGCCGGACAGCTTGATCACCACGCGACGGTAGACCGGATCAGTCATGAGCACCTTCCCACTCCGGGCGCCGCCTTCCGGCGGCACGCCGGAAGGGAACCGTTCCGGCGCTTACTTCTTGCCGCTGGCAGCCGCGACCTCGGCCGCGAAGTCGGATTCCTGCTTCTCGATTCCCTCACCGAGAGCATAGCGCACAAAGCCCGCGATCTTCACCGCGCCGCCGACCTTGCCCTCAGCTTCCTTCACCGCCTGCGCCACCGACTTGCCGGTGTCGTGGATGAAGGCCTGCTCGAGCAGGCAGACTTCTTTGTAGTAGGTCTTCAGGCCGGACTCGACGATCTTCTCGATCACGTTCTCCGGCTTGCCCTGCTGACGATACTTGTCGGCGAGCACGTCCTTCTCGCGCTTGACGACGACGGGATCGAGCCCGGTCGGGTCGAGCGCCAGCGGATTGGCGGCAGCAACATGCATCGCAAGCTGACGGCCGAGCGCGGCGAGCTCGTCGGCCTTGCCGGGCGATTCGAGTGCGACGATCACGCCCATCTTGCCGGCGCCGTCGATCACCGCGCCGTGGACGTAGCTCGCGACGACGCCCTGCTTCACCTCGAGCGAGGCGGCACGACGCAGCGACATGTTCTCGCCGATGGTGGCGATCGCGTCATTGATCGCGGCTTCGATCGTGACGTCGCCGACCTTGGCGGCCTTGATCTTCTCGACATCGGCGCCGGTATCGAACGCGACCTGGGCGATCATCTTGACCAGGCCCTGGAACTGGCCGTTCCGCGCGACGAAGTCGGTCTCGGAATTGACCTCGACCAGCACGCCCTTGTTGCCCTTGGTCAGCGCGCCGATCAGGCCCTCTGCCGCGACGCGGCCGGACTTCTTGGCGGCCTTCGACAGGCCCTTCTTGCGCAGCCAATCCTGCGCCGCTTCCATGTCGCCGTTGTTCTCGGTGAGCGCAGCCTTGCAGTCCATCATGCCGGCGCCGGTCGACTCGCGCAGGTCCTTGACCATTGCCGCTGTAATCGTCGTCATCGTTGAAAATCCTTCTTGCCTGCTGGTTCGCCGCGGCGTGGCGCTTCGATCGCCCCGCCGCGGTCCATCTCAGGAATCCGCGTCAACTGAAATGGTGGCCGGAACCCGTCCGGCCAACCCATCGCTCTCTGACTATTCCGCTTCCGCGGTCAGCCCCTTGGCCTTGGCGACCCAGGCATCCGCACGGCTGGGCAGACCGACTTCTTCGCCGATCTTGTGCGCGGTGTCGTGATCGAGCTCGGCGAGCTGCCAGTAGTGGAAGATGCCGAGGTCGTTGAACTTCTTCTCGATCGCACCCGACACGCCCGGGAGCTTCTTGAGGTCGTCGGCGGTGCCGCGCGGACCGGCGAGGCCCTGGAAGCCGCTGGTGGCGGCCGGCACGTCGGCGATAACGGGCTTGGCGCTCGCGCCGATATCGATTCCGGAATCGCCTTGGGCGCGCGAAATGCCGTCGATCGCCGCACGCGCGATCAGGTCGCAATACAGCGAGATGGCGCGGCCGGCGTCGTCATTGCCCGGGACCACATAGGTGATGCCCTTGGGATCCGAATTGGTGTCGACGATCGCGGCGACCGGGATGTTGAGGCGCTGGGCCTCCTGGATCGCGATGTCTTCCTTGTTGGTGTCGATCACGAAGATCAGGTCGGGCAGACCGCCCATGTCCTTGATGC
>JAEWBW010000013.1 GCA_023390955.1 Pseudomonadota bacterium
TTCATCGCGATGATGAAGGCATTGCCGAGGCCGCCGAGGATGTAGGAGGCAGCAGAGGTTGCTTCCGCAAATCCCGCCGGATCCATGCTTGCGAAGCAGAGGATCGCGATGGCGTGCAGGCCGTGGGACACGGCAAAGCTGACGCCGAGATAGCGCCGGTTGCGGCGCAGCCAGCGGGTCCATGCGCTGGGCATGAGCTGCGCCAGCGCCGCGGCAGAGAAGGCGAGGCAGAACAGCACGAGCGAGCTTCGCGCGGTGAAGCGGATCACCATCCGCACGCCCTCGACCTCGAACTGCCGCATCGAGGCGATCCAGAGGCACAGGGCGGCGAGGGTGACGCTCAGCACGGCGAGCAGCCGCCAGCCTTCGATCCAGCTTTGTCGTTGCGGCATGATGACGATCTCTCCCTTATGTAATCACCGATTACATATATCGGCCGATGGAGCGTCAATGGTGTAAGCGCCGCTTACATTCACGTTCGGGTGATGGTAAGTTCGGTGTCGCCGCGAGTTCGCTGCAACCTCTCCCGCTTGCGGGGGAGGTCGGCGCGGAGCGCCGGGTGGGGGCTCTCTCCACCATGGGGGTGTTCGTTGTGGAAGCACCCCCACCCCAACCCACCCCCCCAAGCGGGAGAGGGAGCACACCGCCATCGTGGCTGCTATCGAAGCCAATTCTGTCGCGGCCTAAACCGCCGATAGGACGACGATCTCAGCTACAGCCGTCGGCTGCGCAGACGCCGCCTGCGCCCGATGTGATCGTGCCGTCCGGCGGTAATCCTTCGCAAATGAGCGCCATCAACTCCGCGCCGAGCTGCAGGTCGGGGATATGGCCGAACACGTGACGGCGAAGCTGGCCGTCCCGGTCGAACAGGATCGTCGTCGGCGTTCCCTGGAATCCGTAGGTCCGCATCGTCAGCGGAAAATTGGTCCCATCAGGCTCGTCGACGCCGACGGGGAAGCCGATCTTATACTCATGCAGAAAGACACGCAGCGCGTTCGGGCCCATCGCATCGTGATGCTCGAACACGCTGTGCAGCCCGATCACGGCCACGTCGGATGATTTGAAGGTCGCGGCGACGCGCTGTGCCTGCGGAAGGCTGTTGGCGACGCAGCCGGGGCAGAGCATCTGAAAGGCGGTCAGCATCACGATCCGCCCGCGCAATGCGGCAAGCGACAGTGGACCGGGGGTGTTGAACCACTGCGTTGTCCGCCACTCCGGAGCCACGTCGATGGTCGTCATACGATCCGTCCTCGTCGCTGGTCCCCGGAGAAGTCCGTGATGTCTCGCTCAGCTCATCGCGGCGGCGGCGGGACGGTGGCTGCCGCGTTCAGCGGTGCGCCGCCGACGGAAATCGGGCCTGCCGTCGCCGCCGGGCGCGGCGGCCGCTTCGCTTGTTTGGGCGCAGCAGCGCGGGCCGCCGGTGCCGCTGGCGCAGACATGGTGCTTGCCGTCGGCGCGGGCGGCGCTGCGACGGCAGGGCCGGGCATCGGGAACGTCGGGGCAGCGGCTGCCTGCGGCGCCATGCCCCTCATCGCATCGATCTTGGCGTTGAGCGCCGCAAGCTGGCTTACGACCGCCTTGAGCTGCTCCTGCTGATCGGCGACGGCCTGGCTCATGGCCGTGAGGTCGTCGGTCGTCTTTTGCTGCGAGGCGAGCAGGTCGGTGAGAAGCGCCTTGTCGCCGGATGCGATATCAGCTTCCGGCGCTTCGCGATCGACGAAATGAGCGAACAATCCCGGGTTCAGCCAGGCATAGGCACCGCCGGCCCCGGCGAGCGCAACGAGGACAGCCATGAACAGCGCGAGCGGCCATCGGCGGCGCGGGGCAGGGACGAAGGGCGGCGGTTCCGCGGCCGGCCAGTTCGAGGAAGATTCGATGCTCATCAGGCCTTCCTAGTGGTCCTTTTTGCTCAATGCAATCGAGGCATCTTCAGCCATTCGCAGGGTCCGCGCAGCTCCGCGTTTTTTGCCGGGCTGGACCGGGGCGGATCATTATAGTGTCCGGCGACCGGCGCGTCCAAGACGCGCGCTCCCGCCGAATGCCCCCCGACAAGGACGACGGAATACGTAATGAGCGAGACGATTGGCTTTCCCGACCCCGGCCTCGACCTCTCCGACGGCTTCAAGCCGCATACCTCGCACTGGGGCGTGTTTTCGGCGCGCAACGGCCAGTCCGGGCTGGAGGTCAGGGCCTATGCCGGCGATCCCGATCCGAACGGCATCATCGACAATTTCCCCGGCGCGCTGCGCCACCAGGCCCGCATCGCCCAGCCGGCGATCCGCCGCGGTTGGCTCGAGCGGGGGCCGGGACCGGACGATCGCCGTGGCCGTGACGACTATGTCTCCGTCAGTTGGGAGAAGGCGCTCGATCTGCTCGGCGACGAGCTGTCACGTATGCGCGACACTGTCGGCCCCGGCGCCGTGTTCGGCGGCTCCTATGGCTGGTCGAGCGCGGGTCGTTTTCACCACGCCCAGAGCCAGGTGCATCGCTTCCTCAACATCGCGCTCGGCGGCTATGTGCGCTCTGTGAACACCTATTCGTCTGGCGCGTCCTCGGTGCTGCTGCCGCAGATCATGGCGGGCTATGAGGACATCACCCGGCGCAACGTCACCTGGGAGCAGATCGCGACCGAGACCGACATCGTGCTCGCCTTCGGCGGCATGGCGCTGAAGAACTCGATGGTGGCCGGCGGCTCCATCAGCAAGCATGTCGAGCGCGGCGCGATGGATGCGGCCCGCAAGCGCGGTTGCGAGTTCGTGCTGGTCAGCCCGTTGCGCGACGACCTACCGGTCGAAGCCGGCGCGACGTGGATGACCTGCGTGCCGAGCACTGATACCGCACTCATGCTCGGTATCGTCCACACGCTGGTCGCGGAAAACCTGCACGACCAGTCCTTCCTCGATCGCTACACCGAGGGCTGGCCGGTCTTCCTGCGCTATCTCACCGGCGCGACCGACGGCCAGCCGAAACACGCCGACTGGGCCGCCGGAATTTCCGGCGTCGACGCGGACACCATCCGCAAGCTGGCGCGCCGCATGGCCGGCAAGCGCGTGCTCGTCACCGTCTCGCATTCGCTGCAGCGCGCGGAGCATGGCGAACAGCCGGTGGGGATGGGCATGGTGCTGGCGGCCGTGCTCGGCCAGATCGGCCTTCCCGGCGGCGGCTATGCCTATTCGCTCGGGGCGATCGGCTATTACGGCCGCCGGGTCAACGACGTGCCGGGACCGACGCTCGGACAGGGCCGTAATGCGGTCGCTGATTTCATTCCGGTGGCGCGCATCGCCGATATGCTGCTCAATCCGGGAGCGACCTACCGCTACAACGGCGAGACGCGGACCTATCCCGACATCCGCATGGTCTACTGGGCCGGCGGCAATCCCTTCCATCACCACCAGGACATCAACCGCCTGCGCAAGGCCTTTGCGAAAGTCGACACGCTGGTCGTGCACGAGCTCGCCTGGACTGCCACCGCACGCCACGCCGACATCGTATTGCCCGCGACCATGACGCTGGAGCGCGAGGACATCGGCTATTCCGCCAACGATCCCCTGATGGTCGCGATGCACCGCATCGCCGAGCCCTTTGGACTTGCGCGGGACGACTTTGACATCTTTGCCGATCTCGCCGACCGGCTCGGCGTGCGCGAGCCCTTCACGGAAGGCCGCACCTCGCACGAGTGGCTCAGATATCTCTATGAGCCGACCCGCGCCTCGCTTGCCAAGCGCGGCCTTGAGGCGCCGGACTTCGAAACGTTCTGGCAGCGCGGCAGCCTGGTCGTGCCGCAGCAGGCGGACGACGGCGGCCGGCTGCGCCGCTTCCGCGACGATCCGGTCGCGCACGCGCTGCCGACGCCGAGCGGCCGCATCGAGATCTTCTCACAGAAGATCGCAAACCATGGCGATGCGGATTGCCCGGGTCATCCGGTGTGGCTGGAGAAGACCGACACGCCAACGCCCGGCGCGCCCTGCTTCCTCGTCGCCAACCAGCCGGTGACGCGCCTGCACAGCCAGCTCGATTTCGGCGGACACTCGCTCGGCGCAAAACATCGCGGCCGCGAGGTCGCGCGCATGAACCCGGTCGATGCCGATGCGCGCGGCATCAAGGATGGCGACATCATCCGCCTGTTCAACGAACGCGGCGCCTGCCTCGCCGCGGTGCATGTCACTGACGGCATCGCAGAGGGTGTGGTGCAGCTGCCGACCGGCGCCTGGTACGATCCGATGGATCCCGAGGACGAGGCGCCGCTCTGCGTCCACGGCAATCCCAACGTGCTCACCCGCGACGTCGGCACCTCGTCCTTTGCGCAGGGATGCACGGGGCAATTGACGACGGTCGAGGTGGAGAAGTTCACCGGCAATCTGCCGCCGATCAGGGCGTTCGAGCCCGGCTCAGCTCCTTGAGTCTGGACTGCCGCGTGCGTCGTCCGGATCGGTCTCGCCTTCCTGGACCAGCACCGCGGGCTCGTCATAGCCTTTGCGGCTGCTGTAGAACACCAGCGCCATCAGGCCGACGCCGACGACCAATGAGAACACGACGCCGAACGCCAGCGCGATATAGCCGGCGTCCGGCACGTTGGTATCCGTGCTGAACCAGCCGAAATAGCCGAGCGCGCCGGCGCCGACGAGCAGCGCGCACAGCACGGCGATGACCGCCCATCCGGCGAGCTTGCTTCCCCGCGGATCGGCGGACGCCGGTTGCTCGTCATTGCCGTTCATGGTCGTCCCCCGGGCGCGAATGTCGCGCGGCAATCATATCACGGTGCGGTCGCCTTCGCCGCGATCGCATGCAGCGCCGTTGTCATGGCGTTGACGGGAGCCTGAGCCGGCTCGCCGATGCCGTGACGGCCGGCGAGCCAGGCGGGGTCGTTGTAGGACAGCCAGGTCGTGCCTTGCTCGTCCTGCCAGACCAGCGCCTTCAGCGGCAGGTCGATGCCGACAGTCTGCGCCTGCTGCATCAGCGGCGTGCCGCCCTTGGCATTGCCGAAGATCAGGAGATCCGTCGGCCGCAAAGTCAGGCCGGCGGCGCCGGCGCCGGCGGCATGATCGACATGCGCGAACACCGTGAGGCCCTTGGCCTTCACCTCGGCCTCGAGCCGCTTCATCGTGTCCTGCGGCCCGAAACCGCTCTTGATGGTGATGAGTCCGTCCGTGGCCATTGCCTGCGTCTCCCATGAACATATCGCTGCAACCACAGCGAGGATTTTGATCGTTGCCGAAAGCCTCATGACCGCAGGCTCACTTCTTGCGGGCCAGCCGGGCCGGGTCGAATTCCGGCTCCGGAACGAAGCCGTCGCGATTTGGCATCTTGATTTTCGGCAGGCTTGCCTTGTCGAGCTTGCCGTCCGCCGCAACGATGCCGTTCAGGCTCAAGATGTAGGCGGTGACGGCATAGGTCTCGTCAGCGCTGAGCGCGCCCGGCGTCGGATACGGCATCGCCCGGCGGATGTAGTCGAACAATGTCGGCGCATAGGGCCAGAAGCTGCCGACCGTCTTCACGGGCATGTCGGAGGCCAGCGTGCCCTGTCCGCCGACGAGCCGATCCTTGATGCCGCCCTGGCCATTGTCGCCATGGCAGGCCGCGCAATAGTCCGAGAACACCTGCTTGCCTTGCGCCACCGTGCCGTTGCCGTCGGGCAGGCCCTTGCCATCGGGGCCGACATCGATGTCCCACAGCTTGATCTCGGCCGGCGTCGCAGGCCGCCCGAAATCGAATGCGAGGGCGGGGACTGCGAAAAGGCCGATGGCGAGCACGCCTGCGAGGAGTGTCTTGTTACGCGAGGACATTGCGAACCCTCCCGGCCTCGTCGATGCTCCAGGTCTGCTGCGCGTTGTAGTGAAACAGCGCATTGGTCCCCATCGCGGCGATGAAGGACGCACGGTCCGGCTGCACATTGCCCTGTTCGTCGGTCGAACGGCTCACGATCCTGGTCGGCTTGCCGTCCCAGACCCAATCCATCTGGAATCGAACTTGCGCCTTGGAGAGCACTGGCTGGCTCAGCTGCGCCTCTTTCCAGCTCTTCGCGCCGTCGGTCGAAATCTCGACCTTTGCGATCTTGCCGTGGCCGCTCCAGGCAAGACCCGAGATGCGGTTGTAGCCCGGCTGGATCTGCATCATGCCCGAGGGCTGGGTGATGACGGAGTTGGTCTCCATCCGCAGCTGGAACTGCCGCGCCTTGCCATTGGCAAGCAACTGCGTGTAGCGCGCGGTCTCCCACCGCGTCATCCAGGGCTCGGTGCCGAACTTGAGGCGTCGCAGCCATTTGATGTTGAGGTTGCCCTCGAACCCCGGCATCAGCAGCCGCATCGGAAAGCCATGCGCGGGCCGGAGCGGTTCGCCGTTCTGCCCATAGGCGACGAAGGCTTCGTTCACGATCTCCTCGGTGAGGGGAATGCTGCGGTCGACGCCGGCGCCGTCACCGCCCTCGGCCAGCATCCAGCTCGCGCCCTTGTCCTTGGCGACGAGGTCGATCAGGAATTTGAGCGGCACGCCGGTCCATTCATTGGTGCTGACCAGGCCGTGGGTATTCTGCACGGTCACGTCGGGGTCGGCCTTCTTCCAGTTCTCCCATCCGTTGCCGGTGCATTCGATGAAGACGACGCGCGAGACCGACGGCATTCGCTTGAGATCGTCGACGCTGAAGACCAGCGGCTTCTCGACCATGCCATGGATGAGAAGCCGGTGCTGTGCGGGATCGATGTCGGGCACGCCGGAATGGCTGCGCTCGTAGTGCAGATCGGTCGGCGTGATGTTTCCCAGGAGCTTCTGGTGCGGCGTCTTGGAATTGATGGCATCGCTCGCGTCGATGTTGCGCTTGCCTGGACCTGCTTCGGGAATGCGATCGAGTTTTGAGTATCGCGATCGTTCGCTGTGCGCGCTCAAATCCGCGCCTGGTCCGCGATCGGGAACGTCGGCCAGCGTGTCTGCGGCCGCGTCGGTGGCAACCGCACCCAATAGGCCTGCCGACAGGCCTCCCACAAAACCCCGGCGCGAGACGTTCGCGGGTCGAGGCAACAAATCGATTGGCGATCTGGACGTCATGCGGTCTCCCATCCGTGGTCGTGCTTTTATGAAAAACGCGTCTCAAATCGCGCTCGCCTGATGCCGCGACGTTTGCTCAAAGCCGCAAAAAATGCGCGTTAGGTTTCGTTAAGTGCCGTGAGCATCAGCGAGTGCATTGCCGATTTCGCCGCCGCGCGCGGTCATGCTAGACGCGCTTTGCTGCATGGTGGAATGGCCGGGCGGCTCGGACTCATGTCCGGGCGGATCAAGGGATACGAGATGTCGGAGCAGGACGCGGCGGAACTACTGAAAGCGATGGTGCCGCTGTTCAGGATCCGTCCCGTGATCGAGGATTCCTGCAAGTTCGGCGGCAGCTGGCAGTCGCTGCACGCACCGAACGGCCGCGGATGGGCGCAATTCCACATGGTCACGCGCGGCGCCTGCGTGGTCGAGCGGCCAGGCCTGGCGCCGCAAAGGCTGGAAGCCGGTGACATTCTCCTGCTCCCGCATGGCGACAGTCATGCGGTGCGCAGCCGGGTGGGCGGCGCCGTCGGCCCGATCGCGACCGAACTTCGCAACGGTGTCCGCCAGCGCGCGACCGTCGACGCCGAGGCCGATACCGAGCTGCTGTGCGGCCGCTTCCTGTTCGAAGCGTCTGACGGGAATCCGTTGATCGCAGCCCTTCCCGACGAGATCGTGCTTCGCACGGCGGGCGAACCGCTGCTCGAACGGTTTCGTCACCTGCTGATCGACATTCGCGAAGAGCTGGAGATGGGACGGGTCGGTGCGGAGATGGTCGCGGCCGATCTCGCCCGGGCCCTGTTCGTCATGATGCTCCGCGGTTACCTCACGGACAACGGCTCGACGGATGGCACCGTGTCGCTGCTCGGCGAGCGCGCGACGGCGCGCGTCGTGCTGGCGATCCTCAATGATCTCTCGAGGGACTGGACGCTCGACGAGATGGCCGACATCGCGATCGCCTCGCGCGCGACATTGGTGCGCGCATTTCAGAGGCGTGCCGGCGTCGCCCCGATGACGTTTCTGTCCGATCTGAGATTGGCGGTCGCGCGCAAGCGGCTGGCGGGCACCTCGGATCCGATCGCGAAGATTGCCGGCGAGGTCGGCTATGCCTCCGAAAGTGCCTTGAGCAAGGCCATCATGCGCCGATACGGCGTTCGGCCCGGTGCGTTGAGAATGACGGAGCTGTGTCCCGTGTAGCGTCGTCAGGCGCGGTTCGGTCCCTTCGCATCAATGCTTGCGCTGCTCAAAATTGGTGCAGAGCAATTCGCTTTCTGCCTGCGAGATCGAGGCCCGAAAAAATCTGCAGGTGAGCTCGGCCGGCTCCTCGCCGGTCTTGGCGCGTCCCTCCCGGAGGAAGATGCAGCCCTTGCAGACGTCGGCAAAGCGGTTCTGATGGGTGGTGTCGGCCTGCTCGATGGCAAGACGGAGCGCATCGCGCAGGCCCTCCTTGCGCTCCTGGTCGAGCACCGCGATGGTGTCGCGCAAGGCCGTGATGGGGTCGCGCCCGAGCAACTTTCGGCCCTGCTGCGTGACGCTGAGCGTCACCGAGCGCTTGTCCTTGGACGAGCGCGCCTTCTCCAGGTGGCCGAGACGTTCAAGCTCGTTGATGATGTATGACGCGGTCGCCCGCGTCGTGCCGACATAGGTCGCCAGCGCCGACGGCGTCCTGGAGAACCGGTTGGCATTGGAGAGGAAGCGCAGCGCCATCCACTCCCGGTCGCGCAGCCCGTGCTTGGCGCCCTCGAACTGAAAGTACCGGGCGATCTGTCCCAACAATTCGATCGTCTCGCGCGCGAGCTTCATTGCCATTCCACGGTAGAATCTTGCCCAGCATACCCTCCCAGTGTGAACGTCGGTAGGGAACTGGAACTCTTGGCCGCGGGAACTAGAGCACGCGCCGAAAGGATAAGTGAATCCCACCCCTCGGATTTTCCAGAACTGTTTTGATCAAATGCGTGATATTGCGAACGGCAGTCCGTGCACAAAAAAGCGTGCACAAAAAATGCGCGCCTCGTGGCGCGCATTTTCATGATTATACAACCGTGGGTTAGGCCGCCGTCTTTTCCGCCGGCACCACGTCGAAGCCGACGCGCGGAAAATGCAGATTGACCTCGCCGACCGAGGGATCGGCATGACGGATGACGATCTCGTCGTCCGTCCAGGTTAGAATGTTTCCATGTACGGCATTGCCGTAATCGTCGGGCGTGACGCTGACCCGGTCGCCTTTCCTGAGACCGATGGTCTCCGCGTCCGCCGACCATCCGCTCGTCTCGCCCGGCCGGTTCGCACGTGCGACCTCGATCGCCTCGTCCGGCGTCAAGTCGGTGGACTTGCCGTGGCCGAGCGCCGCGACGCGCGTATACCAGGCGTCGATCGCGGGCGGGAATTTCAGCAGCGCCGCGATCTCGTCCCCGCCATTCTGTCGCGCAAACCAGATCGGATGATAGGCCGACAGATCGGCCGCGGATGCCCGCGCCCCGAGCACGAAGTTGCGGCCGTCGGCGAGCGCCTCGGCGAGCCAGCGGACATGCGCGTTGACGCGCTGCAGATATTTCGCCCGCTTCGGCAGCAGCTCGCCCGGATCGAGGTTGACCCTGAACAGCGGACGCCGTTCGTCGACCAGCTCCTGCGGGATCTTGCCGCCCATGTTGCCGATCGTCAGGCACACCGCGTTCATGAACGAGCCCTTCTCGATCCACCAGCCGAAGGCTTTTGCGATGCCCTCCTGGCCCGCGGGATAGAGCGGGCGCGAAGCGTCGAGCTTCTCGAGCACGTCGAGGATGAGCAGCGTGTCGCAATAGAACTCCGCCCCGATCTGCAGGATCGGCGTGCGCCGGTAACCTCCGGTCATCGGCGTCAGTTTCGGGCGCGGCGTCCACACCGGAATTTCCACCGAGCGCCAGCTCAGGCCCTTGAGGCCGAGCGCAAGGCGGATTTTTTCCGAGTAGGGCGAGAGCTGGTAATGATGCAGGATGACATCAGGCATGGTTTTCTCCTCGCTGTTGTCTGTCAGCCGCCGGCGCGGGCATCGAGGAAGAGCTGCGTGAACGGCTTTGCCAGCACGGGCTCCAGCTTCGGCACGATCGCCTTGATCTCCGGCGTCACCATGTGCCCATCGAGCGCGGCCTTGTTGGTCCACTTCTCGAACGTGAGGAAGCGGCCGGGCTCGCCGATCACCTCCATCAGCGTATAGGCGATGCAGCCGGGCTCCTTGGCCGATCCTTCGGCGAAGGGCACCAGCAGCGCGCGCAGCTCGTCGGCCTTGTCCTTCTTCGAGACGATCTCCGCGATCACGAAATAGCCGGGCTGTCCGGCGGCCTCGGCGTGTGTGGAAACGAGAACGGTGGTCGCGAGACCAGCGATTGCGGCCGCACCCACGAACGCGCGGCGATCCATGTCCTGCATGGCAAATCCTCCCTTGAGATGCTGTCGGTGTTGCGGCCGGCGACCGAATGCGTCGCCGCGCCGGCCTCGTCCCGCTCTTCGGTTGGGATCGAGGTGCAATTAGTTTGCATGCAATATAATGAGAGTCAAATAGATATGATCATAAATATCAGGATGCAGATAAATCTGGTCCCGGCCGACTTGGCCGGCGCGTCGGCTAACGGTATGATTTGTCGAGATTTACGCGCGAGTGCGCGAACCGGGCGGTGAACGGATGAAAGCACGGACGACGACTACACGGCCGGTCACGAAACAGGCCGGCAAGGACAACAGCAAGCCGGGCACCGCCGCGCCGGTGGAGATGCCCGGTCTCGACAATCATCTCTGCTTCGCGCTCTACGCCGCCAGCAATCACATGACGCGCCTGTTCGTGCCGTTCCTGACCAAGCTCGGCGTTACCTATCCGCAATATCTGGTTCTCGTCGTGCTGTGGGAGCGCGGCGCGCTGGGCGTCGGCGAACTGTCGTCAGCGCTGCAGATGGATCTCGGCTCGCTGTCGCCGATGCTCAAGCGTCTCGAGGCCAAGGGTTTTGTGACGCGCCGGCGCCAGGCCGAGGACGAACGCCGCGTGCTGGTCGATCTCACGCCGAAGGGCACCTCGCTGCGCAAGCGCACCGAGCAGATGCTCGGCGAATTCTACTGCTTCCTGAACGTGCCGCTCGACGACCTCTTTGATCTCAAGGACCGCCTTCGCCATTTCGTCCGCTCGACCGGACCGAAGGCCGAGCCCGAGACCGAACGCATGACCCAACGCAAGACGAGCATGTCCCGGACCAGGCTGGCCGAACCGGTCGATTGACCGTAGACTGTCGGGCCGGGGGACAACGCGATGTTGGGGCGAATTGCGCTGACGACGGCCTGCCTGCTCGCCGCAATGGCCGACGCAGGCGCCATGACCTTCACCTTGCGCGACCAGCAGACCGTGCTGGCGTCGGGGCCGATCGAAAAAGGCGATGCCGCAAAGTTTGCCGCTCTGCCGAAATTCAGCACGTTGGAACTGGACAGCCCCGGCGGCCTGGTCGGCGAGGCGCTCGACATGGCCGCAAACATCGACGCACGCGGCGATATCCAGACGGCGGTGAGAGCGGGCGCGGTTTGCGCCTCGGCCTGCGGAATGGCGCTCTTCGTGTCCGGCAAGACGCGCATCGTCGACATGGGCGGGCGGCTCGGTATCCACTCTTGCTCCGATCGTGACGGTGCCCAGTCCGCCGAATGCAACGATGCCATGGCGGCAAACGCGAACCGCCACGGCGTGCCCTGGGCCGTTATCGCGGGCTTCGGCAAATATACAAAGCCTGCAAAGATGTTGTGGGTCGACGCCGAGGATGCGGAGTGCTGGGGCTTCATGAAATGGAGCGCAGGCGATCCGTCCAGCATGGGTCGCGATTGCTTTGCCCACGCGATGAACGAGCGGACGCCGGATGTGACCGCGAAGAATGCAAAGCGCGCGGATTACATCGCCTGCAGAGCCCATGCCGGGACGTCGCGCACGCATATTTCGTCGGGGCGCAAAGGGCAGGGCTTCTCCGAGGCCTACCGCACGGCCTGCAAGCGTATCGCGGCGGACCCCAACACGCCGAAATATGCCGCCATCGATATCATCCTGTGGCTCACGCTCACGGACCCCAAGATCATGGAGCTCAAGCCGGGGACGTTGATGGTGACTATCCTGGCCCGCCAGGATGTTCAGGTCGTCAATTGCTGGAAATGCCTGACTATCGGGGCCATGTCGGCGCTGATGTCCGGGCACTCAGCGCAGGCGGTCGAGTTTCTTGACAAGGCCAAGGGCGTGGTCAAGCGCGACACCGGATCGGTGCCGCCATGGCTCGAATCGAGAGCCGAGATCGCGGCCGCCGAAGCCGCGAAGGAAAAGCGCTAGCGAGATCGCCCCGAGCGCGGGCCGCCTCAGGCCCGATACCAGGCCGCCACGTTCCAGGTCGTGACGTCCCAGCCCGAGATGTCGGCCATGATGCTGTTGACGCCGCCGCCGACGATGTTGCGCGACAGCAGCGGCACCAGGATGTTGGCCTCGCAGAAGATCTCGTTGACCTTGATCAGCAGCGCGGCGCGCTTGACCGGGTCGAGCTCGCGCTGGGCGGCCTTGTAGGACTTGTCGGCCTCGGGGTCGGACCAGCGCGAGATGTTGCGCCCCAGCCATTTGTTGTCCTTGGTGGCGACCTCCCAGGAGACGCACTGGTTCAGGAAGCGCTCGGGATCGGGCTGCGGCTGCGTCGTGTTGTACATCTCCATGTCGGCGTAGAACTTCGAATAGGTGTCGGGGTTGCCGACGTCGGACGAGAAGAACACCGAGGCGACCACGGCCTTGATCTCGATATCGATGCCGGCCTTCTGGCAGGCCTGCTTGATGATCGCCTGCGTCTTCTGGCGCGGCGCGTTGGTCGAGGTCTGGAAGACGTATTTGAGCTTCTTGCCGTCCTTCTCGCGGATGCCGTCCGCGCCGGGCTTCCAGCCGGCCTCGTCCAGAAGCTTGATCGCCTTGTCGATGTTGAATTCGTATTTCAGCTTGCTCGACTTGAACTGCGAGGGCTGGTTGACGAAGCTCGCGGTGGCGACGCCGCCGCGGCCATAGATGAATTTCTGGATCCCGTCGCGGTCGATTAGGAGATTGAACGCCTTGCGCACGGCCGGATCGGACAGCGACGGGTGCTTGGTCTTGGCGTTGGAGCGCTCGCCGTCGACCTCGGTCCAGGGGTCCGTGGTGTTGAGGATGATGAATTCGACATTGCCCGATGTCGTGACGTCGACCTTGCCCTTGCCGCTCGTCTCCATCTTCTTGAGGACTTCCTCCTCCACCTGCAGGTTCCAGGCATAGTCGTATTCACCGGTCTGCAGCACCGCGCGCGCCGCGGAGACGGCATCGCCGCCGCCCTTGACCTCGAGCGTGTCGAAGTGCGGCTGGTTCTTGACGTGATAGTCGGTGTTGCGCTCGGCCTTGATCATGTCGCCGGGCTTGAAGTCGACGAACTTGTACGGGCCGGTGCCGACCGGCTTGAGGTTGCCCGGCGCCTCGCGCGACTTCGCGCCCGAATACTCGCCGAAATGATGCTTCGGCAGGATCTGGCCGACCGAGCCGACGAAGGGATCGGCCCAGAACGGGGTTGGAGCCTTGAAGATCACCTTGACGGTGTGGTCGTCGATCTTCTCGACCGTGATGTCCTTGTAGGAGCCCGAGCTGTAGGCGGCGGTGGCGAGGTCCGCGGCATAGGACCAGGTGAAGACCACGTCGTCGGCGGTGAAGGGCTTGCCGTCATGCCATTTCACGCCCTGCTTTAGCTTCCAGATCACGCTGGTGCCGTCGGCCGAGATGCCGCCATTGGCCTTGGTCGGCACCTCCGCGGCGAGGCAGGGGATGAGGTTGCCGTCGGCGTCCCAGCCGGCCAGCGGCTCGAAGAAGATGCGCGAGGCGATCTGGTCCTTGGTGCCGATCGCGAAATGCGGATTGAGCAGGGTGGGCGCCTGCCACAGCAGCAGCTTCAGCGGTCCGCCGCCGCCGGCCTTGGTCGGCTTGTATTGCAGCGTGGCGTCCGCCATCGCCACGTCGTTCCAGAGCAGGATCTGGCTCGCGATCGGCGCGGTGATCCCCACCGCCGCCAGCTTCTGGATGAACGAGCGCCGCGACAGCGTGCCTTGCTTCACCTGCGCGATCGATTTGCGGATGTCGTTCTCGTTCATCGGATGTCTCCACCTGTAGAAGAAATGTCGTCGCCCGGCCGAAGAGGCCATCATGTTGGATCAGGAGCGGGGCGGCAATGGTGGAGGCGGGGGAAAAGACTGCGACGAAATGGCGAGATTGGGGGACGGCAAAGCCTCGCACGCTTGGGGTCAGCATCGTAGGACGGGTTTGCTAGACCTGATGCACTGCTAGGGCCATGGCACTTAGTGTCGAGTCCGCCTTTGGCGCCTCGTTCTTCCAACCCGCCGTCCTAAAGTCCTTCTGGATAGTCTAAGGGGACCTCGCCGTTGGAATGCTGACCTACCCAAGCATTCTGCGTCGTCGATGGCACCTTGTGACCTCGTCTAGCGAACGCTTCGGCAAGGGCCTGGCTAGACAAGAGGGCGGTCACCCGGTGATTACCGTCGATGACGCTGAGCCCGTCGCTGAGTTTCATGACCACAGGCGACTCCAGAAACTCGCCGGATTTCACAAGCTGTTCAACCGCACGGTTGACGCGCGCTGTGCAATTGTCTCTGTTGTTGCCGTCCTCGATGTCCTTAGCAATTCCAGTTACGGCACTCTGGGTTGCTTTGCATAAAGATTCATAGCTCAGGTCGCGCTTTTCAAGCTTCCATGTCACCCCGTTCCACCAAGATAATGGTCTCCAACCGAGGATCGGACCCCAAGCATGAGCGGCGACATCGTCAGGCGGTGGCCAGCCGGTATCGGGGCGGTTAGCCAGACCTAGCAGCCAGCCATTAATGACTCCATCGGGCCAGCCCGGTAGATCCTTCTTTATTTCTTGAGCTGTAACCATCGAAATCTCCGATAAGCTAATGCCTGCTTCGACGAGGTTTGCTTCTCACTCACGCAAGTGCAAACGCCCGGAAACGCGTGCCGACGCGCTACGCCCCGAAAGCCCTGAAGATTCTCAATTCGATACTTTGTAAGTATGAGGTCTGTATTGCAAGCTCTGATTGCTGAATTCATACTGCTTTAGATTAAGGGCATCTTCTTTTGAGAAATTGAGCGTCAGCCGCTTGTTAGGGGACCGGTACTCGGTAGGTCCCGCTCCGCTTCCGTTCCATTCAAATTGATGGGGTGAGTATGCTTGGGGGTGATGGTATCCTTTTTGAGCCATGTCCATACCAGCTGATTTCTCCTGCGTCGGCAGGTGAGAGCGAAGATCTTCTCTCCGGAAAAGGTAGAGAGGATGGCATGCGTCGCATACAGGCTCTTCTCGCTGATTGGCTCCGTATGGAGAACTTAGTTGTTCTCACGGCTGCGGGGTGTTCAGTGGGCGCAGGTGGTCGGCTGATGGCAGGGCCAGCAAACAATAATCTCGAATGCCTCGTTCTGGATGCTGTAGAGAACTGCGCCTTAAGCAACGAGGCAAGAGGAGTAATTGCTTGGAAGAAGGCCAATCACTTTGGTTCTGGCAATTTCGAAGAATGGCTGAGCTATCTTTTTAATGCGGGGAATATGGCAAGGGGCGATAGGTCGCCCGTAAAATCTATTCAATGGAAGAATGATATCGCGCTCACGACTAACGACGAGCAACTTCTTCATCAGTTGGTTGAAAGGGCTATATTTGCAGAATGTGCTCTTGAGCTCGATAGCGGTGAGTTGTCTGACCCACGTCCGTCTGCCGAGACATCTGGACACATCCCTTTTCTTGCAAAACTAATCGCGCGAGATGCGACGCTAGGACGTACGCACCTATTTACCTTGAATTACGATACCCTCTTTGAGCAAGCGATGGAGGAGCTTGGTATCCAGTATTTCGATGGATTTTCCGGCAAGGCAAATGCGCGCTTCGATCCCGCTGTATATGGCCTTGATGTCTATTATCCCGGTGACGTCTCCGAGGGCAGAGTCCGCCGATTCGACAAATTCATGCAATTCTACAAGTTGCACGGCTCCATTCATTGGCGTGTCGACAAATTTGGTCGTATCCGGGCGCAGCATCAGGATCTTGGGTTTGCCAAGGCCTATCGAGGTGTCGATGCCAAGGAAAAAGCCGCCAAGCTTGTAAGCTCGGATTTTGCCCAGATTCAGTCATTCGGTATATTGCCGACTTGTCAGAAGTTTACGCGGACACTGGATATTCCGTATGCCCATCTATTTCGCCTCTTTCACGCGCGGTTGAATCAACCGCAAACGTTTCTGATTGTGGCTGGCTATGGTTTCGGTGATGACCACGTTACCCAAATAATTGAGACCGCTCTTACAAATCCTTCTCTTGTTATGTTGGTCATAGAGCCGAACCCAGCGAGCGCGATCGTTGATCGTGTCAGGAAGTATCAGAGCCTCGGCCAGCGAGCGTTCGTTCTCACTGAACGGCTAGAAGCGGGTGCGAAAACCTCGTTCAAAATCGCAACCTTTGCTGATTTTGCACGAAACGTCATGCCCGATGTGAAGTGGCTAGACGATTACAAGCGTCTTCGAGTTTTTGAAGAGCAACTTAAGAAGACCAGAGATGAGGCTGTGATCGGGTGATGGAGCAGCCGCGCGTCATTGGGCATGTAGTTTCCGTGAATGGCTTTCGGCTAAAGGTCGAGCTTGCGCAGGAAGCTAAATCGTCGTCACGGGCAACGCTTGATGGTGTGCAGCGGGCCGTTGCCATCAATTCGTTTTTGACGTTTGACCTTGGTGCTGGAACGCATGCGATAGGCAACCTCTCCGATCTCGAAGCTCGTGAGAGCTATGATCCTACACAAGACGACGAGTTGTCCCTCGAATTGACGAAGCCCAGGCGAATTGCGTCAGTTCAACTGCTCGGCACGGTGCGGCGGACGCCAAAGGGCCAATGGCTGTTCGATACAGGAATTACCGTCCTTCCTACGCTCGATACTCCAGCGGAGGTCGCAAATCCCGATATCCTCTCTTGTGTGTTTGGCCAGCCGCCAAAACGGAATCGCCCACAAGGTTGGACTAAGGGCGAATTCGATCTCGCGTTGGAGTTAGGATATCAAACGGGGGATGAGAATACGAGGGTTCGAGCTTCGCTAAATGACCTCTTCTCACGCCCGCTTGCTATTGTTGGAAATACTGGATCCGGCAAATCCTATACCGTCGCGAGCCTTCTGCGCAGCGTAATTGAGAACGAAGAAGTGCGCGCAGCACAAGCGCGGCATCCTCATATTTTTATCCTCGATATCAATGGCGAGTATGCAAACGCATTCCTCTCCGACCAAGAACGAAAGTATACGCCTGAGCCAAATCAAGCATATCTTAATGGGAAGAAGTTTTCGATTCCGATCTGGCTTATGAATTCAGAGGACGTTTGTGAATGGCTAAGTGCGTCCGAACAGACTCAGCAGCCGGTGCTTAAGGCTTGGTGGGCATTTCTCAAAGGTAGACGTGCAGGTGAAGCAAAGGCTGAGGCGGATTTCCTTACAGAAGCGATGGCCTCGATCCAGCGAATGTATCCCCTGAGTAGTCTCACGAAGAACCAGGCAAGAGCAAACTACTTAGCAATCAGTGACTTTCTTTCGGGAACCGATTTGGATTTGAGGCCACTCACAGTTGCGATGGGGCCGTACCTCGTCAAGCAAGGGACGGATTATAAGAATTTCTACGGCGAGACTGTAGATAATGGGAGGGCAATTGATTCTGCTCTTGTTTCTCTGATGGCTTCCATCGAAGAAGGAATTGCTCGTTCGTCAAGTTCGCCTCAAACAGTGCGAAGTGGCGATACGCCTGTCTACTTTCCTACAGCGGCGCTCCGAAATACTGCGACTCTAGCTGCGGCCGCTTCGCTGGAGGAGGAGTCCCAGATCGACCAACATCTAACGACGCTTCGCATGCGCCTAAAGACCCGGTTGGCGGATCGGCGTTGGTCTGTGTTCACGAACTATGATGAACTCGGAATCGACAGCGTGGGTGCATGGTTTGAAAGTTTGGGTTTTGAGGCTGGTGCTGCAAAAATCAGCGTTCTTGATCTGTCGATGCTCTCGCACGAGGTTTTGCCATTTATTTGCGCTACCGTCGGCAGAGTGTTGCTCGAGGCGAGAGAAAGGCTGCAGGCGAGCCAGCGTTATTCAAATCCGTGGGTTCTCGTATTGGAGGAAGCTCACAACTATGCGCGTCCGGCGCGTCAAGGTGAGGATCGAGGCCAAGCGCTTTCCAGGAAAGCCTTTGAGCGAGTGGCTAAGGAAGGTCGAAAGTTCGGTCTGTCGCTCATTGTGGCTAGCCAGCGTCCAAGCGAAATTAGTCCGACGATCATCAGTCAATGTGCAAATTTCTTCTCTCACCGGCTGCAGAACCCGGACGATATCGACCACTTCAAGCGAATCATACCAAGGCAGGCGCAACGACTGCTAGATCAAGTTACGGTGCTGGCGTCGGGTGAGGCTATTGTCTTTGGTAGTGCCGTTCACGTCCCAACTCGCGTGCAAATCAAGTTACCCAAGCAGCAGCCGTGGAGTGCAACGGCCGCTCCGTTTGCTGACTGGGTTAAGAACGAATTGTTCCCATTAGCTGAAGTTCTGGACGCTTGGGGTGTCGGCGACGCAAAAAAACGCCCCAGCAATTTGGGTCGAGGGAAGGCTCGTCCAAAATAGCCGTTGCATTTGATAAGTGCTGGTGGCGCTTGGCCATCGGGCAAAAGATGCCGGACTATCTTGTCAACCCCTCTCCATAAAAATATTCCACTTTACCGAAATTCGGATTTGTCGTATGTATCGCTCATCCCGGCTCGCCAGGAGGGGCGATCGTAAATCGTCACGGTTCGTGAGCGGGGGTGCGGTGGACGCGGCAGCGTTGGGCACAAGATGGCGCGGGGTGGGCGGGTAGTCCCTGTGAACCCGAGGCCGTGTGCAGACGAACGGCGCTGAAGGCTCGTCTCGCCAACATTTCGCCGGCCATGTGCACATGCCGGCGAACCCTGTGGCGGGTGAGCTCGCGTACGGCAAAACCGTGTGGTCCTTGCGTCCAGCGAATTCTTTAGTCCTAGGCTATAAAATACCTTAATGAAATTAGAGGCTTGCCTCGCTGGGGCTCACCTTAGCTGGAGCTATCCAATGAGGCGGGCCCCAATAGGCCCTAGTTTCACAATGCCCCTTGTCGAGGGGCGTTAGTCCGCAGCGATCAGTGCGGAATTGCGGTCGCCAATTACAGTCCCTTTGATCTCAATCTGACAGCCACGCGAACTCGTGCAGCGACCGATGGTTTGTTCTCTGGTTTCTCTGGATGCTCCACCGAGGAGAACGCCGACAGGATTGCTATCCTGCTGGTTTTGCAGCAGCGCCGCCGTATTGTTGTCGAGGAGGATCATGAGACCGCTAACAGCCACTTTCTTACCGTGAAGGTTACGCGCGTCGATCTTCAGTTCCCGGATTGAGATGGGCGTGTAACCGGCGCTAGCCAATGAGGCTGCGTGTTGCGTCTCCCTTTGGCTCCTCAGCTTTGAATCTTCGACCATAAGCCGCGCTTCGACAAAGCTTGCGGTTTCTCTCCTGCGATCGACGCCGTAAGTTGCTAATACCGACGAAGATGTGCTCAAAATCTCGAAGGCTGCGGGCAGATCGCGTTGCTTGTTCATCCGACAGAACGCGGCGACTCGAACGATCGTAGCGAGTTCCTCATCGCCAAGGTCGATCGCCTTCGTCCAGCGATAAACTTGTTGTCTCCCTGGGTCGGAAAGGATTGACGTCGAATTATCGCAGGAACCGAATTGACTCTTCAGCTTCTCGAGGAAAGGCTCGTTCGTCCTTTTGTGAGCCTGAATCATTGCAAGCGTGCAGAGATATTTGGCAGCGCGCGTTTCCGCTCCATTTGTGCCGTCGTTATAAATCACGCCTGAAATGCAGTAGTCATAGACATTCGCCGCGACCTCGTCATCGGCGTCCGCAAGGCCTGGCCTCTTTCCGATCACGAGAGGCACGATAATCTCGCTTGCGTTCCTCACGATAGTAAGTGTCAGCTCGGCGCCGATCCCCCTCGATGCCACGATGCCGGAAACGTCTGATGACGAAGAGACTGGCTTTCCGTCGACCGCGATGATCATGTCTCCGCGCTGGAGCCGGGCGGCGGACGCTGGACTGTCACTCGCGATATTGATGATCCATGGCCCACGAGTCAGGGC
>JAEWBW010000021.1 GCA_023390955.1 Pseudomonadota bacterium
CACGCTGACTGCGCTGTTCATGCTGCTGAGCCTGTCGGTCGCCGGCATCAACAATTTTGGCATCGTCGCGCTGATGAGCGGCTATGGCGCCACCTATTCCACCGCCAACCTCGCGCTGACCGCGTTCCTGGCGTCCAGCGCCATCGGCGTGCTCGCGGGCGGCTTTCTCGCCGACCACACCGAGCGTCACGGCTATGTCGCCGCCGCCTGCTTCGCCGCGAACGCCGCCATCGTGCTGCTGATCGCGCTGGTCACGCTGCCCGCCTGGCTGCTGATTGCCACGATGGCTCTGGCCGGCTTCCTCTCCGGCGTCATCGCGCCGTCGCGCGACATGCTGGTGCGCAACGCCGCGCCTCCGGGCGCCGCCGGCCGCGCCTTCGGCATCGTCTCCACCGGTTTCAATCTCGGCGGCATCTTCAGCCCGCTGCTGTTCGGCTGGATCATGGACCAGAGCGCACCGCAATGGGTGTTCGGCGCGTCCGTGATCTTCATGCTGGCGACGGTGGTGCTCTCGCCATTCACGGAACGGAAGCCGCAAGGCAAGGCGTAGCTACTGTCGTCCCGGCGAAAGCCGGGACCCATAATCACAAGGATAAGTCTTCGGCGGGACAGGTCACCACGAGTCTTCGCCAAACACCTCCTTGTGGCTATGGGTCCCGGATCTGCGCTTCGCTTGTCCGGGACGACGGTCGAGAGAGACGCACACAACAACAAAACAAGCAAAACCGGGACGAAACACCATGAGCAATCCTGATCTCGTCATCCGCGGCGGCACCATTGCGGATGGACGCGGCGGCGAGCTGTTCGAGGCTGACGTCGCCATCTCCGGCGGCAAGATCAGTGAGGTCGGAAAAATCTCCGCCAAGGGTCGCGAAGAGATCGACGCGCGCGGAAAGCTGGTGACGCCGGGCTTCGTCGACGTGCACACGCATTACGACGGCCAGGTCACCTGGAGCCAGGACATCACGCCGTCGTCGCAGAACGGCGTCACCACGGCGATCATGGGCAATTGCGGCGTCGGCTTTGCGCCGTGCAAGCCGGCCGACCACACCCGCCTGATCCAGCTGATGGAGGGCGTCGAGGATATTCCCGAGCCGGTGCTGAGCGCCGGCATTCCCTGGGCGTGGGAGAGCTTTCCGGACTACATGAACTGGCTCGCCAAGCGCGACTTCGACATCGATGTCGGCGCGCAGCTGCCGCATGCTGCGCTTCGCGTCTATGTCATGGGTGAGCGCGGCGCGCGCCGCGATCCCTCCACCGCCGAGGACAATGCGGCGATGGCAAAGCTCGCGGCCGAAGCCGTGCGCTCCGGCGCGCTCGGCTTCTCGACCTCGCGCACGCTCAACCACCGCACCTCGACCGGCGATTTCACGCCGACGCTGAAGGCCGGCGAGGACGAACTCACCGCGATCGCCGGCGCGATGCATGGCGAAGGCCGCAGCGTGCTGCAATTCGTGCTCGATCTCTCCACCATCCACGAAGACCTGCCGATGATGCTGCGGGTGGCTGACAGCACGAAGTGCCCGATCTCGTTTTCGATCACGCAGAACGACAAGGCGCCACAGCGCTGGCGCCAGACGCTGGACGAGATCAACGCCGCGGCGAAGCGTGGGCTTTCGATCACGGCGCAGATCGCGGCGCGTCCCGTTGGCCTGCTGCTCGGGCTGGAGCTGTCGCGCAATCCGTTCCAGACCCATCCGAGCTACAAGGCGATCGCGCATCTGCCGCTGGAAGACCGCCTGGCGCGGCTGCACCAGAGCGAGGTGCGCAAGGCGATCCTGAGTGAGACCGCGACGGCGACCGACGATCCGCTGTTCTTCCGTCCGAACTACGACAAGATGTTCCTGCTCGGCGATCCCCCGGATTACGAGCAGCCGCCGGAGAACGCGCTGGGCCCGCAGGCGCGCAAGCAGGGTCGGCAGCCGGAGGAGCTCGCTTACGATGCGATGCTCTCGGACGAGGGCCACGGCATGCTGTATGTGCCGTTCCTCAACTATTCCGACGGCAATCTCGATGCGACGCGCGAGATGCTGATCGATCCGCAATCGGTGCCCGGTCTCTCCGACGGCGGCGCGCATTGCGGCATCATCTGCGACGCCAGCTTCCCGACCTATCTGCTGACGCACTGGACGCGCGACCGCAAGCGCGGCGAAAAGCTCTCGATCCCGTTCGTGGTCGCCGCGCAGTCGCGCAAGACCGCGCTGTCGGTCGGGCTGACCGATCGCGGGCTGATCGCGCCCGGCTACAAGGCCGACGTCAATGTGATCGACTACAACAAGCTGCATTTGCATCCGCCAAAGGTGCATTACGATCTGCCGGTCGGCGGGCGGCGGCTGTTGCAGGATGTCGACGGCTACGAGGCCACCATCGTCTCCGGCGTGGTGACGCGGCGGTACGGCGAAGCAACCGGCCAGCGCCCGGGCAAGCTGATCCGTGGTGCGCAGGGGATGAATTAGCGGGAGCGCGTTAGACGGGACGACGGCGCCTTACACTCCGTGTCGTCCCGGCGAAAGCCGGGACCCATACTCCCGAAAGCTCGTTGTTGAAGCACGCTGGAGCTGCCAGCGTGCCCGTTCCCATATCCTGTGGTTATGGGTCCCGGCCCCCCGTGCGCAATTGCGCACTAGGCCGGGACGACACTGTTGGTTGGAGCTAGCAGAAAGCCCCGCAGCTTACGTCGGTGAAACCACACCCTTGAGCCCAGAACCCTGCGCCGTGGCGCGCGCGAGCCTGGCCTTTTCCGTGTTCGGCCACAGCAACAACAGCCCGAGCAGGCCGGAGCCGACCATCACCACGGCGTTGATGGTGAAGCCGGTCATGTAGCCACCGAGCATGCTGCCGGAGCGCTGGATCACGCTGCCCATCACCGAGGGCGCGATGATGCCGGCGAGCGTGTAGATCGCACCGTAGATCGCGATGACTGCGCCGCGCTGCGACACCGGCGTGAACTCGCCGAGCATCGGCGGGCAGACGACGTAGATCGAGCCGCACAGGCCGGAGCCAACCACCAGCAGCGCGATCTGCAGGCCGGAGCCCTGGACATGCGGCATCGCCGCCAGGATCAGGCCGCCGACGATCAGCGGGACCGAGCCGAGCACGCCGCGAGCGACTCGCGTTGTCGAGCCGCGCGCCATCATCACCTGCGAAATCCACCCGGTGAGAAGCACGACGGTCGCGCCGAACACCCAGGGCAGGATCGAGATCAGACCGGCCTGCGACTGCGAATAGCCGAGCCCCTCGACAATGAAAGCGGTGAACCAGGTGAGCCCGAGCGAGAGCGCCCAATAGGCGCCGAAGGTCGCGAGGCAACAGCCGATGAAGGTCCGTGTGGTCAGAAGCTGCAGATAGGGAATCTTCTGCTCGTTGACCGTCGAGGGATGCGTGCTCTCGAGCGGACCTTCCTTGCCGAGCGCGAGCCAGGCCGCGACCCAGATCAGGCCGACGACACCGAGCGCGCCGAACGCATAATGCCAGGAATGATTGACGATGATCCAGTTCAGCGCCGGCACCGCCAGGATGACGCCGAAGGCCGACCCCTGCGACAGGATCGCGGTCGGCAATGTGCGCTTTTCATCCGGGAACCATTTGTAGATGGCGTGGACGGCGACCGAGAAAGCCGGGCCTTCGCCGGCGCCCAGCACGATGCGGCAGATCATCAGCGTGGTGAAGCTGACCGTTCCGACCATCGGAAATTGCGCCAGCGCCCAGATCACGGCGAGCGTCAGGAGCACCCAGCGCGTCGGTACCTTGTTGACGATGAAGCCGACCACGATGGCCGAGATCGAGAACAGGAAGAAGAAGGAGGAGCCGAGCAGGCCGAACTGATCCGGCTCAAGCTTCAGCTCGGACTTGATGGGGACGGCCGCCAGACCGACGACGATCTTGTCGGCGAAATTCACCACCATGAAGAGAAACAGGAGGAACGTGATGGTCCAGGCCCCCTTGAGCGTCGCAATCGTCTTTCCCGCCATTTCGGGCGTTCCCTGAGCACTCATATTTCTCCCCGTCTGCCATTTTGGCAGTTTTATGATTTGGCTGGCGGGAACGTTACCAACGGCTTTGGCGGCAACGCAACCCCGGCAAAGCCACGGCAAGTGTGCTACGCACCATAGAGTTCACGACGCAGACACCACCTATCGTGCTGAGCATCAAAAACCTCTCCAAGACCTTCACCTCGGCCGGCGAGCCCGTGCATGTGTTGCGTGGCGTCGATCTCGAAATCGCACCCGGCGAACGGGTGGCGCTGACCGGCGAATCCGGCAGCGGCAAGAGCACGCTGCTGCATCTGATCGCCGGGCTCGACGACGCCGATGGCGGCGAGGTGTGGGTGGAGGATGCGTGCATCACGGGCTTGCCGGATGCCGGGCGCGCTACGCTGCGCCGCACGCGGCTCGGCCTGATCTTCCAGCAGTTCAATCTGGTGCCGAGCCTGTCCGTCGCCGATAACCTGTCGTTTCAGGCGCGCCTTGCCCGGCAGCATGACGCGGCGTGGTTGACTGAACTGATCGCGCGGCTCGGTCTCGACGCATTGTTAAAGCGATACCCGGAGCAATTGTCCGG
>JAEWBW010000128.1 GCA_023390955.1 Pseudomonadota bacterium
TCATTGAAGTTGCAGACGGAGACGCCGACGGCCGCGCCGTCCACAATGTTGTTGGCGATCACGGCGGCCTCGAACGCAAACTCCGAATAGAGCGCGACCTCGCGCACGTCGCTGACGCTGTTGTCGGTGATGTGGATGTTCGATGCCGAATTGCCGCGGACCGCCGAATAATCGCAATTCTTGATGCGGTTGCCGCGCACGATCACGTTGCCGGCGCGGAAGGCGTTGATGGCGTTGCCGTACTGGCCGGAGCCGCCGGGGCCGGCCTTGATGTCCTCGATGCGGTTGTCGGTGACCAGCGTGCCGTCGTCGCCGATCGCGGTGCGCAGGATCTCGATGCCGTTGTCGTTGGTGCCCAAAATCGTGTTGCGCGAGACGATCAGGCCGCGCGCGTCGAACGACACCACCGCCGTCACGGCGATGCGCCTGAAGATGTTGTTGGAGATGTCACCAGACACCTGCTCGAGCCAGATGCCGCTGCCGCCGGACGCCGTGATCTCGCAATCGAGGATGCGGATGTCGCGTCCGCCGAGGCAATGGATCAGGCCGCGTCGTGTGGGGAGCGCAATGCCCGCGCCGTCGAGCGTGATGCCGGTCAGGCCGATGGCATCGCCGCCCTCGCTGAGGATGAGCGACGGTCCGTTTGTGAGGACGAGCTTTGTCGCGCCGCGCACGCCGATGATCTGAGCGCCGCTCGGCAGCCGCAGCGTCCCCGTGCGGTAGATGCCGGGCGCCAGCGCCAGCGGCATCTGTGCGCGCGCGGCCTCGTCGATGGCGCGCTGGAGTGCGCGGGTCTGGTCCTCGCTGCTGCCGGGGCGCACGCCATATTGCGCGGCATCGCGCCCAAGCGTCGACGTCAGCGGCGCCGCACGTGCGGCGTCGACCGGCATGGCCAGTGCGCCGGCGGCAGTCGCTCCGATGAGGTGGCGGCGATTGAGGGTCATGACGCGTCCTCCGGCGAACGCGGGAGACGTCCGCCCGGGTTAGGTAGCGCAGAATCGGGGCAGGGCGGCCGGAGCCAGGGGGGCGAGACCGGCGATTGTTTGCGGTAGGGTTAAATGTTTACCCCCGCACGGGCCGGATTGTTCCGCGCATTCCGTGCCAGCGTCACCATCTCCATCAGCATCGCCTCGCCGGCATCGACCAGCTCATCCAGCGTGATCCGCGGCGAACCCTTCAGCCGCGGCGCGGTGTCGCGCGCCAGCAGCGGAATGTGGATGAACGCTGCCAGCTTCGGACCGCCTGCATTCACGCGCTCGATCGCCCGCCAGCTCAGATAGTTGCAGAGATAGGCGCCGGCATCGCGCGAGGCCCGCGCATCGATGCCGGTCAGCCGCGCGGCGCGCAGCAGCCGCGCGGTGTGCGGGCCGAACATCATGGCATCCGCCTTGCCGGCGATGCCGCGCTTGCTCGAGCGCGTATTGGCCGCGTCCGGCCAGAGCATGGTGACGGCGTTGCGCGCGCGGGTTTCGATGCGCAAATAGGAGGTGCGCGCGGCGAGGCCGAACATCAGCAGCGCGTCCGGATTGTGCTTCGCCAGCACTTCCGGCAATTGCCGGTCGACCGCGGCATAGGTCACCGGAAAGATATGGCTGGCGATCTCGATGTCGTCGAAGGCCGGCCGGCGCAACCGCGTCAATCGCGCGACCAGCGGCTGCGTCGGATTGTGGGGCGCGCCCGGAAACGGTCCGAAGCCGGTGATGAGGATGCGGAGCCTGTTGTTCATTGCAGCAGCTCCATGATGTGCTCGGCGGCGAGCGCCGGCGTGACGCGGCCATCGGCCACCTCGGCCTCGATCTTCTTGACCTTCGCGCGCACTGACGCCTCGCTGCGCAGCCGCGACAGCATGCGCTGCTCCAGCATCGACCACATCCACTTCACCTGCTGATCGCGCCGCCGCGCGGCAAAGTCGCCCGAGGCGTTCATCGCCTTGCGATGGTCCAGGATTTTTTGCCAGATCTTTGCGATGCCGTCGCCGGTCAGTGCCGAATAGGTCTCGACCGGCGGGTGCCAGTGCTCGGAGCGGGGCGCCAGAATATGCAGCGCGCCGCGATAGTCGGCTGCGGTGATTTTTGCGCGCTTGAGATTGTCGCCGTCAGCCTTGTTGATCGCGATCATGTCGGCGAGTTCGACCAGGCCCTTCTTGATGCCCTGCAGCTCATCGCCGCCGCCCGGCAGCATCAAGGCCAGGAAGAAATCGGTCATGTCGCAAACCGCAGTCTCGGACTGGCCGATGCCGACGGTCTCGACCAGCACGACGTCGAAGCCGGAGGCTTCGCAGAGCAGCATCGCCTCGCGCGTCTTGGCGGCGACGCCGCCGAGCGTTCCCGACGATGGCGAAGGGCGGATGAACGCGTCGTCGGACGCCGACAGCCGCGCCATCCGCGTCTTGTCACCGAGGATCGAGCCGCCGCTGCGCGCCGAGGACGGATCGACCGCGAGCACCGCAACCTTGTTGCCCTGCTCGATCAGATAGGTGCCGAGTGCGTCGATGGTGGTGGATTTGCCGACGCCGGGCGAGCCGGTGATGCCGACCCTAACCGCCTTGCCGGTGTCTGGCAGCAGCATCTGCACCAGCTCGCGCGCGAGCGCCTGATGGTCGCCGCGCCGGCTCTCGACCAGCGTGATGGCCCGCGCCAGCGCGGCACGGCTGCCGGCACGGAGGTCACGGGCGAGGGATTTGATGTCGGTGGATTTGGGATTGGTCATCATCGTATTCGTGCGCAGTCGTTATCTGTCCGACATTCGGATGTGTCTCTCGGCGCAGGATTTCAACGGCGGGAGGTGGCCCTGAATGATGTCCCAAACGATCTCGGCCTTCGTCATATGATAGGCGTGACGCAGCAGATTTCCGAAGTCGATCATCTTGCGCCAGTCGATTCCCGGCTCGGCTTGTTTTACGTCGTCCGGGATAGATCTCGACGCTTCGCAGATGATCTCGAGGAGTCGTTCGATAGCCAAACGAGTGGTCTTCTCCGAGACAAATCTATCGAATGTGAAGCCGTTCACCACACTTTCGATGTCGTTGATGGCGTCCAGAATATCGCGCAGCCGGTCTTCCGTGGTGGGCGGCATTCAGAAGACCTCGATCAGATCATCTTTGATCCGCTCGGCCATGCGCGGCTTCAGCAAGTCCCGCATCGATATCTGCGCGCGAAGGCCGAGATTGTCCTCGATCAGGTGCAGGACTGCAAAGTAATCGAATCGCGGCGTTTCATCGCGTGAGGTCGTATCGAGCAGGATGTCGAGATCGCTGTCGGGCCGGGCGTCGCCGCGCGCACGCGAGCCAAAAAGGCACAGCCGTTTGACGCCCGCGGCCTTCAGCGCGGGAGCAAGCTCTTTGAGCTGCAGAATAACGGTCTGAATCGGAACGTCGGCGACCTCGGTCATGACCAGACAGTAGCACAAGGCGGCCGAGCGGCCCAGCACCTGCCCCGGCGGGGCGGGCGAGGGCCGCTCGCCTGTCATCACCGGGATGTTGCCGCGGCGGTCTGCGCCGGTTTCACCTTCCGCCACACCCAGACCATCACCGGCCAGAGCAGCGCGCCGATCGCCATGGCCGCGAGGATGGCGGCGACGGGGCGCTCGAAGAACGGCAGGATGCTGCCGTCGGACTTGATCAGCGAGGTGACGAAGGCCTGCTCGACCATGGTGCCCATGACGATGCCGAGCACCATGGCGGCGACGGGATAGCCGTTGGCCTCCATCACATAGCCGATGATGCCGAAGGCCGCGACGGTGACGACGCCGAACATGTTGTTGCCGATCGCGAACGAGCCGACCGCGCAGCACAGCATGATGACCGGCATGATCGCCGAGCGCGGCGCCAGCAGGATGTAGGCTGCGATGCGGATCATGGCGATGCCGAGCGGGATCATCATGATGTTGGCGATGATGAACATCAGATAGATCGCGTACATGCTCGACGCTTTTTCGGTGAACAGCGTCGGGCCGGGATTGAGGCCCTTCATGTAGAGCACGCCGATCGCGATCGCGGCGATGGTGTCGCCGGGAATGCCGAACAGCAGCGACGGCACCCAGCCCGAGGCGATGCTGGCATTGTTGCTGGCGCCGGCCTCGACCAGGCCCTCGACATGGCCGGTGCCGAACTTCTCCGGCTCCTTGGAGAAGCGCTTCGACATCGCGTAGGACACCCAGGCCGCCATGTCGGCGCCGGCGCCCGGCAGCACGCCGATGATGATGCCGATGATGTTTCCGCGCGTCATCTGCCAGTGATATTTCTTCGTCAACCTCCACTGGCCGGCCATGATGCTTCCGAATTTTCGGCGCGGCAGCGGCGGCGGCTCGGGCGTCAGCATCGCGCGCATCACCTGCGCGACCGCGAACACGCCGACCAGCGCCGGTATTGGCTCGATGCCGCCGAACAGATCAGTCAAACCAAACGTGAAGCGCGGCACGCCGCCGGGATTCTCGATGCCGATGCACGCAACCAACAGGCCTAGGAACATGCCGGCGATCGCCTTCACCGGCGAGGAGCGCGCGACCAGCGTCGCGCACATCAGGCCGAGCAGCGCCAGCCAGAAATATTCGAAGGTCGAGAACGACAGCGCGATCTCGGCGAGCGGCGGCGCCAAAATCATCAGCGACAGCACGCCGGC
>JAEWBW010000175.1 GCA_023390955.1 Pseudomonadota bacterium
AGGACGGCCTCGCCGAGGGCGTTCTCGATGCGATCGAGGAACACTTCGACCTCGTCGCCAACCTTGATCTCGCTGTCACGGCCGGGGCCGGAGAATTCACGCAGGGCAACGCGGCCCTCGGTCTTCAGGCCGACGTCGATGACGGCCATGTCCTTTTCAATTGCAACAACCTTGCCCTTGACGACGGAGCTCTCCTGCAGGTTGCCACCGGCAAAGGACTCGTCGAGCATCGCGGCGAAATCGTCGCGCGACGGGGTGTAGGAATCAGCGGAAGTCGAAGCCATTTGTTCTCCAGTTGCGGACGTGTGCCGGCCGTTGGGTTTAAGGGTCGTACCGCACGCGCAGTGTCGGAAGGTCCGCAAAACCTTCGAGCGACCGCTCGTTGCTCCGGCTCAAGACCGGGAACAGCAGAAGCGGGCCGGCGAGAGCCCGCACGTTCGATACGTTGATTGTTCCGGAGCCAGAGTGTCGCCGGTCCCTAACGGGGATCGGGGGTATCGACCTTCAAGAGCGGGAGCGGGCGCTTCCTCCAGTGACGACCGCGGCTTAACCCCGCGGACGGCCCGCTCGAACGGCCTCGATAATATCGATGGCGGCCCGGACGCCGCCTTCTATATCCAGTTGGGAGTTATCTAGCAAGTAAGCATCCGGGGCCGGTTTCAAGGGCGCAACCGGACGGTTTTTGTCGCGTTCGTCGCGGGCGATGATGTCGGCCAGCACGGCCGCCTCGTCCGCCTCCTCGCCCCGCGCCTTGGCCTCCATGGTCCGGCGCCGGGCCCGGACCTTCGGGTCGGCCACGACAAAAATCTTCACGTCGGCATCGGGGCAGATCACGGTTCCAATGTCCCGGCCGTCGAGCACGGCGCCGGGCGGACCGGCGGCGAACTGGCGCTGGAAATTGAGCAGGACCTCGCGGACCCGCGGGATCGCCGAGACGATCGAGGCACCCTCGCCGGCCTGTTGGGTCTTCAGGGCGGGATTGCCGAACTTTTCGGGATCGAGTTCCTGCGCGGCGGCCACCGCAGCGGCCTCGTCCCGGAGGTCGTGGCCCGACTGCATCAGCGCATAGGCCACCGCGCGATAGATCACGCCGGTATCGAGATGACGAAAGCCGTAATGATGCGCCAGGCGCTTGCCGAGCGTCCCCTTGCCGGAGGCGGCGGGACCGTCGATCGCGATGATCATGAAAAATCGGCCCCGAGCGAACGCATCATCGGAATGAAATCAGGGAAGCTGGTGGCGATGAAGGCCGTGTCGTCGACCTTCACCGGCTGATCGGAGGCGCAGCCCATCACCAGCGCGGACATCGCGATGCGATGGTCCATGTGGGTGGCGACGAGGCCGCCGCCGGGCACATGGCCCCTGCCCTCGACGATCAGATCGTCGCCGGAGATCTCGACCTTGACGCCGTTGACCCGCAGCATGTCCGCGGTCGCTTCCAGCCGGTCGGATTCCTTGACGCGGAGCTCTTTCAGGCCGCGCATGATCGTGGTGCCTTCGGCGAAGGCCGCGGCCACCGCCAGCACCAGATATTCGTCGATCATCGACGGCGCGCGCTCCGGCGGCACCTCGACGCCGCGCAGCTTCGAAGCGCGCACGCGCAGCTGCGCCATCGGCTCGCCGGCATCGCCCCGCACCTCGCTCTCCTCGATCGAGGCGCCCATCTCGCGCAGCGTAGTGAACAGACCCGTGCGCAGCGGATTGGTCATCACGTCGGATAGAACGAGGTCGGAGCCCTCGACGATCAGCGCCGCGACGACGGGAAAAGCAGCCGACGAGGGGTCGGCAGGGACAATGACGGTGGCGCCGTGCAGCTCGGGCTGGCCCACCAGCGTGATGCGGCGGCCATGCTGGCCTTCCGCCACCGAACTGATCTCGGCGCCAAAATGCTTCAGCATCAGCTCGGTGTGGTCGCGGCTCGCCTCGGTCTCGATGACCGTGGTGTTTCCCGGGGCGGCAAGGCCCGCCAGCAGCACGGCGGATTTGATCTGGGCCGAGGCCACCGGCGTCCGGTAGGTGATCGGCAGGGGATCGCGAGCGCCCTGGACAGTGAGCGGCAGCCGGCCGCCCTCACCACCGGAGGTGACCTTGGCGCCCATCTTTTCGAGCGGGTCCAGGATGCGGCGCATCGGGCGGCTGCGCAGCGAGGCGTCGCCGTCGAAAACCGCGGAAATCGGGCAGCCGGCAACGGCACCCATGACCAGCCGGCAGCCGGTGCCGGAGTTGCCGAAATCGAGCGCGTCCTTGGGGTCGGCAAAGCCGCCGACACCGACGCCGCGGACGCTCCAGGCAAAATCCCCGGTCCGCTCGACCTGGGCCCCCAGGGCCCGCATGGATTTGGCGGTGTTGAGGACGTCCTCGCCCTCCAGAAGGCCCGAAATCCGGGTCTCCCCGACCGCAAGCGCCCCCAGGATCAGGGCGCGGTGGGAAATCGACTTGTCGCCGGGGACCCGTACTTTTCCGGTCAGCGGCCCGCTGGCGCGCGACTGGAGCGGCCTCGGTTGGTCGGAATGGCTCACAATGGCGTCCTTGAATGCCCCGGGACAGGCCCTCGGGGCTCGCGGGGGCACCTACCACATGGTCTCCCCGCCGTCACGGGCATGTCTTTCTCCCGTAATGCGCTATTGACAGCGGCTCGCCAACTAGCCAAGTGAAGCACCGCTTTTCAGACATTCCAGGATTCTGCCGTGGCCAAGTCCGATCTCGGAACCAAACGTATTTGCCCGACCACGGGCAAGAAATTCTACGACTTGAACAAGAATCCGGTGATCTCGCCCTATACCGGCGAGGTGGTTCCGATTGCCCCGATCGCGCCGGCGCGTGCGACCCGTGGCGCCGCCGAGCGGCATGCCGCGGCCCAGGACACCACGCCGGAGCCGGCCGAGGCCGAGGAGACGGTGTCGCTCGAGGAGGCCGATGCCGAGGAGAACACCGGCAAGGTCAAGGCGCAGATGCCGGAGTCCGAGGACGACATCGAGGTCGACGAGACCATCGAGGACGATGACGACGACGATTCGACCTTCATCGCCGACGACGAAGAGGGCGATGAGGACGTGACCGACATCATCGGTGATGTCGGCGGTGACGAAGAGACTTGAGATCGTCGCTGATCTGTGATCAACGGTGCACCGCGCGAGTCAGCTAGGACTCGGCGGACGGGACTGATCCCCCAGGATCATCCCAAGACTTACGGGGCCATAGCTCAGCTGGGAGAGCGCTTGCATGGCATGCAAGAGGTCGGCGGTTCGATCCCGCCTGGCTCCACCACGCTTCGCCCTTCGGGCTACGCGTGGCGCAGCCACGGGGAGCCCGAAGGGTGAAGCGTGGTGTCGGGCGAAGACGGACTGGAAGTGTTTCCTAATCAAGCCATCGACTACCTAGATAGAAACCGCCAATATCGTGCGCGCCCCTTCGGCTACGCATGGCGCATCCCCTCCACTTCCTAACGACTGCCCGGGCGAAAGCCGTCAATGTGGTACGTCTACATTCTCCGCAGCATCGAGTTTCCCGAGGAGGAATACGTCGGGGCGACGGAAGATCTGAAGCGACGCATTCCGGAACACAATGCCGGCAAATCCGCGCACACCGCCAAGTTCAAGCCTTGGAAGCTGATTTGGTATTGCGCCTTCCCCGACAAGTACAAAGCGCTCGCTTTTGAAACGTATTTGAAGTCGCACTCGGGCCGAGCCTTTACGAAGAAGCGCCTGGCCTAGCCTACTCCCCGATCACCGCATTCAACCGATCCCGCAGCGCGACGATCTCGTCTTTCATCGTGATCAGCTCTGACACCGAGCACTCCGAGGCCGCGAGGATCGATTGCGGGACGTTGCGGGCCTTTTCCTTCAGGGCGTGGCCTTGCGCGGTGAGCGCGATCAGCACCTGGCGTTCGTCTTCGGTCGAGCGTGTACGCTTGACCAGTTGTGCGGCCTCGAGCCGCTTGAGCAGCGGCGTCAACGTGCCGGAATCCAGGAACAATCTTTCGCCGATGTCCTTCAGCGGCACGTCGTCACGCTCCCACAACACCAGCATGACAAGATATTGCGGATAGGTCAGGCCGAGCCGGTCCAGCAGCGGCTTGTAGACGCGGTTGAAGGCATGCGCGGCCGAATAGACTGCAAAGCAGATCTGGTTATCGAGCCGGAGCGGCTGATCGGCCGCGGATTGTTTTCGAACCATAGGGGGACCTCGGGATTTGCTCCCATTCTGGGGCCGGAAGCCGACGCATTCAATTGCGAACAATTAAATGTGAGGCCGCCAAAATTCAATTGCGTAAAATCTAATTGCCTGCAATATATGAATCACCCCAACCGAAGGAGACGACCATGTCCGTGAAAGTCCTCTACAAGACCACTGCAACGGCCACCGGCGGCCGCGACGGCTCCGCTTCGACGGCCGACGGCGCCTTCAGCGTCAAGCTTTCGACTCCGAAGGAACTCGGCGGCGGCGGTGGCGCCGGCAACAATCCCGAGCAGCTGTTTGCGGCCGGCTATGCCGCCTGCTTCATCGGCGCCATGAAGGCGGTTGCCGCACAGGGCGGCGGCGTGAAGGTGCCCGCGGACGCCTCCGTGACCTCCACCGTCGGCATCGGCCCGCGTTCGGAAGGCGGCTTTGGCCTCGACATCGATCTCGCCGTCTCGCTGCCCGGCCTTGCCAAGGCCGACGCCGAGGCGCTGGTCGCGAAGGCCCACCAGGTGTGCCCCTATTCCAACGCCACCCGCGGCAATGTCGACGTCCGCCTGACGGTCGTCTGATCCCAAACGCAGATCGGCTGGCCCGGGACCCCCTCGGGCCGGCCGCTCTTGCTGTGCATGCGGCCCTCCGCCGGAAGCCATTGCCGGTTTTCGCGAACCTCGCTAGGCCTGTGATCGAACACCGATCCAACTGCTGAAGCGAAGGTTGCCGACATGAGTGTTGAAGCCGCATCTGGCGCGATGAGCGGACTGCGCGTGATCGATCTCACGCGCGTGCTCGGCGGTCCCTACTGCACCCAGATCCTGGCCGACCACGGCGCCGACGTGATCAAGGTCGAGCCGCCCGCGGGCGACGAGGTGCGCGACTGGGGCCCTCCCTTCCACGACGACGACGCGGCCTATTTCGTCGGCATCAACCGCAACAAGCGCTCGATCGGTCTCGACCTCGCCTCCGAAGGCGGCCGCGTCGTACTGCTCAAGATGCTGGAGACGGCCGACGTCCTGATCGAGAATTTCAAGCCGGGCACGCTGGAGAAGTGGGGCATCGGCAACGATGTGCTGAGCAAGAAATATCCGCGCCTCGTGCATTGCCGGATTTGCGGTTTTGGCGCTGCCGGCCCGCGCGGCGGCAATCCCGGCTATGACGCCATCATCCAGGCGATGACCGGCATGATCGCCGCCACCGGCTCGCCCGAGAGCGGACCGATGCGGATCGGCGTGCCCTTGGTCGACATTACCACCGGCCTTTATGCCGCGATCGGAATCCTGATGGCGCTGTCGGAACGGCAGCGTTCGGGCAAGGGCCAGTTCCTGGAGACCACGCTCTACGAGACCGGCCTCGCCATCATGCATCCGCACACGGCAAATTATTTCATGCACGGCAAGCCGCCGGGCCTGACGGGCAACGAGCATCCCAACCTCGTGCCTTATGCGATCTTCCCGACGAAAACCGACGACATCTTCATCGGCGTCGGCAATGACGGCACTTTCCGCAAGCTCGCAAAGGAGATCGGCAAGCCCGAGCTCGGCACCGATCCGCGCTTTGCCCGCAACAAGGACCGCATTGCCAATCGCGACGCGCTGCGCGCCGAGCTCGCCGCCGTCTTCAAGCAGCACGAGGCCGAGCCGCTCTGCAATCGCCTGCTCGCGGCCGGCCTGCCCGCCGGTCCCGTGCAGAAGATCGACCAGGCCCTGACCAACCCGCACACCATCCATCGCGGCGATATCATCGAGAAGGACTGGTACAAGGGCGTGGCCTCGCCGATCCGGCTCGATCGCAGCAAGCCGAGCCTGCGCCGTCTGCCGCCGAAATTCAGTCAGCACTCCGCCGAGGTGCTGGGCGAGTTCGGTTACTCCAGGGCCGAGATCGACGCGATGGTCGCGGCAGGAACGGTCTGCGGCCCCGAGCGCAAGCGCTAGGGCCGGCTTCCCACGAAACAAATGTTGCGACGCGGGCACGAGTGTGCAGCGCGAACGGAGACGGCTGTCCGGACGGGACCGGCGGCGGCGTCTTCGCCTAATTGACGGCTTCCCTTTTCTAGCGCTTGCCGCTTTCGTTTCGGCCGCATACACAAGTCATGTGAACGTCATATGGCGCTGCTAGCGCAAGCGCACTTTTGACGGCCCCAGGGAGGTTACTTAATGGCTCTTCGACACTTTGGTGCGGCTGCCGCTGTTGCAGCCACGTTCGGTTTTGCGGCGGCGCCGGCGTACGCCGTGACCGAAATTCAGTGGTGGCACGCGATGACGGGCGCCAACAACGACGTCATCGTCAAGCTCGCCAATGACTTCAATACGTCGCAGACCGACTTCAAGGTCATTCCGACCTACAAGGGCAACTACGCCGACACGATGAACGCCGGCATCGCCGCGTTCCGCGCCGGCAACGCGCCCCACATCATGCAGGTGTTCGAAGTGGGCACCGCGACCATGATGGCGGCGACCGGTGCGGTGAAGCCCGTCTACAAGCTGATGCAGGAAACCGGCGAGAAGTTCGATCCGAAGGCCTATCTGCCCGCGATCACCGGCTACTACTCGACCTCCAAGGGCGAGATGCTCTCGTTCCCCTTCAACTCGTCGTCGACCGTCATGTGGGTCAACCTCGATGAGCTCAAGAAGGTCGGCGCCGAGATCCCGAAGACCTGGCCCGAGGTGTTCGCGACCGCCAAGAAGCTGCACGACAATGGCCACGCCACCTGCGGCTTCTCCAACTCCTGGGTCACCTGGGTCAATCTCGAGCAGCTCTCGGCCTGGCACAACGTCCCGCTCTCGACCAAGGCCAACGGCCTCGACGGCTTCGACACCAAGCTCGAGTTCAACGGACCGCTGCAGGTCAAGCATCTCGAGCACCTGATGGAGCTGCAGAAGGACAAGACCTACGACTACGCCGGCCGCACCAACACCGGCGAAGGCCGCTTCACCTCGGGTGAATGCGCGATCTACCTGACCTCGTCGGCCTTCTTCGGCAACGTCAAGGCGCAGGCCAAGTTCAACTTCACCGCGGCGCCGATGCCGTATTATCCCGACGTCAAGGGCGCACCGCAGAACTCGATCATCGGTGGCGCGTCGCTCTGGGTCATGGGTGGCAAGTCGGCCGACGAGTACAAGGGCGTGGCGAAGTTCATGACCTTCCTCTCGGACACCGATCGCCAGGTCTACATCCACAAGGCGTCCGGCTATTTGCCGATCACCAAGGCGGCCTACGCCAAGGCGAAGGAAGAGGGCTTCTACAAGGATCAGCCCTATCTCGAGACCCCGCTGCTCGAGCTGACCAACAAGGAGCCGACCGAGAACTCCCGCGGTCTGCGCCTCGGCAACATGGTTCAGCTCCGCGACGTCTGGTCGGAAGAGATCGAGCAGGCGCTGGCCGGCAAGAAGACCGCCAAGCAGGCGCTTGACGCGGCCGTCGAGCGCGGCAACACCATGCTGCGCCAGTTCGAAAAGACCGCCGTGAAGTAAGGCGACAAGCGGCA
>JAEWBW010000203.1 GCA_023390955.1 Pseudomonadota bacterium
GCATCAACTGGTATCGCAATTTCACCCGCAACTGGCTTAACGCCAAGGGGCTCGACCATCACATCCATGTTCCGTCGCTGATGATCATGGCGGAGAACGACGCCGTGCTACCGCCATCGGCCGCAGACGGCATGGAGAAGCTGATCGCGGACCTGGAGAAATACCTGGTCAAGGAGAGCGGCCATTGGACGCAGCAGGAAAAGCCGGAAGAGGTCAGCGCCAAGCTGATCGAATGGCGTAGAAGGCGGTTTGGTTAGCTCGTCATTGCGGGCGAATATATTGCGACGTCATTCCGGGGCGATGCGCAGCATCGAACCCGGAATCTCGAGATTCCGGGTCTGGTGCTGACGCACCATCCCGGAATGACGGCCATCAGGGGGACTACATTTCGATGTCAGCCAAGAACCGATTGGATCCGATCCCGCAGCCGCCGGCGAAGCCCGTGGTCGGCAATATCTTGTCGCTGGATTCCGCGGCCCCCGTGCAGCACCTGACGCGGCTGGCCAAGGAGCTTGGTCCGATCTTCTGGCTCGACATGATGGGCTCGCCGATCGTGGTCGTCTCCGGTCACGACCTCGTCGATGAGCTCTCCGATGAGAAGCGGTTCGACAAGGCGGTCCGCGGCGCGCTACGGCGTGTGCGGGCGGTCGGCAGCGACGGCCTGTTCACGGCCGACACCACCGAGCCGAACTGGGCCAAGGCGCACAACATCCTGCTGCAGCCCTTTGGCAACCGCGCCATGCAGTCCTACCACCCGAGCATGGTCGATATCGCCGAGCAGCTCGTGAAGAAATGGGACCGGCTCAACGCCGACGAGGAGATCGACGTCGTCCACGACATGACCGCGCTGACGCTCGACACCATCGGGCTGTGCGGCTTCGACTATCGCTTCAACTCCTTCTACCGGCGCGACTACCACCCGTTCGTCGAGTCGCTGGTGCGCTCGCTCGAAACCATCATGATGACGCGCGGCCTGCCGTTCGAGCAGCTCTGGATGCAGAAGCGGCGCAAGACGATGGCCGAGGACGTCGCCTTCATGAACAAGATGGTCGACGAGATCATTGCCGAGCGCCGCAAGGGCGCCGATGCCGTCGACGACAAGAAGGATATGCTGGCCGCGATGATGACCGGCGTCGACCGCTCGACCGGCGAGCAGCTCGACGACGTCAACATCCGCTACCAGATCAACACTTTCCTGATCGCGGGCCACGAGACCACCAGCGGTCTCCTGTCATGCACGATCTATGCGCTGCTCAAGCACCCCGAGATCCTGAAGAAGGCCTATGACGAGGTCGACCGCGTCCTCGGTCCCAATATCGACGCGCGGCCGACCTATCAGCAGGTCACGCAGCTCACCTACATCACGCAGATCCTGAAGGAGTCGCTGCGGCTGTGGCCGCCGGCGCCGGCCTACGGCATCTCGCCGCTCAAGGACGAGACCATCGGCGGCGGCAAGTACAAGCTCCGGAAGGGCACCTTCACAACGATCCTGGTAACGGCCCTGCATCGGGATCCCTCTGTCTGGGGTCCGAATCCCGACGCCTTCGATCCCGAGAATTTCAGCCGCGAGGCGGAAGCGAAGCGTCCCGTCAACGCCTGGAAACCGTTCGGCAACGGCCAGCGCGCCTGCATCGGTCGCGGCTTCGCCATGCACGAGGCTGCGCTTGCGCTCGGCATGATCCTGCAGCGTTTCAAGCTGGTCGACCATCAGCGCTACCAGATGCATCTGAAGGAAACGCTGACGATGAAGCCGGACGGCTTCAAGATCAAGGTTCGGCCTCGCGCCGACCGCGAGCGTGGCGCCTATGGTGGTCCTGCGGCGGCAACGGCCAGCACCGGTGCGCCGGCGGCGCGTGCTGCGACTCGGCCTGGCCACAACACGCCGCTGCTGGTGCTCTACGGCTCCAATCTCGGCACCGCCGAGGAGCTGGCAACGCGGGTGGCCGATCTCGCTCAGGTCAATGGTTTCGCCAGCAGGCTCGCACCGCTCGATGAGTATGCCGGCAATCTGCCGGAGCAGGGCGGTGTGCTGATCTTCTGCGCCTCCTACAATGGCGCGCCGCCCGACAACGCCACGCAGTTTATCAAATGGCTGCATGGCGACATGCCGAAGGACGCGCTGTCGAAGGTGCGCTACGCCGTGTTCGGCTGCGGCAACAGCGACTGGGCCGCGACCTATCAGTCGGTGCCGCGTTTCATCGACGAGCAGCTCGCAGCGCACGGCGCCAAGAGCCTCTATGCGCGCGGCGAGGGCGATGCGCGCAGCGATCTCGATGGCCAGTTCGAGAAGTGGTTCGCTGCTGCAGCGCCGGCCGCGATCAAGGAGCTGGGTGTCACCTCGAATTTCAGCCGCAGTGCCGACGACGAGCCCCTCTACAAGGTCGAGCCGGTCGCGCCAGGCTCGGTCAACGCGATCGCCGCGCTCGGTGGCGCGGCCGCGATGAAGCTGCTGGCCAACAGCGAGCTGCAGACCAAGGACGGCCCCAGCCCGTCTGATCGTTCGACCCGTCACATCGAGGTGCAATTGCCGCAAGGGGTGAGCTACCGTGTCGGCGATCATCTCAGCGTGGTGCCGCGCAACGATCCGGCGCTGGTCGACGCCGTTGCGCGCCGCTTCGGCTTCCTGCCGGCGGACCAGATCAAGCTCCAGGTCGCGGAGGGCCGCCGTGCGCAATTGCCGGTCGGCGACAGCGTCTCGGTCGGCCAGCTGCTGACGGACTTCGTCGAACTGCAACAGGTCGCCACGCGCAAGCAGATCCAGATCATGTCGGAGCACACGCGCTGCCCGATGACCAAACCGAAGCTGCTGGCGCTCGTCGGAGACGAGGCCAGCGAGCTCTATCGGACCGAGATTTTGGCCAAGCGCAAATCGGTGTTCGATCTGCTCTCCGAATATCCGGCCTCTGAGCTGCCGTTCCACGTCTATCTGGAAATGCTGTCGCTGCTGGCACCGCGCTATTATTCGATTTCGTCCTCGCCGTCGGTGGACGCTTCACGCTGCAGCATCACCGTCGGCGTGGTCGGTGGTCCCGCAACGTCGGGGCGCGGCCTCTACAAGGGCATCTGCTCGAACTACCTCAGCGACCGCCGCGCCGGCGACACGATCTATGCGACAGTGCGCGAGACCAAGGCGGGCTTCCGCCTGCCGGACGATTCTGCCGTTCCGATCATCATGATCGGACCAGGCACGGGCCTCGCACCGTTCCGTGGCTTCCTGCAGGAGCGGAAGGCACGGAAGGACAAGGGCGCGTCGCTTGGGCCGGCCATGCTGTTCTTCGGTTGCCGCCACCCGGACCAGGATTATCTTTACGCGGACGAGCTGAAGTCGCTGGCGGCCGAGGGCATCACCGAGCTGTTCACCGCCTTCTCTCGCGCCGACGGACCGAAGACCTATGTGCAGCATATGCTTGCCGCGCAGAAGGACAAAGTCTGGCCGCTGATCGAGCAGGGCGCGATCATCTACGTCTGCGGCGACGGCGGCAAGATGGAGCCGGACGTCAAGGCTGCGCTGGTCGCGATCTATCGCGAGAAGACCGGGAGCGATGCTGCTGCCGGCGCCCGCTGGATCGAGGACCTCGGCGCCAGCAACCGCTATGTGCTCGACGTCTGGGCGGGCGGGTAGCCCACCCGGCGATCGTGTCGTGCTAAACGCCTTCCATGATTCCCTGGGAAAAGATCGACACCGCCAAGATCCCCGGCTCTGACGGCGAGCTCCGCCTGATGCGGCGGGGCAAGGAGTTCTCCATCAAGCTCGGCACCAACGAGCTGATGAACAGCCGCCTGTCGGGCTCTGAAGTTGCGCTCGCGACGCTTGCTGCCAAGAAGATCGAGAGCGTTGCAAAGCCGCATGTGCTGATCGGCGGCCTCGGCATGGGCTTTACCTTGCGCGCGGCACTCACCGTGCTCGGCGGCAAGGCGCAGATCGTTGTGGCCGAGCTCGTGCCGGCGGTGGTTACCTGGGCGCGCGGTCCAATGGCACCGGTTTTTGGCGACTGCCTGGATGATCCCCGCGTGAAGATCAGGGAAACCGACGTCGGCGAAATCATCCGGGCGCCTCGCGCGGCCTTCGACGCCATTCTCCTCGATGTCGACAACGGACCGGAAGGCCTGACCCGGAAGGGCAATGATGCGCTCTACAGCGCGGCCGGATTGAAAGCGGCGAAGACAGCGCTACGGCCGGGTGGCGTGCTGGGTGTTTGGTCCTCAGGTCCCAACCCGGCCTTCACCAAGCGCCTCGGGAGCGCTGGCTTCGATGTAAACGAAGTCAATATCCGCGCCACCGGCAGAGGCGGCGGGTCACGCCACGTCATCTGGATCGCGACGAAGACCTAGGAGGCGACCTGCCTCCGGTCAGAACATCGTGTTGTTGTTCGCGGGGTTTTCGGGGATCGCCTGAACGGTGTCCCAGTGTTCGACGATCTTGCCGTTCTCAAGCTTGAAGATGTCGATGATCGCGTTGCCCCTGGTGCCGGGCTCGCGAACCGCGTGGACGTGCAGGATGACAAAGTCGCCATCCACGAAGCTGCGTTTGATCTCGCTGCGCGAATTCGGGAACTTCTCGCGCAGGAAGCCGATGAACTTTTTGAAACCATCCGGACCATCGGCCGCGTTCGGATTGTGCTGGACATAGCGATCGCCGACATAGGCGAGCGCCGCGTCGGCGTCCTTCTGGTTGAGGCCCTTCTCGTAGAAGGCCAGCACGGCGCTGCGATTGGCCTCTTCTTGCGCGCTGCCCGCCATCGCGGCGCCGGTAGCGACAGACAGCACGAGGATTGAAGCGAAGATCGTCACGATCGGCCGGATGATGAGGTGCATGTGAGCTCCGCGAGGCCGCAGCCTCTTTCCTGCGAGGAAGAGAGGCATGTTAGCTTTCGCGCCACCCGTCGTTAAGAGAGTAACCGGCGGCTCACATGGTCACCGTGAGGAGACCGGTTGCGTCGGTCTAGGCCGCCTTCGCCGCCGCGCCATGCGCGTGCTTGTCGATGGCGTCGATGATCTCGGGCCAGAACCGCGCCGGCAGCGCGTGGCCCATGCCGTCGATCATCAAGAGCTTTGCGCCCGGGATCGAGGCGGCGGTGTCCTTGCCGCCTTCGGGGCGCACCAGCGGATCGACGGTGCCGTGAATCACCAACGATGGCGTCTTGACAGCGTGAAGCCGCTCCTTGCGGCTGCCGGAGGCAAGCACGGCGCGCAATTGCCGGCCGACGCCGGCCGGATTGAGCCCGCGCGCGAACACGCGCTCGGCGCGGCCGAGATCGAGCGCTTCCTCTTCGGGGAACGAACCCACACGCAGCACTTTCCAGGTCTGGCCGAAGCGCGTGATGAACTCCTCCTTGCTGCGCGGTGGCGGCGCCATCAGCATCGCGGCGGCCTCGCGGCTCGGCGGCGGCACGCGCGGATTGCCGGTGGTCGACATGATCGAGGTCAGCGAACGCACGCGCTGCGGAAACGACAGCGTCACTTCCTGCGCGATCATGCCGCCCATGGAGGCGCCGACCAGATGCGCCGACTTGATGCCGAGCGCGTCCATCAGGCCGACCGTATCCTTGGCCATATCGATCAGCTTGTAGGTGGCGGCAACGGGGATTTTCAGGAATCGCAGCTTCAGCAGTTCGAGCGGGGTCAGCCGCTTGCCGCCGGTCAGATGGCTGGATTTGCCGATGTCGCGGTTGTCGAAGCGGATGACGCGAAAGCCGCGCGCGGCAAGCTGTTGGCAGAATTCGTCGTCCCAGTGGATCATCTGGGCCCCGAGACCCATGATCAGCAGCAGCGGCTCGGCATTGCCGTCGCCAAAAATCTCGTAGCAGATGTCGATGCCATTGGCGCGGACGATCTGCGGCGGCTGATAGGCTGAGGCGTTCACGGGCTACGGTTCCTTCTGCTCACAATGTTGTATCGCACGGTTTCCGCGCATGCAGAAGCCTTGAGCGACACCGCGCCGCGTCTCTCCGGTTGACCGGCACGTCACAACGGTGTGGTATGGCCGAAAAGAAGGGCACAAAGCCCTCGCAAGCTGGAGGATATTGATGACCGACAAGATCAACGATCCGGTCGCTATGTGGCAGAAGATGGTTGGCGACATGGAGAAGGGGTTCAACTCCTTCGCCACCAAGGCGATGGAATCGCCGGAATTCTCGCAGGCCATGAACAAGGCCGGCAGCGTTGCTGCAGGTGCTCAGAAGCAGTTCGGCGATCTCATGGAGAAGTATCTCGTCTCGATGAACCTGCCGAGCCGCGATCAGATGACCGGCATCGCCGAGCGGCTCCAGGCGATGGAGGGCCAAATCGGCGAGATCAGGTCGATGCTGCACCAGATGGCGGCGGCGTCGGGCGTCGCGCCGGCCAACGCCGCGCCGCGGCCGCCGCGCACCAAGCGGCCACCATCGGAGGGAGAGCCGAAATGAACGCGCAGACGGGACTTGATTTCGCATCGATCCCGGAACGCATCCAGTCCGAGGTGCAGCGCGCGATCCAGCGTAGCATCAAGGGCGTCGAATATATTTCGAGTTCGGGCCCGACGATGGGCTCGACACCGAAGGAAGTGCTGCATTCGCGCGGCACGATGCGGCTCTATCACTACCGGCCGATGACGGATGAGATTTACCGCATCCCGATCCTGATCGTGATGGCGACCACCAATCGCGGCTACATCCTCGATCTCGTGCCGGGCCAGAGCTTCATCGAATTCCTGCTCAAGCGCGGCTACGACGTCTACATGCTCGACTGGACCGCGCCGCGTCCGGAGGAGAAGAGCCTCGGGATGTCGGACTACGTCCTCGACTTCATCCCGGATTGCGTCCGCCGCGTGCAGCAGGAC